>NZ_RCDI01000001.1:0-344118 GCF_003675875.1 Halostella limicola | reverse complement strand
AAACACCAGCGCACACATCGACGACCACCGCGAGTCCGTCGAGCACGCGATCGAGGCGCTCGAAGAGATCGCCGGCTACGCCCAGGAGACCAACACGGGCGTGCAGGACATCAGCGCGGCGACCGAGCAGCAGGCCGCCTCGACCCAGCAGGTCGTCGCGATGGTCGACGAAGCCGCGACCATCAGCGAGGAGACGACCGCGGAGGCCGAGAACGTCGCCGCGGCCGCCGAGGAGCAGACCTCCGCGCTGACCGAGGTGAGCCAGTCCGCGAGCGACCTCGCCGGCAAGGCGTCCCGCCTCAGTCAGGTACTGGACCAGTTCGACACCGGCGAACAGACGCCCGACGGGACCGACGGCGCGGCACAGTCGTCGACCGACGAGACCGACGACGGGCTGTTCGACGAGTCCGGCGGAGACGCCACCGACGACGCGGCCGAGGACGGCTCCGACGCCTCGCCCGTCCGGCGCGAGTCCGAGTAAGCCGCGACGCCGCTATCTCCTCTTACGGTTTTTCCGTTCTCCGTTTTCGTTCCCGCGCTCGATAACCGCCGGTACCGGACGGTGAGATCAGCGTGCGGTGAGAAAACGACGGCCCGACAAAAAGATCGGCTGGCCGATCAGTCCGACGCTTCCGCCGCCGCCAGCGGCTCGATCGCTATCTCCATCTCCACGCCCTCCACGTCCCACTCCTTGCGGTGGCCGTCCTCGACCGCCCCGAGTTCGTCGGCGCGGACCTCCTCGGCGATGAGGTCGGTGTGGCGCTCGACGAGGTCGGCCACGCGGTCGTCGTCGACCTCGAAGTCGAGGCGGATGCGCTCCTCGATGTCGAGTTCGAGGTCCTTGCGCATCTCCTGAACGCGGCGGATCACCTCGCGGGCGTACCCCTCGCTCTCGATGTCCTCGGTGAGCGTCGTGTCGACGTAGACGACGCCGCGCTCGTCGCCCTCGTCCTCGACCGCGGTGCCGGTGACGCCCTCAGGCGTCTCCGTGACGAACTCGACCATCTCGTCGGTGAGCTCCTCGCCGTCCAGCACGTCGCCGACGGCGGCTTCGAGCGCGTCGAGCGACGGCTCGTCGACGCGGGCCTCGTTCAGCGCGGTCATCACCTCGCCGGCGCGGTCGCCGAAGGCGGGGCCGAGCTCGCTCATGTCGGCGCGGGCGCTGTACTCCAGTTCGCCCCACTCCTCGTCGGCGCCGACGAGTTCGATCGTGCGGGCGTTGAGGCGGTCGGCGAGCAGGTCGCGGTGGCGCTCGACCGCCTCCGTGAGGCGGTCGTCGTCAGCGGCGACGACGACGCGCTGGACCGGCCAGCGCAGCTTCCGCTCGGCCTGCTGGCGGGCGTTCGAGCCGGCCTCCTCGACGCCGCGGAGGTACGCGACGTCGGTCTCTAGCTGCTCGTCCTGCCAGTACTCGTCGGCCGCGGGCCAGTCGCACATGTGGACGGTGTCGTGGCCCTCGTCGCCGGTGAGCGCGCCGTAGATCTCCTCGGCGGCGAAGGGCGCGTACGGCGCGAGCAGCGCGACGACCGTCGTCAGCACCTCGTAGAAGGTGGCGTACGCGGCCCGCTTCGAGCCGCTGTCGGCCTCCTCCCACATGCGCTCGCGGACGACCTGGATGTAGAACCGCGAGACGTCCTCGACGACGAAGTCGAGCAGGACGTCGATCGCCCTGTCCTGACGGTAGTCCTCCCAGTGCTCGGTCATCTCCTCGACGACCGACTGCAGGCGGGCGAGCACCCACTCGTCGACGAGTTCGAGGTCGTCGTCCACGTCCTCCAGCGTGGTCTCCGCGGGGTCGAAGCCGTCGAGGCGCATGTACGGCAGCGGGAACCGGAACACGTTCCAGAGGATGTTGAGGTCCCGCTGCATGTTCTCGGTCTCGTCCCACGAGAAGCGCATGTCGTCGCCCTGCGGGTTGACCGACAGCAGGAACATGCGCATCGGGTCCGCGCCGTGCTCCTCGATGACCTCGCCGGGCTCGACCGTGATCCCCTTCGACTTGGACATGCCGCGGCCGTCGGGCATGTTGGCGTAGCCGTGCATCAGTACCTCCTCGTACGGGATCTCGCCCATCGCGGCCGTCGCCATGCCGAGCTGCGACCAGAACCAGCCGCGGGTCTGGTCGTGGGCCTCCATGATGAGGTCGGCGGGCCACAGCTCTTCGAACGCCTCCTCCTCTGCGGGGTAGTCGAGGGTGCCCCACGTCGCCACGGAGGAGTCCAGCCACACGTCGAACACGTCGCCGACGCGGGTGTACGTCGTCCCGTCCTCGGTGATGGTGAGGTCGTCGACGGTGCCCTTGTGGAGGTCGACGTCCTCGGGGTCGACGTCCTGGTCGGCGCGCTCGGCGAGCTCCTCGCGGTCGCCGACGACGACCACGTCATCCATCGAACTGTCCCAGTCTTCGGGTGTCCAGATGGGGATCGGGATGCCCCAGTAGCGCTGGCGCGAGACGTTCCAGTCCGGCGCGTCCTCGACGAAGTCCCGGAAGCGGTTGTCCCGCGCCCACTGCGGGTGCCACTCGCTGTCCTCGATGTTCTCCAGCAGCTCGTCCTTGATGTCGGTGATCGTGATGAACCACTGGTCCGTGACGATCTGGATGATGCCCGTGTCGCAGCGCCAGCAGTGGCCGTAGCTGTGGTGGGTCGTCCCGGCGTCGAGCATCAGGCCCTTCTCCTGGAGGTCGGCGATGATGTCCTCGTCGGCCTCCTTGACGAACTGGCCGGCGTACTCGCCGGCGCTCTCGTCGTACACGCCGTCGCCGCCGACGGGACAGAAGATGTCGAGCCCGAGCTCGCGGCCGCGCTCGAAGTCCTCCTCACCGTGGCCGGGCGCGGAGTGGACGAGACCGGTGCGGTCGACCTCGACGTAGTCGGCGGTGTACACCTGCAGCGCGTCCTCGCCGGACGGGTGGTCCGGCACCTCGTCGGCCAGCGGGTGGTCGTACTCCCAGCCGACCATCTCCTCGCCGGAGACCTCCTCGACGACCTCGTAGTCGTCGTAGCGCCCCTCGCGGAGCACGTCCTCCACGCAGCCCTCGGCGAGGTAGAGGACCTCCTCTTCGCCGTCCTTCGTCGCGCGGACGCCCTGGTACGTCACGTCGCCGTCGACCGCGACGAAGGTGTTCGCCGGGATCGTCCACGGCGTCGTCGTCCAGACGACGAGGTGCCCCTCCCGCTCGCGCAGCGGGAACTTCACGTAGATCGACGGGTCCTCGACGTCCTCGTACTCGACCTCGTTGTTCGCGATGGCGGTCTCGCAGCGCGGGCACTGCGAGATGGAGCGCTGGCCCTGCTCGACCAGGCCGCGCTCGTGAGCCCGCTTGAACCCCCACCAGGCGGCCTCCATGTACTCGGGGTTGACCGTCTTGTACGGGTCGTCCCAGTCCATCCAGACGCCGAAGGACTTGAAGTCCTCCTGGAGGCCTTCGAGTTGCTCCTCGGCGAACGCCTTGCACTCTTCGATGAAGTTCTCCTCGCCGAACTCCTCGATGTCTTTCTTGTTCTCGAAGTCGAGTCGCTCCTCGACTTTCGTCTCGATAGGGAGGCCGTGCATGTCGTAGCCCGGCCGGTCGGTCACGTCGTACCCCTGCATCCGCAGGTAGCGGATGTAGGCGTCCTTCAGCGTCTTGTTCCACGTGGTACCCATGTGGGCCGCGCCCGACGTGTACGGCGGGCCGTCGACGAAGAAGAACGGCTCCTCGCCCTCGCGGTGCTGCTTCGCTTTCTCGTAGGCGTCGACCTCGTCCCAGTAGTCGAACACGCGGTCCTCGACCGCGTCGGGATCGTACTGGTCGTCCACCGCCGCGAACCTGCTCATACCCGAGACGTGTTCCTCGACTATTAAAGGCCAATCGGTCCCACAGAAAGCCCTTGCAGCGGACTGGCGGTCGGAAATCGCTTTGCGATTTCCGAGTACGTCAGAACGCTTCGCGTTCTGAGGACGTCCACTGCTGCGCCCTTTCAATGACCACCGGAGCGGCTTCGCCGCTCCGAGCCGTCGCTCACTCCGTTCGCGAAGACACCAGGCCGCTAGTTTGCGCGGTCGCCGCGGCTGCGGCGACACGCTTCGAGCGCCTGCCCTCTCCCGATTGCTCGGCGCGCTCACATTCGTTCGCGCCGCCGAGCGCGGCCGCTGGTCGGCTGTCCGCTACGCCCGTAAATGTTACATCCTCCATACGAAGCAGAGGGGTCGGTAGTCCGGATTCCGCAAAAAACGGTAGTCGATCGAACGGCCAGTCAGTGGTCGTCCGAGTCGTCGGAATCGTCGTCCGCGTCGTCGGAGTCGTCCTCGGGACACATCGTCGGCTCCCCGTCCTCCGTGAGGAGGAGGTCGAACGGCTCGTCCGCCGCCGCGTCGTCGGGGTTCAGGTAGCCGATCGCGTACCCGGTGTAGGCACGGCCGCCCTCGACTTCCGCCTCGAACGTCGCGACCGGGTCGGCGTGGGGGTCACCCGCGGGCCGGACCGCGAGCGAGTACTCGCCCGGCGGGACGGCGACGTACCGGGTCGCCTCCTTGAACTCGACGTCGTCGAAGACGGTGAGCGTCAGGTCCTCCTTGTCGTCGTGTTTCTTCTCGTCGTCCTCCCCGTCCTCGGCGGCGACCGGACTCGCGTCGACGGCCACCGCCGGCGCGTCCGGCGACGCGTGGACGAGGCGCGCGAGCGCGAGGTTCCCGTCCTGCAGGACGAGCGGTTCGAACGTGTCCTGAGACAGTTCGCCGACGGCGGCGACCGTGTAGAACGACGCGTCCACCGGCACGTCGCCCTCGAACGCGACCGTCGACTCGTCGCCCGCCGCCGTGATCTTCACCCGGTAGGTGCCCGGATCAAGCGTCGCGTAGTTCGTCACGAGCCCGTAGGCCAGGTCGCCGAACACGAGGTTCCCGTCGACGTACACGTCGACGTTCGGCGCGTCCGGCGACGCGTGGGCGACACGGACCTTCGCCTGGTCCGCCGCCGGACGGTCGCCGCCGTCGTCGTCGTCATCCCCTGTGTGTTCGCCGGCGAGTGCGGGACTCGCGGCGACCGTCGATAGTACCCCTGCTGCACCGAGCGCTTTCAAGGCGTCACGCCGTGTTGCGGGCATTGTGCCCGGAGCCAAGGAAGAAGTAAAAGTAACTGTTGTTACGGTAACACTACGTTCGTACGGGTGTCGGTTGTCTGTCGTCTAGGAGCGTCTCCCGTGTAGTTACCGACAGGTAGCGGGTTACTGAGGACCGGAGGGGAGAACGAGCGTTACGCGCCGACCGACCGCTTCAGCACCTTCTCGTAGCCGAGGAGGTACGCGCCGGCGTACAGCATGATGACGCCGAACCCGGCGAACCAGAGTCCGAGGACCGGTTCGCCGCCGGTGAGATGCTGGAGGCCGCTGTACTCGGCCAGCAGGCCGAGCACCGTCAGTGCGCTCGCGCCCAGCACGTACGCGAGCAGTTCGATGAGTATCTGCATGGTCGCTCTCAGGCCATCCGCCGTTATGGCCCTTTCGCTTGCGTCGCATGACGCAATTCTTTTCCCGCTTTTCGGCGACGGACGACTATGGGACGTTACGACACCGTCGACTACCCCCGTTACGCGAAACTCGGCTTCCTCGCCGGCGTCGCCATGTTTCTGGTCGGCGCGGCGGGGTCGTTCGCCGGAAACGCCTTCCTCGACACGCTGCCCGCCTGGGAGGCCACGCTGCTGTACGACCTAGAGATACTCGGAATCCTGACCGCCCTCTTCAGCCCGCTCGTGTTCGGCGTCGTCATGCCGCTGACGGAGTGATGGCTGAGTTCCCCGACTCGCGCAACGTTCTCGAACCGAACTGCCGCCGCTGTCCGGCGCTCGTCGACTGCCGCGAGCGGATCTCGTGGGGGACCGGCCCCCTCGACGCGACCGTGATGGTCGTCGGCGAAGCGCCGGGCCTCGGGAACCCCGGTGCCGACCGCTGGCGCGGCGGCAACTGGACCGGGAAAGCCTACACCACCCGCCACTCCGGCCGGCGCGTGCGCGACCTCGTCGCGGACGCGGGCTACGCCGGCGACGCCTACTTCACCAACGCCGTCAAGTGCTTCCCCGAGGGCGAGGACGGCTCGAACCGCGAGCCGACCGCCGAGGAGCGGGCGAACTGCCGCGAGCACCTCGAGACGGAGGTCGAGCAGGTCGACCCCGCGGTCGTCCTCGCGACGGGCAAGCACGCGACCCGCACGATGCTCGCGTTCGACGGCCGCGACCTCGACGGCTTCGTCGAGGGCGTCCTCGACCCGGTTCGCTGCGAGACGCTGGGCGTTCCCGTGCTCCCGCTGCTGCACCCCTCCTACCAGGACGTGTGGACCGCCCGTCTGGGCTACGACAGCAAAGAGGACTACGTCGCCGCGGTGGCCGAGGCCGTCGACGCGATCGTCGGGTAACCTTCTTAGTCCGAGCGGTCGACGCCCCGAACATGACGGACGACTGCATCTTCTGTCAGATCGTCGCGGGCGACATCCCGAGCCGCACCGTCTACGAGGACGACGACGTGATCGCCTTCCTCGACGCCAACCCGCTCGCGCCGGGGCACACGCTCGTCATCCCGAGAGACCACTACGAGACGCTGAACGACCTGCCCGACGGCGAGGCCGCCGCCGTCTTCGACGCGCTCCACGACCTCACGCCGGTCGTCGAGGACGCCGTCGACGCCGACGGCTCGAACGTCGCGTTCAACAACGGCGAGGCCGCCGGCCAGGAGGTGCCCCACGTCCACGGCCACGTCATCCCGCGGTTCGACGGCGACGGCGGCAACCCCATCCATGCCATCGCCGGCAGTCGCCCCGACCTCTCCGACGACGAACTCGACGATATCGCCGACCGGATCGCGGACGGCGCGGAGTAAGCGCGGCGACGGGTCGGCCGTTCTTCGACCGCCGCGTCGAGGCGACACCGGTATTTTTTATTCGGGAAGGAATGAAATGAACTCATGCCCACTGACACGGCCACGCTGGTCGGCGCGACTGGCGGGGCAGGGACGACCAGGCTCTCGATCGAAGTCGCCGCGACGCTCGCGCGGGACGGCCGCAACGTCGCCGTCGTCGACGCAGCGTACGACACGCAGGGGCTCTCGCACTACGTCGACGGCCGGATCGATCCCGACGTGACGACGCTCGTGACCGACGAGACCGCGTCGGTCGGCGACGCGCTGATCGACCTCGACTACGGCGGGCCGGGCCGACTCGCCATCTGTCCGGCCAGGGCCGCGTTCGAGGCGCTCGCCCGGGCGAAAACCGCCGTCGCGGCGGAGCGCCTCGGTGACGAACTCCGGACCGCCGCCGACGCGGTCGACCACGTCGTCGTCGACGCGCCGCCGGTCGCCGACAACCCCGCCGTCACCGCGGTGACCGCTGCGGACCGCGTCGGCGCGGTGATCCCCGCGACTCACCGGGGCGTCGACGCGCTCCAGCGGCTCCGCGGCCGCCTCGCCGACGTGGGGAGCAGCGCGGACCTGGTCGTCGCGAACCGCGGGGAAGACCCCGTCGGGACGGCCGACGTGTCGGTCCCAGAGAGCGAGGTCACCCGTCCGGCGAACGCCCCGGCCTGCGCCGACCCGGACCCCGAGTTCGCGCCGGCCGTGGCGTCGCTCGCCGAGGCGCTGTTCGAGGTGTCGCTGGACCTGGAGTTCCCCGAGGAGAAGTTCCTCTCCCTATAGGAGGTCGTCGACGGAGCTCATCGCCTCGTCGAGCGGATCGTCCGCGGGGCCGCCGTCGGCGAGGACCCCCTCGGCGGCGTCGGCCGCCGCCGGGATGGGGTCGTGGGTCTCGACGTAGGCCGCGAGCGCGAACTCCGTCTCGGATCCGCCGGCGAGCGCCAGCGCGTCCGACCGCGGGAGCTCCGCCGCCAGCCAGTCCCTGACGACCTCGCGCTGTCGCGGGGAGAGCGGGGACAGCCCCTGCACGCCGAGCCGGTGGAGCGCCTTCGCCGCGGTCATCGGTGCGAGGCCGGCGGCCCGCCCGGCCGCGCCGACGCTCGCGCCGTCGGCGTACGCCTCGACGACCGTTGCGGCCGCGTCGGCGGCACAGGGGAGTTCGTCGACGTGGTCGGACAGCCGCGCGGCCAGGTCCGCGTCGGTCTCGTCGACCGTCGCCACGCCGGGGTCGCGCTGCTCGGCGGTGACCTCGATACCGGCGGCGATGTCCGACAGCGTCATACCCCACTCTCCTCTCTCCATCCGTTAAAAATCATCGATCACTGGGGCGGAATCTACTCGTCTGTGATGGGGAACGTACCGGTCACCGGTACGCTCCACGTCGAGAAAGCGCCGTTCGTTCCGCGTTTCGTCCGTGTTTAAATATCCCGTCGGGCCGAAGCTTCGACTGTGATGAGCACGACACGCTCTTCCCCCGCCTGTCCGGAGTGCGACGGACGACTGAACGAGAGCGGCGACGAGACGGTCTGCGCGGAGTGCGGTCTCGTCGTGGCCGAGGACCGCATCGACCGCGGGCCGGAGTGGCGGTCGTTCGACGACGACGGGACGAACCGCGAGCGCACCGGCGCGCCGCTGACCCGGTCCAGACACGACCGCGGCCTCTCCACGGAGATCGGGTACGGCTCCGGGTCGAACACGCGCCTGACCGGCCGGAAGCGTCGGCAGGTCGCCCGGATGCGCCGCGAACACAACCGCGCCCGCATCTCCTCGAAGTCCGACCGTAACCAGGTGTACGGCTTCACCGAGATCCGCCGGCTGGTGAGCTCGCTATCACTCCCCGAGAACGTCCGCGACCGCGCCTGCACGCTGTTCGAGTCGGCCCAGAACGAGGACCTCCTCCGCGGCCGCTCCGTCGAGGGGTTCGCTGCCGCCGCCGTCTACGCCACCTGCCGGGTCGAGACGGTGTCGCGGACGCTCGCCGAGGTCACCGCTGACGCCCGCGCCGACGAGAGCGAACTCAAGGCGGCCTACGACGCGCTGAACCGGGAACTCGGCCTCCCGACCGGGCCGATCGACCCGCGCGAGTACCTGCCGCGCTTCGCCAGCGAACTCGACTGCTCGCGCGCCGTCGAGCGCCGCGCGACGGAGTTCGCGGAGCGGGCGACCGACGAGGGCATCGTCGGAGGCCGGGACCCCAGCGGCGTCGCCGCGGCCTGCCTCTACGCCGCCGACCGCGAGCGCGACGGCGGGCTAACCCAGACCGAGGCCGCGGAGGTCGCCGGCGTCTCGCCGGTGACGCTCCGCTCGGCGTACTACGCGATCACCGACGAGGAGTGACGGTCGGGCGGCGGAAGCGGGTCAGCGGTGACCGACCGGTTACTCGTCCCGGTCGGCCGCGTCCGGCAGCGTGAACGAGAACGTCGCGCCCTCGCCGGGTTCGGACTCGACCCGGACGTCGCCGCCGTGGCGCTCAACGATGCGCTTGACCAGCGCCAGTCCGATGCCGGTCCCGGAATCGTCGGGGCCGTGGAGGCTCTGGAACACCTCGAAGACGCGGTCGGCGTCGTCCGGGTCGATCCCGATCCCCTCGTCGCTGACGGAGATCACCCACTCGTTTCCGCCGTCGGCGCGGTCGGCGGCGACGCGGATCCGCGGCGGCGCGTCGCCGCTGTACTCGATGGCGTTCGAGAGCAGGTTCTGGAACACCTGATTGAGTTGGCTCGCGTCGCCGTTGACGCGGGGGAGGTCGTCTGCGGCGATCGCCGCGTCGGACTCCTCGATCTTCACCTGGAGGTCGTCGCGGACGTCCGCGAGGACGTCGTTGAGTTCGACCGGCTCGAACGGGTCCCCGCGGGTGTCCACTCTGGAGTACTCCAGAAGCCCCTCGATCATGTCGCGCATGCGGTCCGCGCCGTCGACTGCGAATTCCAGGAACTCCCGGCCGTCCGCCTCCAGTTCGTCGGCGTACCGGTCCTCGATCAACTGGAGGTAGCTGGAGACCATCCGAAGCGGTTCCTGCAGGTCGTGGGAGGCGGCGTAGGCGAACTGCTCGAGGCGCTCGTTCGACTCCTCGAGTTTCCGCTCGTACTCCCGGCGCTCGGTGACGTCCTGGACGACGAGCATGCCCGCGAAGACTTCGTCGTCGGCGTTCCGGACTGGCAGGGTCTGACTGAACAGATGCCGGTCGTGATACTCTATCTCGAACGTATTCGACTCACCCGCAAGGGCGGCACGGAAGTTCGGTTCGACCTCTTCGAGGAGCTCGTCCGGGTACAGTTCGCGGACGCTGCGGCCGATTCTGTCGTCCGGATCAATGCCCTCGCTCGTTAGGAGCTGGCCGCCCACAGCGGTGTACTGCAGGTCATCGTCAAACAGCGCCACCGCGCCATTGGGGAAGTCCTCCACGAGTGTCCGGTAGCGTCGCTCGGACTCTTCGAGGGCCCGCTCCCGCTCCTTCCGTTCGGTGATGTCCTCGGCGATACCGACGACGCGAGTTTTCCGGTCGTTGTGGACGATGCCAGCTTGAACGTCGAGCCACCGGGTCTCGCCGTCGGGTGTGACGATGCGGTACTCCTCGTCGAACCCCTCCTCGGGGGTGGTATCGTACGCCCGTTCGACGCGCTCGCGGTCGTCCGGGTGCACTGCCTCGAGGAACGAGAACGGGTTCTCGTACACCGAGTCTCTGTCGCGCCCGAAGACTCGTTCGTACGCCGGGTTGATGTAGAGGATCTCCCGCGTGTCCGGGTCGGACATCCAGACCACCTCATCGAGGTTCTCAGCGAGCATTCGGAACTTCGCCTCGCTCTCTTCGAGCGCCCGCTCGCGCTCCTTGCGCTCGGTGACGTCCTGAACGACAAGCATCCCCTCGCTGACTTCGCCGTCCGCGTCCCTGATAGGCAGGGTGTGAGCCGAGAGGTGTCGGCCGCGGAACTCGATCTCGAAGGCGTTGGTCTCGCCGGCGAGCGCGGCGTGGAAGTACGGTTCGATCTCGTCGAGGAGGCCCTCGGGGTGGAGTTCGCGGATGCTGTGCCCGATGCGGTCCTCGGGATCCACGTCGAGGGTGTCCAGCAGTTCCCCGCCGACGGCGGTGTACTCCAGGTCCTCGTTGAACAGCCCCACCGCGCCGTTCGGGAAGTTCTCGACCAGCGTACGGTACCGGCGTTCGGATTCTTCGAGGGCTCGCTGGCTCTCCCGACGCTCGGTGATGTCGGTCAGCGTGATGACCCCGCGGGTCACCTCACCGCGCTCGTCGCGGACCGGCATCCCCTCGGCCCTGACGATGCGACGCTCGCCGTCGGCGGCCTCGATCTCGACGATGTCGGGGTCGGTCACCTCCTCGCCGTCGACGACGCGCGCCAGCGTCATCTCCGCCGGTTCGACTCGTTTGCCTGAATCCGCCCGTCGCACGGGATACCGCTCGTACTCGTCGACGGACCCCGCGTCGAACACGTCCCCGCCCCAGATCTCGTGGGCGGTGTCGTTGGCCTCGACGATCCGGCCGTCGGCGTCCGCGACGATGACGCCGACCGGCAGGACATCGAACAGCGTCTTCAACTGCTCGTTGTTGCGCTGTAGTTTTCGCTCCGCTCGCTTCCGGTCCGTGACGTCCTGTGACATCCCCAACGCGGCGAAGGCCTCACCGTCCTCGTCCCGGACGGGGACGACCTGAAACTGGTAGATCCGGTCGTCGAGGTCGATCTCGAACGCGTCGGACTCTCCCTCCAGTGCGGCCTCATAGCGCGGGACGAGCTCGTCGGCCAGTTTCGGCTGCACGCTCTCGGTCACCGGTCGCCCCTCTATCTCTTCGGCGGTGACGTCCGCCACGTCGCGGGGGTGTCCGCCGACGGTCTGGTAGCGGAGTTCCTCGTCGACGAGCGCGACAGCGCCGTTGGGGAAGTGCTCGATCAGTGCCCGGTAGCGCTGCTCGGACTCCTCTAGCTCGCGTTCTCGCTCCTTGCGCTCGGAGACGTCGCGGTCCGAGACGAGGATCGAGACGACCTCGCCGTCGTCGTCGGTGACCGGGCGGAAGACGCCGTTGAGTGTGTACCGCTCGCCGTCCGGGCGAGTGAGGTCGGCTTCGAACTCGACGTACTCGCCCGCGGCCGCACGCATGGTCCATTCCCTGACGTCCGCCGCCACGTCGTCGCCCTCACCCCACCACGGCGTCTCCCAGAACGCCTCCCCGGTGACCGCGTCGAGGTCGGCGTCGATGTACTCCATCGCCGTCCCGTTGATGTCGAGCACCGTCCCGTCGGGCTCCAGCAGGCCGACGAGGATGTTCGGGTCCTCGAAGACGGCCTCGTACCGGCGCTCCATCTGTCGGAGTTGCCGCTCGTCGCGCTCCCGCTCGGCGGCCGACGCGAGGGCGTTCGCGACGCTCCGGACGAAGGTGACGTCGCGCTCGGTGAACGACCGCCGGGCGGTCGCGAAAACGCCGAGCGTCCCCCACGGCTCGTCGGCCGGACCGACGGGGACGCTGATCCCGCTGCCGACATCGTTGTCGGCCAGCAGGTGGTCGCCGTCGAAGCGGTCCTCGGCGCGGCGGTCGTCAACGACGACCGGTTCCTCCGAACGGAGCGCGAACCCCGCCTGCGTGTTTCCTTCTGCGGACACCGTCGCCTCCCCGACCGACTCCGCCGGCCAGCCGGCGCCCTGACGCAAGAGAAACGCCTCCCCATCGGGTAGCAGTTCAAGGACGCGGCAGTACTCCGCGTTCAGCGTCTCCGCGACGAGCGCCGCCGCGTCGCGCAGCAGCTCGTCGAGCGGCTCGGCTTCCAGCGCCCGCTGGCCGAGTTCTGCGACGATCTCCTGTTGGCGAACCCGCGCTTCGAGTTCGGCCTCGGACGGCGATGGAGAATCCATCTACCAACACGTCCGCGACCAGCGGGATAAAAGTCTCTTGGTGCGATCGCTTCCCCGAGCGAAGGTTCCCGCCAGATGTCGGTAACGACGCGGTTCCCGTACGGCTTCGCACGGTTCACACACCCGTCCGGACAGTTGGACGCCCGACGCCACGGCCGCGACCGGGTGTAGTTTATCCGCTTCCCGCCCCTAGGGCCGTCGATGACTACGCGAGACGACGGCGGGTCGGTCGCAGACGAGGACGAGAGCCCGTCAGCGTCGGTTCGGGACACCGACGCGGCCGGTTCTCGGGAGCGGACGCGCACCTGCGACGAGGGCGAGAGCGGTGCGGGCATCGGCGAGAACGGTGCAGGCGTCCGCGAGAGCGGTGTAGATGCCGTCGATGACATGGCGACTGGCGGCGAGGACGAAGCGGCTGGCGGCGTCCACGCGGACCGTGAGAGCGCGGCCGAGGTCGCCGTCGCCGTCGAGGGGCTCCGCAAGCGGTTCCGGACCGGCGACGACGCAGTGACGGCGGTCGACGGAGTCTCCTTCGAGATCGAGGCCGGGGCCGTCGTCGGGATCCTCGGACCGAACGGCGCGGGGAAGACCACCCTGATCAAATCCGTTCTCGGGATGGTGCTGCCGGACGAGGGCGAGATCCGGATCAGCGGCGTCGACGCTCAGGACGACCCGCGCGCCGCGTACGCGCACGTCGACGCCATGCTCGAGGGCGCGCGCAACGACTACTGGCGGCTCACCGTCCGGGAGAACCTCCGGTACTTCGCGACGGTCAGCGGCGTCGACCCGGACTCGGTGGCCGACCGCCAGGAGCGCCTGCTCGACCGCCTCGAACTCGCGGAGAAGGCGGACGTCCCGGTCCGCGACCTCTCGCGTGGGATGAAGCAGAAGGTGTCGCTCGCGAGCGTGCTCGCCGGCGGCGCGGACGTGGTGTTTCTCGACGAGCCGACGCTCGGGTTAGACGTCGAGAGCGCGCGGACGCTCCAGCGGGAACTCCGCCGCCTGGCGACCGAGGAGGGGCTGACCGTCGTGCTGAGCAGCCACGACATGGACGTCGTCGAGACGGTCTGCGACCGCGTCATCGTCATGGCGGACGGCCGGATCGTCGCCGACGACGCCGTCGACGCCCTGCTCCGGAGCGGCGACGACGCACACCGCGTCCGGATCGCGAGCCGCGACTTCGACCGGGAGCTGCTCGCGGAGCTGCGCGACCGGTTCGACGTGACCGGCGTCGAACAGCTCGATCCCGGCGCGCGCGTCGAGGTGACGGCCGACAGCGAGGGGCTCTACGCGGTGATGGCGTTCCTGCGAACGCGCGGGGTGACGCTCGATCGGGTCGTGACCATCGAACCGGACATGGAGGACGTGTTCGTCGAACTCACCGCGGGCGACCGGGGAGACCGATGAGTTCTGACGACCGCAGGGTCGCATCCGCGCCCCGCGAGGACGCGTCTACGCCCCGCGAGGCCGGCTATCTCGACCTCGCGGCGGCCGTGCTGTACCGCGAGTTCCTGATCTTCGTCCGCTATCCGGCCAACGCCGTCGGCGGCGTCGTCGTCTCGCTGTTCTTCTTCGGCCTGCTGTTCTACGGCGGCCGGATGATCGCCGGGCGGGCGCTCACCGACTCCATCGAGGGCATCATCGTCGGCTACTTCCTGTGGACGCTGTCGGTGGGCGCGTACTCCTCGATATCGAACGACATCGGCAGCGAGGTCCAGTGGGGCACGCTGGAGCGACACGTGATGACGCCGTTCGGGTTCGCGCCGGTCGCGCTCCTCAAGGGCGTCGCGAAGGTCGTCCGGACGTTCCTCACGTCGGCGGTCGTCCTGCTGGCGATGCTCCTCATCACCGACACCGCGCTCCGGATCAACGTCCTGACCGTCGTCGCCGTGTCCGCGCTCAGCATCGCGTCGGTGCTCGGCCTCGGCTTCGCCGCCGGCGGCATCACCGTGCTGTACAAGCGGATCGGCAACTGGCTGAACCTCCTGCAGTTCGGCTTCGTCGTGCTGATCTCCGCCCCCGCGTTCGACCTGGGCTGGACGCGGGCGCTCCCGCTGGCTCACGGGAGCGCGCTCCTCCAGCGGGCGATGATCGACGGGACCCGGCTCTGGGAGTTCTCGCTCGTCGACCTGGGGATCCTGGTCGGGACCGCCGTCGGCTACCTCGCGCTCGGCTACGCGGTGTTCCAGTACTCGACGCGACGGGCGCGCCGCCTCGGGGTTCTGGGCGATTACTGACCGGGCTACCGACTACTTCTCGAAGTCTTCGGTGATCGGCTCGCCCTCCTCCGTCGGCGGGGCGACGTGGTCGACGAACTCCTCGGGCGTGGGCTGGGTGACGGTCACGCGGACCTCGATGTCGCCAAGTTCGTCGGGGTTGCCGACCGCGAAGTTGATGACGCCCTGAAACGCCGCCTGCTTTTTCAGCGCGAACGAGAAGGTGTCGCCGCGCAGGGTGTCGAAGAACTCCCGGCGGGCGGTGTCGAGTATCTCCTGGCGGTGGAGCAGCTCGGAGAAGTGCTCCATCGAGTGCGCCGTGGCGACTACCTCGCCGGGGCGGGACTCCGTCTCGGCCTCGGGGAAGACGTTCGTCACCGCGTCGGCGACCCGGTCGGTCACCTCGGTGTCTTTGACGGGCGCTACGATCCGGACGTCGACGCTGTACACCGTACTCATGGTTCCTCCGTGAGCGCGTCGGGGCCGTCGGCGATCAGCGTCCGGACGCGTCGCCGGAACGCCGCCAGCGAACCGGTGTTCTCGATGACGGCGTCGGCCCGGTCCATTGCTTCGCCCATGCCGAAGCCGAGTTCGCGCTCGTCGCGCTCTTCGAGGCTCTCGCCGCCCTCGTCGACGCCCTTGTCGCGCCCGCGGTCGTCGACGCGCTCGGCGCGGAGTTCGAACGGGGCCTCGATGCTGACCAGCGTGAACGCGTCGCCGAACGCCGCCTTGAAGCGCTCGACCTCGATGCCCGAGCGGAGGCCGTCGACGAGCACGGTGTCTGACTCCTCCAGCGCGTCCTCGACGACCGGGAGCGACCGCTCCGCGATCGCGTCCGGGCCGTTCTCCTCGCGGAGCGCCTGCGCGATCTCCCCGTGATGCGTCGCGGGGTCTAACCCCCGGTCCCGGCACTCCCGGCGGATGACGTCGCCCATCGTCACGACGGGGACGCCCAGTTCCTCGGCGACGGCCGCGGCCTCGCCTTTGCCGCTGCCCGGCAGGCCGACGGTCCCGATGACTCTCATTGGGTCGTGATACTTGCGTGGCGCGCTTAAGGTCTTTGAAGCGCTCAACGAGTACGAAACCCAACTTATTTTGAGTCCTGTGACGGAGGAATACCCGAGGGCACGTAGCTCAGTCCGGATAGAGCGTCGGACTTCTAATCCGACGGTCGTGGGTTCGAATCCCATCGTGCCCGCTGCTGCGAACGACAGTGAGCAGGGAGCGGTAGCTGTGGGATTCGAGGCACGGAACGAGGGAGCGAAACGACCGAAGTTCAGGAGGTTCGAATCCCATCGTGCCCGTTCTCTGCGACCGAAGCGAACGGGACCGACGCGGTGAGTTTCCGCCCGCGGCGGCCGACGCGCCGACGTTCGAACCGCGCGTTCGGCGCGATTCCACCAGTTTCTTTTCGCACTTCGTTGATGGATAAATAGAGCCGCCCTCCAGAGGCTCTGTGACACCATGGACATCGAACGCTTCAGATCCGAACACGTCCCCACCGACAGCGCCGAGACCTTCCAACTAGAGAACAGCTACACGCTCGACGTCGAGGTCGACGGCAGCGTGATGGCGAAAGCCGGGTCAATGGTCGCCTACACCGGCGATCTCTCGTTCACCGGCCGGGCGTCGGCCGAGGGCGGCATCACGGGCTTTCTCAAGGAGGCCGCGACCGGCGAAGGCACGCCCGTGATGACCGTCGAGGGCGACGGACACGTCTACCTCGCCGACCGGCAGAAGAAGGTACAGGTGCTCGAACTGGGCGCCGACGACGCCATCACGGTCAACGGCGAGGACGTCCTCGCCTTCGAGTCGGGGCTCGACTACGAGATCGACACCATCGACAGCCTCGCCGGGTCCTTCGCCGGTGGGCTCACCAACGTCTACCTCCAGGGGCCGGGCCACGTCGCGATCACCACTCACGGCGACCCACTGGTGCTCGATCCTCCGGTCTCGACGGACCCGAGCGCGACGGTCGCCTGGACCGGAACCTCGCCGGACGTGGAGGTCAACAAGAACCTCTCGGACATGGTCGGCCAGGAGTCCGGCGAGCGGTTCCAGATGAACTTCGAGGGGGAGGGCGGCTTCGTCGTCGTCCAGCCGTACGAGGAGTTATAGCGGTCGCGAGGTGAAGCTCGCGCCTCCCACCGCGAACGGTGTCAGGGGGAGTGGTACGAAACTTCCACGTACTCGCACCCCTCCGACAGTTGTGACGGTTCCCCCGATCGACGCGACTACTTAGGCCATCGCCCCCAGTCGGCGGACGGGTCAGCTACCCTGTACTTGTCGCCGACGACCGCTCATCGCGGGGGGCGAAACGGGTCGTTTAACTCCTGAAAGAGTGCTGGTGAGTGACTTACGGGACGGTTTCTCACGAAACGGACTTCTCTCCTTTTCAGCGTGGCGGCGCAACCACGGTCTGCGGGTGAACTGATTATGACCGACGACAGCCTTCTTGAGCGGATAGCGGACGACGAGACGCGGCGTTCGTTTATCAAAAAGAGCGCAGTGACGACGGCCGGAACGGGACTGGCCCTCTCCGGCACCGCCAGCGCGCAGGACGACGATGCCGGAAGCGGCGGCCTCGACGACGATTGGAAGGCGCTGATCCAGGCGAGCAACTTCCACCCGGAAGGGAAGTTTGCTATCGTGTCCGGTGTCGTGAGTTGGACGCCGAACTACGGCGATATCCAGGACAGCTTCTTCAGCGACTACAACACCCGGATGATCCGGTGGCAGAACACCGGCGAGGTCGTGCCGCTGTGGGCCGCCGAGGAAGCGAACCTCGGTTCGTTCGACGGGGACCGAGGGTTCGTCTCCGACGCGCACGACGACCAGGATCAGCCCCAGCTGTTCCAGATGAACAAGGAGTGGACGCCGTTCGGCGACAACCCCGAACTCGTCACCGTCAAGGTCAGCCCGGTGAACGAGGACGACGAGGACAGCCTCCTCGACGTCGACGAGTGGTTCGTCGACGGCGACGACGAATCCTGACTGTCCGCGTCACGAAAGCCGCTCTTCCGCGAACTCCTTCTTTCGATCCGCCCGAAAGCGGCGGCCGTCGTAGCGGGCTCGTCCGAAAGAATATCGCGGAGGCGTCACCGGCCGCCGACGGACACCTCGGATCGCGTCGTCGGTCACGTCGCCGTCTCGTTCCCGGCCGTCGCGTTCGCGGGTTCTACAGCCCCGTCGCCCGTGGCGTTCGCCGCTTCGGCGTCGGTGAGGTTGTCGCCCGCCTCCAGCGTCTCGTTCTCGGCGGCGCCGGTCGGCGCGCCCGTCGACGACCAGTTCACGTCGACGAGGATCGACGCGTTCTCGCCGGTGTCGACGGCTACGAACGGCGTCCCGACGCCTCCCGTCGCGTTCCGGTCGAAGCGGACGGCGACGTCGGTGGCGACGAACGACAGCTGCCGGTCGTCGGCAGTGAGGTTCAGGACGACGTTGTCCGTCGACCCGTTCGCCGCGTGGTAGGTCCAGTTGCGGTTGTCGGACGCCGCGACGCCCGTCAGGAAGTTGTCGCTAGCGTTTTCGAACAGCAGGCCGGCGGAGGGGCCGAGCATCGGGTCGTCGCCAGCCGTGTTCCGGACTTCGAGGCCGGACACGACGTTCTCGGTGGCGTTGAAAAACGCCATCCCGGCGAGGGACTGGTTCGTCGCGGTCACGTTCCGGAACTGGGTCCGGTGGCTCTCGGCCACGAAGTACCCGACGAACCCGTTGTCCGCCGCGCGGACGGAAGACAGCGCGTTGTCGTCGGCGCTGAACGCGATGACGCCGAAGACGGCGTTGTCGTCCGCGCGCACGTCGCTCACGGACGTGTCGGTGACGTTCTCGAGGATCAGTCCGGATTCGGCGTTCCCGCTCGCGTCGACGCCCGCTATCGTCGAGCCCGTCACGTTGCTCGCGAACACGCCGCCGAACCAACCGGTGCTGCTGACGTTCCGCACGGTGACGTTCGTCAGGTTCGCGCGCGCGTCGTGGAGCGGCAGGACGGCCACGCCGACGTCGGGGGAGAACGTCTCGTTCTGCCCGGTCGCCGCCGTCTGATTCGCGTCGCCCGACGCGTTCGTCACGTTCGCGTCGGCCGTCGCGCTCCCTATCGATACGCCAGTGTCGACCGGATCCCCGGTGGACCCTTCGACAGCGTTCCCGCCGCCGTTCAGCACTACGTCGTCGGCGGCGACGACGACGCAGGCGGTGACCCGCGTCCCGTCGAACTCCAGTATCGTGGCGTTCGCCGTCGCGTTCGTCAGGTCACCGGCCAGTTCGTACGTGCCCGGTTCCGTGATCGTCGTACACGAGTCGATCGTCGTCGCGCCGTCGCCCTCCTGTCCGTCGTCCTGAGCGATCGCCCCTGCCGGGACGACGCTGACGACCAGGACCAGCGTCATCACGAGCGCGACGCCGGATCGAAGTTTGTCGTACGTCATCAACCAACACACTAGCCGGAGCGGAGTTTGTTATGATTCGGGTAGGAGCGCCCTCGTACGACCTAGGGGGAAATTTGTGAGCGGTCCAGGATAAAAATCAAGTGAGATCGATCGTTTCGATCAGTTCGAGCGTCGCCCGTGTCGACGGTAATCGGAGGTCAACCGCCGGAAACGGCCAGTTACCGGTCACGATGCCGGACCGACCCCGGAGAGCGGTGCGGACGACGCGCACCGACTCGTTCTCTCGACCGTAGAAGCGGGGCCCGTTCGCCGCTACCGCGCCCGCCGCACCAGCCGGCGCAGGTCGAGGTGTCCCGCGCCGTGGTACAGCTCGCCGCCCGGTGCGTCCCGCGCGGTCTCCCGGATCAGGGTTTCGACCTCCTCGGGACTGGCGTCGGGCCGCAGGGAGCGGACGAGCGCGTACGCGCCCGTCACCTGCGGGGCCGACATCGACGTGCCGGCCTTCCAGCCGGAGCCGGGGACGGGATTACCGTCATCGTCGTACTGGACGATAGTAGAGAACACGAGGTCATAGAACCAACCGGGGACACCCTCTTCGATCGCCTCCAAGTCTGCGTCGCCGCCGGCGGCACTCACGTCAACTCCGTGCCCGTAGTTAGTGTAGAACGCGGGGGAATCGGTCCCGTCATCCAGCGTCTTCAGACTCTTGTCCTCGCGACTGTCCTGCTTGTCGTCCCAGAGGTAGCCGATAGGGCCGGTCGCGGAGACGCCGAAGATGCCCTCGGCTTCGGTCGGCATACTCATGACTCCCTCCTCGGACATGTTCATCGAGTCGTTACCCGTCGAGTTGACGATGGTCATCCCTCTCTCGTGAGCGTAATCGGCGAGACGCTCATACAGTTCCTTGATCTCGAGAAGATAGGGATACTCCTCGGGATCGTAGTGAATGTACCCGACGCTGAAATTTGCGACGTCGCAACCCTTGTCTGCGGCGGTATAAAGCGCGGCGAGCGAGTCGCCGGTCGCCCCCTCCACGCCGGAGAACACCCGGTGGGACACGATCTCGGTGTCGGGCGCGGTGCCGAGGACGCCCTCGCCGTTCGCGTTCGTCGCAGCGATGATGCCCGCGACGTGCGTCCCGTGGTCGCCCGCGCCGTTCGGCCGCCAGTCGTAGTCGTCGGTCGTGAAGTTCTCCGAGAGTTCCTCGTTGACCACGTCCGCGAGGTCGGGGTGGCCGTCGTAGACGCCGGTGTCGACGACGGCGACGCGGGTCCCTTCGCCCGTGGTCGTGTCGTGCACGACCCGGCGGTCGTCGGGGCGTTCGGTCAGGTCGTCGACGCGCTGGACCCGCTTGTCCCACTGGAGTTCGGTGTTCGTGGGCGCGCCGCTGTCCCAGGCGGGGCCGTTGCTCCCCTCGGAGTTAACGTTCCGCTCCGCGACTGGCCCTCCTTCGGGCGTCGCGTCGTGGCGATACACCGATACGTCCGGCGTCGTCGACGCCGACCCGGGTACGGCGTTCGGGTCGCCGCGCGCCGCGAGGATGTCAATGCCGTCGAGGTCGTGGACGATCTCGACGTCATCGGGCACCTCGCTCCGGGAAACCTCCCGCAGGTCGATGAGGAAGCGTCGGTTTTCCCGACTGCCTCCGCCGGCGCTGGCGGGACCGCTGACCAGCGCGGCGGCACCGACCACGCTACCCGTCGCCTTGAGGAACGATCTTCTGTTATGGTTTGACATTGCACTCCGTTCATCGACAACTTCGATAATAAATAGTTCCCTATTTATAATGAATTAGAGATAAGTTGCCGATAGTTACTAACGGATACTATCCAGATAGAATCCAGCGCGAAAATCCGCTCTATGCGTCGGAATCGTCGCGATAGACACTATACGGCGGTCGCTCCGCCGGAAAATGCCGCGATACGGGGGAGGCGGGAATCGCTAACTATGGCTGGCGATGCGTGCACGACGCGCAGGCCGAACCGGAAAAACTCGGTCCCTCAGACGAGGTTGTCGCCGACGTCCTCGAAGTCGGCGCGACAGAACGGACAGCGGTAGTTCGTCGCGAAGCCCGACGTCTGGGCGACGGTCCGGGCTTCGAGTTCGTGCATGGCGATGTTACGGCCACAGTCCGGACAGGCGACCTTCGGCATACTTCACGAACTTTCAGGCCATACACTTAACTGATCCGATGTGTGGCGAAAACGCCGCGGAGAGGTGTCAACAGTCTATAAATTGGTTCGCGGCGACTCGCTCGGATCGATAGACCGATCACCGGCAGGCGGTTTCGTGGTATTCCTCTGATCGGGAGAGACAGTTAGATCGTCGTCTCAGCCCTCGAATCCGTCCTCGAACCGGAAGGTGCCGTCCCGCTGGATCACTTCGCCGTCGACCTCGATGTAGGAGTCCTCGCTCATGTCGACGATCATGTCCACGTGGACCGCGCTCTGGTTCTGTTCGTTATCCTCGCCGACGTTGGCGTCGTACGCGCGGCCGACGGCCATGTGGACGGTGTCGCCCATCTTCTCGTCGAACAGCATGTTGTAGGTGAACCGATCGATGTCGCGGTTCATCCCGATGCCGAGTTCGCCGAGGCGGCGCGCTCCCTCGTCGGTGTCGAGGACCTCGGTGAGGGTCTCCTCGTTCTTGCTGGCCGAGTGGTCGACGACCTCGCCGTCCTCGAACTTCAGGTAGGCATCGAGCACCTCGCGGCCCTGATGGTAGAGGGGCTTGTCGAAGAGCACCTCGCCCTCGACGGAGTCGGGCACCGGCGCGGTGAACACCTCGCCGCCGGGGACGTTGTTGCTGCAGGTGTCGTTGATGGGGTGGTTGCCGGCGACGCTCATCCGGACGTCCGTCGTGTCGCCGCTGACGATCCGGACCTCGTCGGCGCCGTCGAGGATCTCCACGAGCTGCTGCTGGAACTCGTGCTGTTCGTCCCAGTCCTTGTTGACGGCGTCCCAGACGAAGTTCTCGTAGCCCTCGGTGCTCATCTCCGCGAGCTGGGCGTTGGCGGGCGCGGGGTACTGCGTGAGCGTCCAGTTGTCGGTGAGGCGCTCGTTGAGGATGGGTCGGTGGGCCTGCTGCCAGGCGGCGTTCTGCTCGGGGTCGACGTCGCTGGCCTCGGTGACGTTCTCGTCCGCGCGGATGTGGATGTGCGCGTCGGCGGCCTCGACGAGCGCTCGCTCGTGCTCGGGCGTCTCGAAGTCGCCGTCGTGCGCGCGGAGGTACGAGCGGATGGCGCGGCCGCCCCGGTTGGTGTACTGGGCGACTGGGTTCGCCCCGACGTCGCCGATCACCTCGTGGAGGGCGACGACGAGGTCCTGGGCGACCGGTGACGCCTTGATGACGACGTCGTCGCCTTCTTCGAGTTCGAGTGCTTCGTGGACCAGGAGCGACGCGTGTTCGCGGATGCGCGGATCCATACCCGCCTCTGGTAGCGGTGCGTGCAAAACCGTTTGGTTTCCGATCGGTCGGGTGGGAAACGTTCGCCCGGCGCCGCGGCCGCCGGCGGCGACGCGTCGACAGCCCCAACCGCGGCGTATTTCCCGAACCGCCGCGAACGGCGACGTATGATCGATCTCCGGAGCGACACGGTGACGAGACCCGACGCGGCGATGCGCGACGCCGCCGCGAACGCCGAGGTGGGCGACGACGTCTACGGCGAGGACCCGACGGTGAACGAGCTCGAACGCCGCGCCGCCGAGGCGGTGGGCATGGAGGCCGCGCTGTACGTCCCGACGGGGACGATGGGCAACCAGGTCGCGATCCGCACGCACACCGAGCGCGGACAGGAGGCGCTGGTCGAGCGCGAGAGCCACGTGTACAAGTGGGAACTGGGCGGCATGGCCCAGCTGTCCGAGCTGCAGGTCCGCACGCTGGACGGCGGCGAGCGCGGGGTGCCGACGCCCGAGCAGGTCCGCGAGGGCTACGTCGCGGAGGACCTGCACCGACCCGGCACCGGCCTGCTCTGTCTGGAGAACACGCACAACAGCAAGGGCGGCGTCGCGATCGACCCCGAGAAGATCGACGCGGCGGCCGCAGCCGCACACGACCGCGGCGTCCCCGTCCACCTCGACGGCGCGCGCGTGTTCAACGCGGCGACGGCGCTCGACGTGCCGGCGGCGCGCATCACCGAGAGCGTCGACTCGGTCATGTTCTGCCTCTCGAAGGGGCTCGGCGCGCCGGTCGGGTCGATGCTCGCGGGGAGCGAGGAGTTCGTCGAGCGCGCTCGCCGCAACCGGAAGCTGTTCGGCGGCGGGATGCGTCAGGCCGGGGTCATCGCGGGGCCGGGCCTCGAAGCGCTCGACAACGTCGACCGCCTCGCCGAGGACCACGACAACGCCCGCGCGCTTGCGGAGGGGTTGGACGATATCGACGGCCTCGCGGCCCGCCCGCCGGAGACGAACATCGTCCTCGTCGAGACCGACGGGGCCGGACTGAGCGCGGAGGAGTTCCTTGCCGTCTGCGAGACCGAGGGCGTGCTCGGCGTCGAGTTCGGCGAGACGGTCGCACGCTTTTGCACGCACTGGGACGTCGACCGCGACGACGTGGAGACGGCCGTCGAGCGCGTCCGGACGGCGCTCGCGTGAGTCGGACCGCGGAGCGTCGCGCTTTCGACGCTACCGTCGCCCGTCGTCCATCCCCTCCTTGAACCCGAGCAGGGTGCGACGGAGCATCAGGTAGAAAAAGAGGATCAGCGCGAGCAACGCGCCGACGATGAGCACGATGAAGGGGTCGACGGAGGCCATGTCGCCGGGTAGTCGCGGGGCGAGGAAATAGGTTTCGACGGCGAAACGGCCGCGTAATTTCCGGTGGCGAGGGAGAAAGTTCATGCCGCCTGACTCGCATCACCGACACATGGCCGACCTCCTGCCCTCCACGTCGGACGCGTCCGCGCCCGAGGACGCGGACCCCCGGGTCGTCGGCGTCGACAGCGAGGACGCGGACGACGTCCTCGCCGCGCTCTCGTCGGCGACCGCCCGGGAACTGCTCGCGGTCCTGCACGACGACCCCGCTACCCCCTCCGAACTGGCCGACGCGGTCGACACGTCGCTCCAGAACACCCAGTACCACCTCGGCAACCTCGAGGACGCCGAGGTCGTCGAAGTCGTCGACACGATCTACTCCGAGAAGGGGCGCGAGATGAAGGTGTACGCCCCCGCCGACCAGCCGCTCGTCCTGTTCGCCGGACAGGAGGAGGAGACGTCGACGCTGAAGTCGGCGCTCTCCCGCCTGCTCGGCGGCGTCGGCATCGTCGGCGCGGCGAGCGTCGCGCTCCACCGGCTGGCCGGCGAGATGGCGGTCACCCCGCCGAGCAGCGGCGGCAGCGGCGGGAACCGCGAGGGCGGCGCGGTCGGCGGCGACGCCGACGGCGGCGAGTACCTCACCGGGGACGACGCCGACCCCGGCGGCCCCAACCAGACCAACGGCGGCGAGGCGACGGAGACGGCGACCACGACCACCACCGAGAGCGGCGACGTCGGCATCATGAACGAGGAGACCACGGAGGCGACGAGGACCGCCGAGGCGACCGAGTACGCCGAGGAGGACACCGTCGCCGAGACCGCGGTCGAGACGACGCGAGAGACGGCCACCGAGACCGCGGACGCCGCCGACGGCACGACCACGGTGGTCGGCGACGCCGCGGAGGCGGCCAACGACACGGCGACCTCCGTGCTGGACCTGAGCGGGGCGATATCGCCCGGGCTGGTCCTGTTCGTCGCCGGCACGATCGCCGTGACGGCGTGGGTGTTCTTCTACTACGTCGAAAGGTGAAATAGCCGTTTGAGCTTACGCTGACTTCTTGATTGTTCCGCCGGTAGTCGCTGTTGCGGTCTCCGTGGCACCCTGCCCTCCGCACAGCCCTCCGCGCCGCGGCGGTCGGCCCTCCGCGCCGCGGCACTCCGCCGTCCGAAGCGGCCTCGACCGCCGCGACGGCCCCACGCTGTCCGCATCGGCCCTCCCGACCACGCAACCGGCTTCGCCGGCCGACAGCCCGCCGGCGACCGGATCGCCGCGTCGAACGCTATTCTCCGGATCCCGCGTCCCCGACCGCATCGACCTCGAACCGCTCGACGACCGTTCCGTCCGGTTCGAGCAGTCGCCCGCGAGCGCCGCCGTCGCGCGGCTCTAGCTCCGCGTAGCCCGGCCTGTTGCCCCGCGGATCGGCGTAGCTCCCCGGGTTCAGGAGCGTCACGTCGCCGGCGCGGGTCACCGAGGGACGGTGCGTGTGCCCGGAGACGACGAGATCCGCGCCGCGGGAGCGGCCGAACATCGCCAGCCCCGTCGCGCCGCCGTCCCGGCGGTGGGTCAGCGCGACCGTCAGGTTGCCGGCGGTCACCGTGCGGGCCGGCGGCAGGCGCTCGCGGACCGCGGAGCCGTCCGCGTTGCCGTGGACGGCGAAGAGGCGGTCGCTCTCCGCGCGGAACGCGTCGAGCGCGGCCTCGGACGTGAAGTCGCCCGCGTGGAGCACGAGGTCGGCCGCCGCGACGGCGTCCGCCATGTGGTCGGTCAGTTCGTGGCCGGTGCCGCTGTGGGTGTCCGAGCAGACGACGATCACGGCGGTGTTTGCCCGCCCCGGCGTACCACTCTTTCGTCACAAGTTCAATAGGGGACCCTTCCCTACTGGTGCCCATGAGCGAGGAGTGGGGGGACGACGCCGAACTCCGGGGCGACGGGAGCGCGGAGCGCGGCGACGACCCGGAGACCGTCCTCGCCGCCTTCGTCGACGCGGCGCCGCGGACCGCCGCGGAGGTGGCCGACGCGGTCGACGCCCCCGCCGACGCCGTCGCCGAGGAACTCGCCGCCCTCGAGGAGCGGGGCGACCTCCGACGGACGGAGGTCCCGGTCGAAGGTGCCGACGCCGCCGAGGGGGACGACGAGACCCTGTCGCTGTGGTACCTGCCGGCCGAGACGCTCCGGGAGCGCGCGTCCGAGGGCCTCGCGGAGGCCGACGACGACGTCGACCGCGCGCTCGCCGAGATGGCGGTGCCCGGCGCGAGCCGGATGATGCGCGACTGGCGCCGCGACGCCGTCCGCGCCGTCGTCGAGTTCCTCCGCGAGGAGGGGCCGGCGACGGCCGCGGAGATCCGCGCGGCGGTGTACCCTCCGCACTCCGCGGGGTACGACGACCCCGACGTCTGGTGGGACTGCGTGCGACCGCGCCTGCTGAGCGTCCCGGGCGTCCACCGCGAGGACGGCGTCTGGCGCTCCGAGGAGTCCTGAGGGCGTCGGAACCCCCTACTTCTTTCATAGCGGCGGTCGCCGTTGGGAGTGATGGCAAGTAGCAAGTCGGTCGTCATCGCCGCGCTCATCGCCAACGGCGCCATCGCGGTGCTGAAGTTCGTGGGGTACCTGCTGACCGGGAGCCCGTCGATGCTGTCGGAGACGTATCACTCTATCTCCGACACGGGCAACCAGGTGTTCCTGCTGATCGGTATCCGGTTCAGCGGTCAGGAAGCGACGCGGTCGCACCCGTTCGGCTACGGGAAGGCGCAGTTCTTCTACAGCTTCCTCGTCAGCGTCTTCCTGTTCGGTATCGCCGGGTGGGAGAGCGTCAAGCACGGCTACGACGCGCTCCAGCACGGCGTCCACCGCGCCAGCGAGCCCGTCCAGTTGCTCGGTGTCACCTTCGATCCCGTCTACGTCAACTACGCCGTGCTGATCGGCGCGATACTCTTCGAGGCGTACGCGTTCAAGAAAGCGAACGACGCGATCACGAAACAGATGGACCAGCACGGGTGGAGCGGCTACCGCGAGGCGTTCCGGAAGACGAGCGACGTGACGACGCTGACGGCGCTGACCGAGGACTTCATCGCCCTCTCGGGGGCCGCCATCGCGCTGCTGGGCATCTACCTGACCCGGACGACCGGGAACTACATCTACGACGCCGCGAGCGCCGTGATCATCGGGATCATGCTGATGGGCTTCGCCCTCGCGCTGGCGTGGGAGAACAAGCGGCTCATCCTCGGCGAGAGCGTCCCGAAAGACGAGGAGCGCGAGCTCCGGGAGATCGTCGAGAACGCCGAGGGCGTCACGGACATCGTCGGCTTCCGGACGGTCTACTTCGGCACGGACCAGATCCTCGTCACCGCGGACGTCGCGTTCGACCCCTCGCTGGAGACCAACGAGATAGACGACCGGATCACGAAACTGGAGGACGACCTCATCGCGCACAACCCCGGCGTGAAGAAGGTGTACGTCGAGCCGGAGGTCGAGTCGTCGGCGTAACGGTTCCCGCCCCGTTCTCCGGGCTCGTTACGGGCGTTACTGGTCGCTGTCACGCCCTCGCCGTCAGAGCGGTTAGCGGACGCGACGGCGATGTAGCACGTGTTATCCAACCACGACTAGTGGCAAATTTTTCGCCGGTGCGTTCCGTCGACCCGTTCAGACAATGAGCGTTTCCGTATCTGAGATAAGAGAAGCCCGCGACAGGCTCGACGACGAGTCGGTCGTCCGGGAGACGCCGATCGAAACGAGCAGGTCGCTCGAAGCGGAGACGGGGGCGACGGTCCGGCTCAAGATGGAGCACCTCCAGCGGACGGGGTCGTTCAAGACCCGGGGAGCGTACAACAAACTGAAGCAGGCGACGTCCGCGCGGAGCGAAGCGACACGGGCGGTCGCGGCGAGCGCGGGGAACCACGCGCAAGGGGTCGCGCTCGCCGCCACGAAGACCGGCCTCGAATCGACGATCGTCATGCCGAAGAACACGCCGCAGACGAAGATCGACGCGACGTCGGACTACGGGGCTGACGTCGTGTTGCACGGGCACGACTTCCGCGAGGCGATGGCGCACGCGAAGTCGATCGTCGACGACGACAGCGTCTTCGTCCACGCCTACGACGACCCGGCGATCGTCGCGGGGCAGGGGACGCTCGGGCTCGAAATCGTCTCGCAGGTCCCGGACGTGGACACCGTGATCGTCCCGATCGGCGGCGGGGGGCTCATCGCGGGCGTCGCCGCGGCCGTCGACGAGACGTCGCCCGAGACGCGAGTCGTCGGCGTGCAGGCCGAGGCGGCGGCGACCGTCCCCCAGAGTCTGGACAAGGGCGAACCGCGGACGATCGACTCGGTGCAGACCATCGCCGACGGGATCGCGACCGGGGGCATCTCGGACCTCACCTACGAGATGATCGCGGAGCACGTAGACGAGGTGATCACGGTCTCCGACACCGAGATCGCCGAGAGCGTCCTGTTCATGCTGGAGCGAACCAAACAGATGGTAGAGGGCGCGGGCGCGACGACGGTGGCGGCGATGCGAAGCGATCGGCTCGACGTCCGCGACGAGGTGGTCGTCCCGGTCCTGTCCGGCGGCAACCTGAGCATGACCGACCTCCGGACGGTGCTCACGCACGGGCTCACCCATCGCGGGCAGGTCGTTCGACTGCGCGTCCACATCGTCGACCGCCCCGGCGAGATGAACCGCGTCTCGGAGATCATCGCGGACTGCGGCGCGAACATCTACGAGGTGAACCACGAGCGGTCCGTCGAGGAACTCGACGTCGGCAACGCGTACCTGCAGTTCCGTATCGAGACGAGCGGCACGGACCAGACGGACCGCATCGTGGAAGCGATCCGCGACGCGGGCTACTCCGTCACCCGTGTCAGCTGAGGCGGGACCCCGTCCCGCGCGTTCGGATGCAGGCGGCCGAGACCCGGCGTCCGGAGTCGTTCGGTCCACTCGCTGGGTACGGGATCACTTTCACCGCGGCGGCCGAGACTTTTTGTCCGGTGGCGCGAAAGGACACCGCGTGGCAGAGACCAACGGGTACATGCGGTTCTTCCCCTACGACGCCCCCTACGACAACCAGCGGGAGGCGATGGACCGCATCTACAACGCGCTCTCGCGCGAGCAGGACGTGCTCTTCGAGGGGGCCTGCGGCACCGGGAAGACGCTGTCGGCGCTCGTCCCGGCGCTTGAGTACGCCCGCGAGGAGGACAAGACGGTCGTCATCACGACCAACGTCCACCAGCAGATGCGCCAGTTCGTCACGGAGGCGCGCCAGATAACCCGGCAGGAGCCGATCCAGGCCGTCGTGTTCAAGGGGAAGTCGTCGATGTGTCACATCGACGTGGGCTTCGAGGAATGCCAGGTGCTCCGGGACAACACCTACGAGCTCGTCGACGCCGAGCGCGACGTGCGACAGCTGGAGCGCCGACAGGAGGAGCTCTTAGAAGAGAGCCAAGAGGGCAACGAGCGCGCCACCGAGGCCCGCTCCGCGGTGATGGACGAACTCGACGCCGTCGAGGCGGAGGTCGAGGACCTCGAAGAGCAGAACACCTGCGAGCACTACTACAACAACCTGACGCGGGACTCCGACGAGTTCTACGGCTGGCTGTTCGAGGACGTTCGCACCCCCACGGAGATCTACGAGTACGCTCACGAGCGGACGCTCTGCGGCTACGAACTCCTCAAGGACGGCATCGAGGGCGTCGACCTCGTCGTCTGCAACTACCACCACCTGCTCGACCCAGCCATCCGCGAGCAGTTCTTCCGGTGGCTGGACCGCGACCCCGAGGACGTGATCACCGTCTTCGACGAGGCCCACAACATCGAGGGGGCCGCGCGCGACCACGCGACGCGCACGCTCACGGAGAACACGCTGGACCAGGCGCTCGACGAACTCGACGACAGCGACGACGCGCGAGCGCCCGGCGCGGAGAACGTGATCCGGGCGTTCCGGGACGCCCTCGTCGAGACGTACGAGGACTCCTTCGGCTTCGGCGACCGGGAGCGGGTCGGCGAGGACTGGGAGGACGTTTCCGTCGCCAACGACGAGGGCCGCGACGACCTGACGCGGGCGTTCCTCCAGCAGTACTCCGGGCCGGGCATCGACTCGGATCTGGAGGCCGCCGCGAACCTCGGCCTCGAACTCGACGAGGAGTACGAGGAGGCGTACAAACGCGGCGAGACGACCACGCGGACCGAGTGCCAGACCCTCCAGGCGGCGTCGTTCGTCTCCTCGTGGATCGACGAAGGCGCCGAGCTCGGCCAGTACCCCGTCCTCTCCGTCCGCCGCGACGCGGGGACCGAGGAGGTGTACGGGCGCGCGGAGCTGTACACCTGCATCCCGCGGGAGGTGACCGGCCAGCTGTTTGATGAGGTGTACGCGAGCGTCCTGATGAGCGCCACGCTGCGCCCGTTCGACGTGAGCGAGGACGTCCTCGGCCTGGAGAGCCCGGTGAACATGGCCTACGGCCTCCAGTTCCCCGAGGAGAACCGCCGGACGTTCGCCGCCGGGACGCCGGCGCTGTTCGCCAGCGAGCGCGACGACCCCGAGACGCAGGACGTCGTGGCCGAGACGCTCTCGGACGCCGTCCGGTTCACGCCGGGGAACACGCTCGCCTTCTTCCCGAGCTACGCCGAGGCCGAGCGCTACGAGGAACTGCTCGACGTGGAGGCGACGGTGCTGCGCGACCGGCCGGGCGAGTCCGCCGAGGAACTGCGCGAGCGGTTCGCCGACAGCGAGGACGCCGTCCTCCTCACCTCGCTGTGGGGCACGCTGGCCGAGGGCGTGAGCTTCGACGGCGACGACGCCCGCACCGTCGCGGTCGTCGGCGTCCCGTACCCGCACCTCGACGACCGGGCGAAGGCCGTACAGGACGCCTACGGCGCGGCGTACGCGGAGCGCAGCGACGACGCCGGCTGGGAGTACGCCGTCGAGATCCCGACGATCCGCAAGACGCGGCAGGCGATCGGCCGGGTGATCCGCTCGCCCGACGACTTCGGCGTGCGCGTCCTGCTCGACAAGCGCTACACCGCCGCCGCCGAGGGCGAGATGGGCAAGTACAGCGTCCACTCCTCGTTCCCGAAGGAGGAGCGCGAGGAGATGATAGACGTCGCGCCGGAGAAGCTGAAGTTCGCGATGCTGAACTTCTACCAGGGGCAGGACGCCTACGAGGACGGGCCGCCGGCGCCGTAGGGGACCGCGTCCCGGTACCGGGGTCCTAGGCGGGGAGCGAGACCGTGCTCACGGACTCGTCGTACGTCGCGTCCCAGAACTGGAGCTTCGACACCGTCCAGGAGACCCGCTCGACGTCGCGTTCGGCGAGGCGGCGGGCCGCTTCCTCGTCGCCGTCGCGGGCGAGCGTGACGTGGGGCGTGTAGTCGTCGCCTTCGAGGTTCTCGACCGCGCCGAACTGCTCGACGAGCCGTCGGTGGAGCCGGCGGAGGCCGGGGCTCTCAACGGACAGGTAGACGACCGGGGAGGAGCCCGACGGCGGGTCGGTGAAGTAGTCGATGCCGGTGACTTCGACCTCGACGGCGGGGGCGTTCGCGAGCGCGCGCCGCGCCTCGTGCTGGACGTGGCCCGCGTACTCGGGGGTACCGAGGCGTTTCACCAGGATCGAGTGACGCTCCCGGAGGTGGTCGAAATCGACCAGCTCCGGATGCATCTCGGAGGCGAGCCGGGAGACTCGTCCGGGGACCGGGGCGTTGATGCTGAACACGGGCGGTCTAGGAGGTCGCCTGTCAAATGGGTGCCGATCAGAGACGGTCGAGGAGCCAGAGGACGACCAGGATCACCGCGAGCAGCGTGATCACGGGCCGGAGGGGGCCGAGAACGGCGAGGAGACCGCCGACGAGGAACTCGACGATTTCCAGGACGAGCAGGAGGGCGAGGAGACCGAGCACCACCTTCAGTAGCGTCTCGACCTCGACGTCACCGCGGGAATCGAGCATGCGCGACCGTTCGGTCCAGATAGATAAATACTCTGTGGCTATCGGGACGACAAGATATTTCCCCGTGCCGTCGACAGCGGGAAACGATGCACGGCACGACGAGGTCCCTGCTTGCGCTCTTGGTCGCGACCGCGCTGGTAACGGCCGGCGTCGGAACCGCCCTCGCGACCGCCGGTGCGACGCCGGCCGCGGGCGAGGATCCGGATCCGAACGCCCTTCACCAGAGCGTCGAGACCGACGAGATCCGCATCCTCGTGTCCGTCGACGAGAACGGGACGGCGCGCTGGGAGATGCAGTACTGGACCAGACTCGACGACGACAACTCGACGCAGGCCTTCGAGGACCTGCAGCGCGACGTCGAGGAGAACCCGGAGAACTACACGTCGCGGTTCCGGGAGCGCATCGAGCGCACCGCCGCCGCCGCGGAGAACGAGACCGGTCGAGAGATGTCGGTCCGCGACGTGAGCGTTCGGGCGGAGACGCGGTCGATCCCGCAGGAGTACGGTGTCGTCACGTACTCGTTCACCTGGGAGCGCTTCGCCGCAGTCGACGGCAGCGAGATCCGGATCGGCGACGCCATCCGCGGGTTCTTCCTGAGCGACGAGACGCGCATGACCGTCGAGTGGCCGGCGGGGTACGAGGCGTCCGTCGTGTCGCCGGACGCCGACGACAGCGGCGACCGGTCGGTCACCTGGCGGGGGTCGCAGACGGACTTCGGGACCGACGACCCCCGGATCCTGCTCGGCCCGTCGAACGGGGGAGACGGCGCCGACGGCGACTCCCCCGACGCGTGGATGCTCGGTGCGCTCGCGCTCGTCGGCGCGGTCGGCGTCGCCGCCCTGGCGTACTGGGCGCGGCACCGAGACGCGAGAGGCGACGAGACGACCGGGGCGACCGGCGGCGGTGGCGACGCCGACGCGGCAGGCGAAGGCGACGGCGACGCGACCGACGACGGACCGCCGCCGGAACTGCTCTCCAACGAGGAGCGCGTCCTCCGGCTGCTCGACCAGCAGGGCGGGCGGATGAAACAACAGGAGGTCGTTCAGGCGCTCGACTGGACCGAGGCCAAGACCAGTCAGGTCGTGAGCGACCTCCGGGACGAGGGGAAAGTAGAGAGCTTCCGCCTCGGTCGGGAGAACGTGCTGTCGCTCCCCGACGAAGGCGAGGAGTAACGGGTCCGGCAGTCGCCGAATAGCTCCCTCGCACCGGCAATCGGGCGACTGCACCGGGATGAACCGTCTTGAATCCGCCTTAATCGGGGTTGATCCGGAGCGAGGGAGTGTCAGTTATATGGAGAGCGGTCGCGTACGACCGGGTAGATGGAACGACGCACCCTCCTCGCGCTCGCCGTCCTCGCCGCCGCGCTGGTGGCGGCGCCCGCCGCCGCGTTCGCGGGAGCGGACGGGAGCGTACCGCAGGACGACGACGACGCGAACGACGGGAACGAATCGGTCGCACCGGGCGAACGCCTCGCCGGCGTCGTCGGCGTGCAGGGCGCCGAGATCGACGGCGAGATGGAGGAGCGGACCTTCGGCGTCCGCGTCGCCGCCGCCGCGAGCGACGAGGCGCGGGCCTCGATTGTGGCCGGGGAAATCAACGACACCGAGGAGCGCCTGACCGAGCTCGAACAGCGCCGGGCCGAGCTGGAGCAGGCCCGCGACAACGGGTCGATCTCCGAGGGCCGCTACCGCGCCGAACTGGCGAAGGTCGCCGCGGAGATCCACACCGTGCAGCGCATGGCGAACGCGAGCGAGAACGCCGCCGAGGGGATCCCCGCCGACGTCCTCGAAGCCAACGGCGTCGACGCCGACGCGGTCCGGTCGCTGCGCGATCGCGCCGAGAACCTCTCCGGTCCCGAGGTCGCCGAGATCGCTCGCTCTATCGCCGGTGAGAATCCCGGTTCGCCTGCGGGACGAGACGTCGGGCCCGGCGACCGCGGTCCGGGCGAAGGCGTCGGGAACGAGACGACGGCAGACGAGACGACGACCGGCGAAAACGGAACCACGACCGCCGACAACGAGACGGCGTCCGACGACAGCGAGACCGCGGACGACGAGCCGTAACGCCGATCCGACGGCCGCGAGGCGCGCGGCGTAACTTTTGCCCCGCCGGAAGGGTTTAATAGCCCAGTACCGCTACGTGGACTTACCGATGGCACGGTCTCGCCGCGCCGCGCTCGCGACGGCCGCGAGCGGCGGGTCCGGCGCCCCTTCTCCGCGACCGCGACCGCGACGACCGGGCCTCTTCTAGGCCCACCTCTACTCCACTACTTCGACCCGATTCGCAACGAACCCCTGAGAACGCTTTAGGCCGCCTATAGACATCTCTGCGTATTTCTTTTATAAACTAAAAGGAAGGATTTAAGCCCCTGAAGGGGCTCTCTCCGGGTACAAATGGAACGCGTGGCACTCGCCTTCTCGGGCGGACTCGACACCACAGTATGCGTCGGACTGCTCGAAGAGGAGTACGGGTACGACGAGGTCATCGGCGTCACCGTCGACGTCGGCCAGCCCGACGAGGAGTTCGAAGAAGCTGAGGAGACCGCCGAAGCGCTCGACGTCGACCAGTACGTGGTCGACGCGCGAGAGGAGTTCGCCACGCTCTGTCTCGACTCGCTGAAGGCCAACGCGACCTATCAGGGCTACCCGCTGGGCACCGCGCTGGCGCGCCCGGTCATCGCGAACGCCATCCTCGAGACCGCGAAGGAACACGACTGCGACGCCGTGGCTCACGGCTGCACCGGCAAGGGCAACGACCAGCTCCGCTTCGAGGCGGTGTGGCGCGACTCCGACCTCGACGTCATCGCGCCCGTCCGCGAACTGGAGCTCACCCGCGAGTGGGAGATAGAGTACGCGGAGGAGCGCGGCCTCCCCGTCGAGAGCGGCAACGAGGGCGACTGGTCGATCGACACGAACCTCTGGAGTCGCTCGGTCGAGGGCGCGAAGCTGGAGGACCCGGGCTACGTCCCACCGGAGGACATCTACGAGTGGACGGACGCGCCCGGCGAGGCCGGCGAGGCCGAACTCGTCGAGATCGAGTTCGCGGACGGCGAGCCCGTCGCCGTCGACGGAGAGGAATACGGCCCCGTCGAACTCATCGAGTACCTCAACGACCTCGCGGGCGCGTACGGCGTCGGTCGCACGGACATGATGGAAGACCGCATGCTCGGCCTGAAGGTGCGCGAGAACTACGAGCACCCCGCCGCGACCGTCCTGCTCAACGCCCACGAGGCGCTCGAAGGCCTCGTGCTCACGCAGGAGGAGCGCGACTTCAAGGCACAGGTCGACCAGCAGTGGTCGAACAAGGCGTACCAGGGCCTGATCGACGCGCCGCTGGTCGGCGCGCTCGAGGGGTTCATCGACGAGACCCAGTCCCGCGTCACCGGCACCGTGACGATCAAACTCGAAGGCGGGAGCGCCCGCCCGGTCGGCCGCGAGAGCGAGTACGCGGCCTACTCCGAGGACGCCGCCTCGTTCAACACCGAGACCGTCGAGGGCCAGGGCATCACCCAGAAGGACGCCACCGGCGTCGCGAAGTACCACGGCTTCCAGGGCCGCCTGGCGAACAAGGTCATCGACGCGAAGGACAAGCAGACGCTCGCCACGGACGGGAGCGGAGCGAGCGACGGGACGGAGGAGTGAGGATGTCCGAGGGGAACTCAGGCGACGTCGTCCGCCGGGACCGCTTCAGCGGCGGCCCCGCCCGGGAGTTCCTCTCCTCGCTCGACGCCGACCGGCGCATCTTCGCGGCCGACCTCGCGGTCGACCGCGCGCACGTCGTGATGCTCGCCGAGCAGGGGATCGTCGACGGCGGGACGGCGGACGAGATACTCGCCGCGCTGGACGAGGTCGAGGACGTCGGCCACGGCGCGCTCCCCGAGGGCGAGGACGTCCACGCCGCCATCGAGACGGCGGTCATCGACCGCGTCGGCGAGGCGGGCGGGAAGATGCACACCGCCCGCTCGCGCAACGACGAGGTGGCGACCTGCATCCGCTACCGCCTGCGCGAGGACGTGCTGGACGCCGCGGAGGCGACGCTGGGGTTCCGCGAGGCCCTGCTGTCGGCGGCCGAAGCCACCACCGGGGCGGTGATGCCCGGCTTCACGCACCTCCAGCCCGCCCAGCCGACCACCGTCGCGCACTGGCTCTGCTCCTACGAGTCGGCCGTCGCGCGCGACACCGAGCGCCTGCTCGACGCCTACGACCGGATCAACCGGTCGCCGCTCGGCGCGGCGGCGTTCGCGGGGACGCCCTTCGACGTCGACCGCGAGCGCACCGCCGAGCTACTCGGGTTCGACGCCGTCGTGGAGAACTCGATGGACGCGAGTTCCGCCCGCGACTTCCTGCTGGAGGCGACGGCGGCGCTGGCGAACCTCGCCACGACGCTGTCGGGGCTCGCCGAGGACCTGATCGTCTTCGCGAACAAGGGGTACGTCGACCTGAGCGACGACTACTCGTCGACCTCCTCGATCATGCCCCAGAAGAAAAACCCCGACACGCTGGAGCTCGTCCGCGCGACCGCGGGCGACGCCGCGAGCGGGGTGAACGGCCTGCTGACCACGCTGAAGGGGCTACCCCGCGCGTACAACCGCGACCTGCAGCGCGCGACGCCGCACGCCTGGGAGACGGTCGACGCCGTCGTCGAGGCGGTCGACGTGGCGGCCGGCGCGGTCGCCACCGCCGACTGGGACGAGGCCGCGCTCGCGGACGCCGCGGGCGAGGGGTTCTCGACGGCGACCGGCGTCGCCGACCTGCTGGCGATGCACGGCCTCCCGTTCCGTACCGCCCACGAGATGGTAGCGGTGGCGGCCGAATCGGGGGCCGATTACGACGCGCTCGACGCCGCGGCCCGCGAGGTGCTCGGCGACCCCCTCGCCGAGTACGTCGACCGCGAGGACGTGGAGGCCGCACTCGACCCCGCCGAGAGCGTCGCCAGTCGCGACTCGACCGGCGGCCCCGCGGCGGCCGCGGTGGCCGACGCGCTCGACGCCGCCGAGGCGACGCTGTCCGCCGACGCGGACGCCGTCGAGTCGAAGCGGTCCGCGCTCGCCGACGCCGAGGACGCCCTCCGTACGGAGGTGAGCGAGTATGCGTGACCGACCGATGCGACCGCCACTCCTCCCGCTACCGCCGTCCCCGCGAGGGGACAGATAACATATTCCGAAAGTGATACTCGGAACGCGAATCTCGGTTCGTTCGCCTTTCTGACGCGATTAGAGGCGGGTGCAATTACTTAATTTATCTGGTAAGTTCGAAGGTTTTAAGGTGTGCTGGCGTCGAGTAGAGGGTACAATGGCAGAATGCGTTGAGTGCGGGGCCGACGTGGACCTGCACGACGACCTCGAAGTGGGAGAGATCGTGGACTGCACCACCTGCGGCGCAGAGCTCGAAGTGACCGACACCAACCCGCCGGTCCTCCAGAAGGCCCCCGAGCTGGAGGAGGACTGGGGGGAGTAAGGTGACGGACGAGACGACTTCCACGCGCGTCCGAAAGGGCGCGACGACCGCAGCGACATCGGAGACACGCACATGAACGTCGGAATGCTGTACTCCCGGATCCGCAAGGACGAGAAGCTGCTCCTCTCGGAGCTGCGCGACCGGGGCCACGAGGTCACGAAGATCGACGTCCGGAAACAGCAGTTCAACATCGAGGACGCCCCCGAGAAGTTCGAGGGCCTCGACGTGGTGCTGGACCGCTGTCTGGCGACCAGCCGGAGCCTCTACGTCACGCGGTTCGCGGAGGCCTACGGCGTACCCGTCGTCAACAGTCCCGACACCGCGGAGGTGTGCGCGGACAAGGTGAAAAACAGTCTCGCGCTGAAGGGCGCGGGCATCCCCACGCCGAACACCGACGTGGCGTTCACCAAGGACGCCGCGATGGAGACGATCGAGGAGTTCGGCTACCCCTGTGTCCTCAAGCCCGTGATCGGCTCCTGGGGCCGCCTGATGGCGAAGATCGACGGCCGGTCGGCCGCCGAGGCCATCCTCGAACACAAGGCGACGCTCGGCCACTACGAGCACAAGGTGTTCTACGTCCAGGAGTTCGTCGAGAAGCCCGGCCGCGACATCCGGGTGCTGGCGACCGACGGCGAGCCCGTCGCCGCCATGGTCCGCTCGTCGGACCACTGGCTCACGAACGCGGCGAAGGGCGCGGAAACCGCCGAGTTCGAGCTCGACGACGAGGCCAGAGACCTCGTCGAGCGCGCGAGCGACGCGGTCGGCGGCGGCCTGCTCGGCGTCGACCTCATGGAGACGGGCGACTCCTACACCGTCCACGAGGTCAACCACACCGTCGAGTTCAAGGCGCTGAACGACACGACGGACGTCGACGTGCCCGGCGCGGTCGTCGACTGGCTGGAGGCGAGAGTCGAGCGCGAACAGGGCCAGGAGGTGACGGCCTGATGGCGGGCGAGTCGCTCTCGGCGTCGGTCGTCGGCGGCAGCGGCTTCACCGGCGGCGAGCTCCTGCGGCTGATCGACGCGCATCCGCGCCTCGACGCGCAGCAGGCGACCAGCCGGAGCTACGACGGCAAGAGCGTCGGCTCCGTCCACCCGAACCTCCGGGGCACCGACCTGCGCTTCTCCGATCCGGCGGACCTGGAGAGCGTGGACGTGCTGTTCACGGCGACGCCGCACGGCGTCTCGATGGAGCGGATCGACTCGTTCCGGGAGGTGGCGGACACCGTCGTGGACCTCTCGGCGGACTTCCGGCTCGACACCGAGGAGCAGTACGACGAGTGGTACGACGGCCACAGCCGGCCCGAACTGCTCGACGAGGCGGCGTACGCCCTCCCGGAGATCAACCGCGAGAACCTCGAAGGGGCGGACCTGATCGCCTCCGGCGGCTGCAACGCCACCGCGACGATCCTCGGGCTCCACCCCCTGTTCGAGCACGGCGTGCTCTCGGGGGACGAACAGATCGTCGTCGACGTGAAGGTCGGCTCCTCGGAGGGCGGCGCGGGCGGCGGCGAGGCCTCGTCGCACCCGGAGCGCTCGGGCGTCGTCCGCCCGTACGCGCCGAAGGGGCACCGCCACGAGGCCGAGATAGAGCAGTTCCTCGGAACGTCGGTGTCGTTCACGTGCCACGCCGTGGACATGATCCGCGGCGCGTCCGCGACCTGCCACGTGTTCCCGGACGGCCCCGTCTCGAAGGGCGACCTCTGGGGCGCGTACCGCGAGTCGTACGAGGAGGAGCCGTTCATGCGGCTGGCCGCCGGCGGGAGCGGCGTCTACCGCTACCCCGAGCCGAAGGCGGTCGCGGGGACGAACTACGGCGAGGTCGGCTTCGAACTGGACCCCTCGAACAAGCGCGTCGTCGCGTTCTCGGCCATCGACAACATGATGAAAGGCTCCGCCGGACAGGCGGTCCACGCGGCCAACGTCGCGCTCGGCTTCGAGGAGACGGCGGGTCTGGAGTTTCAGGGACTCCACCCCGTCGGCGCACCCTGATTTTATGAACGCAGCACCAACTACGGAGGTTTTCGTACCATGACAGTAGTAGTCAAGATCGGTGGCGCGCGCGCCGTCGAACCGGAAGGCGCACTGGCGGACGTCGCCCACCTCACGGCCAACGGCGAGGACGTCGTCGTCGTCCACGGCGGGTCGACCGCGGTGGACGAGACGCTGGAGGAACTGGGCGAGGAACCGGAGTACGTCGAGACGCCCGGCGGCGTCGTCGGGCGGTTCACCGACGAGCGAACCATGGAGGTGTTCGAGATGGTGATGCCCGGGAAGCTGAACACCGACCTCACCGCCGCGCTCCAGAACGAGGGCGTCGACGCGGTCGGCCTCTCGGGCGTCGACGGGAAACTGCTCACCGGGCCGCGGAAGTCCGCGGTGCGGGTCGTCGAGGACGGCAAGAAGAAGATCAGACGGGGCGACCACTCCGGCACGATCGAGGACGTGAACGCCGACCTGCTGGAGACGCTGCTCGCGGGCGGCTACACGCCGGTCGTCACGGTGCCGATGCTGTCCGGCGAGGGCACGCCGGTCAACGCCGACGCCGACCGCGCCGCCGCGGCCGTCGCCGGCGCGCTGGAAGCGGACCTCGTCGTTCTCACCGACGTCGCCGGGATCTACGAGGACCCCGACGACGAGTCGACCGTCATCGACGAGGCGACGACGCCCGCGGAGTTCGAGCGCGTCGAGGACGCCGCGGAGGGGTTCATGACGAAGAAGGTGATGGCGGCGACCGAGGCGCTGGAGGGCGGCGCGGCCTCCGTCACCGTCGCGGACGCGAACCTCAACGACCCCATCGTCGGCGCGCTCGACGGACAGGGGACGACGATCACGCCCGGCGCGGTCGGCGCGGAGGGTCCTGACGGGGCGGACGTCGCCGAGGAGGACCTCCTGTGACGGGGTTCATCTTCTCCGAGAAGCCGGTCCGGATCGAGCGCGGCGAGGGCGCGTACGTCTACGACGAGGGCGGGAACGAGTTCCTCGACGTGGGAGCGTCGTACGCCTGCGTCCCGCTTGGGCACGGCCACCCGGCCGTTCACGAGGCCGTCACCGAGCAGTTCGAGAAGCTCACCTACGTGCAGGCGTCGTACCCGAACTCGGCGCGCACGGCGCTGTACGAGCGCCTCGCCGAGACGGCTCCCGACCCGATCGGCAAGGTGTGGCTCTGCAACTCCGGCACCGAGGCCAACGAGGCCGCGCTGAAGTTCGCCCGCTCGGCCACGGGGAACGCCAAGATCGTCGCGACGATGCAGGGCTTCCACGGCCGCACGATGGGGTCGCTCGCGACCACGTGGAAGAACAAGTACAAGGAGCCGTACGAGCCGCTGATCGACGGCGTCGAGTTCGTCCCGTACGACGACGAGGAGGCGCTCGCCGAGGCGGTCGACGACGAGACGGCCGGCGTCATCGTCGAACCGGTTCAGGGCGAGGGCGGCATCAATCCCGCCTCCGCCGAGTACCTGCAGGCGGCCCGCGAGATCACCGACGAGGCCGGCGCGGCGCTGATCTTCGACGAGGTCCAGACCGGCCTCGGCCGGACGGGGACGCTGTGGAACTGCGAGCAGGCGGACGTGGTCCCCGATATCCTCACGTCGGCGAAGGGCCTCGCCAACGGCCTGCCGATGGGCGCGACGCTGTGTCGCGACTGGATCGCCGAGGACTACGGCTCCCACGCCTCGACGTTCTCCGGCGGTCCGGTCGTCTCGGCCGCTGCGGAAGCGACCGTCTCGACCGTCGTCGAGGACGATCTGCCGGCCCACGCCGGGGCGATGGGCGACTACCTGCAGACCGAACTGGCGGCGGCGCTCGGCGACGAGGTGCGCGAGGTCCGCGGCGAGGGGCTGATGGTCGGCGTCGAGGTCGGCCGCGGCGCGAACCGCGCGCTGAAGGAGCTCGCGCTGAACCACGGCGTGCTCGCCCTGCCCGCGGGCCGGACCGTCGTGCGCCTGCTCCCGCCGCTGACGATCGGGGAGGAGCACGTCGACCGCGTCGTCGAGGCGATGGAGGACGTCGTCGGATGAGCGCGACGGCGACCGTCTCGGCCGACGAGGCGCGCGAGCTACTCGTGGACCTCGTCTCCATCCCCTCGCCCACCGGCGAGGAGGCGGCGGCGGCCGAGCGCCTTGTCGACTTCTTCGAGGCCCACGACCGCGAGGCGTGGACCGACGAGGTGGGCAACGTCCGCGCCCCCGCCGACGACTCCGTCCTGCTCACCTCGCACGTCGACACCGTGCCGGGCGAGATCCCGGTGGAGATCGACGAGGACGGCGGTCCGTCAGAGACGGACCGAGACGGAGCCGGTGAAACCGGCGAAGTGCTGTGGGGCCGCGGCTCCGTCGACGCGACCGGGCCGCTCGCGGCGATGGCCGCCGCGGCGGTGCGCACGGGCATCTCCTTCGTCGGCGTCGTCGGCGAGGAGACCGACTCCCGCGGCGCGCGCCACCTCATCGAGGACCGCGACGCGCCCGACGCCGTCGTGAACGGCGAACCCAGCGGCTTCGACGGCATCACGCTCGGCTACCGCGGCTTCCTCGCGGGCACCTACGTCGCGACGAGCGAGTCCGGCCACACCTCCCGCCCGGAGCCGAACGCCATTCAGGACGCCATCCGCTGGTGGTCCCGCGTCGAGGACGCGTTCGAGCCTGACGAGTGGGAGCCCGTCTTCGAGCAGGTGACGACCAAGCCCGTCTCCGTCGACGGCGGGTTCACGGCGGACGGCCTCTCCGTCGAGGCGACGATGGACGTGCAGCTGCGCATCCCGCCGGAGATGACCGCCGAAGCGGTGCGGGAGATAGCCGACGGCGAACTGGAGTCCGGTACGGTCACCTGGGAGGAGCCGATCCCGCCGGTGATGGAGAGCCCCCGGAACGACGTGGCGCGGGCGTTCCGCGTCGCTATCCGGGACGAGGGCGGCGACCCGCGGCTCCTCCGCAAGACCGGGACCAGCGACATGAACCTCTACGCGAGAGCCTGGGACTGCCCGATGGCGACGTACGGCCCCGGCGACTCCGACCTGGACCACGCGCCGAACGAACACCTCGATCTCGGCGAGTTCGACCGCTCCGTCGCGGTGCTCGAAGCCGTCGCCGAGGACCTCAAAGCATGACGAGACACTACCTCGACGTCGACGACCTCTCCGAGGACGAACTGGAAGCCGTCCTCGACCAGGGCGCGGAGTACAAGGAACAGCTCGCGGCCGGCGAACCCCACCGCGACCTGCGGGACCGGACGCTCGGCATGCTGTTCCAGAAGCCCTCGACGCGGACCCGAGTCTCCTTCGAGACGGGGATGACGCAGCTCGGAGGCCACGCCGTCTTCCTCGGCGAGAACGACATCCAGCTCGGCCGCGGCGAGCCGCTCAAGGACACCTCGCGGGCGCTCTCTCGCTACGTCGACGTGGTGATGGCCCGGGTGTTCAAACACGCCAACGCCGAGGTGCTGGCGGAGTCCGCCGACGTGCCGGTCGTCAACGGCCTGACCGACGACGCCCACCCCTGCCAGACGCTGGCCGACCTGCTGACGATCCGCGAGACGATGGGCGGGTTCGACGGCGTCTCGGCGGCGTGGATCGGCGACGGCAACAACGTCGCTCAGTCGTTCGCACTCGGCTGTGCGCTGACGGACGTCGACCTCACGGTCGCCACGCCAGAGGGGTACGGCATCGACGACGACGTCGTCGAGCGCGCGAACGACCTCGGCGGCGACCCGACGATCACACAGGACCCCGTCGCCGCCGCCGAGGACGCCGACGTCATCTACACGGACGTCTGGATCAGCATGGGCCAGGAGGACGAACGCGACGTGCGGATGGACGACTTCGAGGGGTTCCAGGTCTGCGAGGAACTGCTCGACCGCGCCGCCCCGGACGTCTCCGTGATGCACTGCCTGCCCGCCCACCGCGGCGAGGAGATAACCGACGACGTGATGGAGAGCGAGCGGGCGCTCGTCTGGCGGCAGGCGGAGAACCGGATGCACGCCCAGAAGGGGCTGCTCGCGTGGCTGCTGGACGAGGCGTAGCGGCCGCCCCGATTCTCCCGCGATCGACTGTCCCGACTACCTGACGAGTGCGGCGAACGCCGCGCCGGTGAGACCGCCCCAGACGACGTGTCCGACCAGCGGCATAACCCCGAGGAACGGTGCGGCGGGCGCGTTCGCGAGGCCGACGCCGTTGAGCCACAGGGGCCAGAGGAAGACGATGTTGACCGCCCAGAGGAGCGCCCCGAAGCCGACGCCGAGGCCGGCGTTGCGGAACGGGCGGCGCGAGACGGCGCGGAGCGGCTCGCGGTCGAGCACGAGGCCGAACAGCCCGCCGAACAGCGCGCTGTGGAACACGTGCGCGACCCAGCCCGCCGAGAGGCTGGGGTCACCGAGCGTGTACATCGCGCCGATGGCGGTCATGCGCTCCAGTCGGAACTGGATGAGGAGGCCGAAGACGAGTCCGGCGACGACGCCGGCGACCGCGCCGTACAGCACGTAGGAGTTGTTCCGCTCGGGTTTCGCGTAGGCCGACTCTTCGGAAGTTGCCATACCACGTACTGTATCGGCGTGCGGAAAACTATATCTCGTTGATGTGTGCGGGACACACCGTCGCCGAACCGTTATGTACGGTTTATTGACAGCTAAAAAGCGTGGTGGCCGAAGGCGTTACCGGAGCGCCGCGTACGTCGCGCCGAGGACGCCCCCGTAGACGACGTGGCCGACGAGGCTCAGCGGGTTGAAGTTCGGGACGGCGGGCGCCATCGGGAAGCCGACGGCGTCGAGCCATATCGGCATCACGACCGCGGCGAGGACGACCCAGAGGACGACGCCGTACGCGACTCCGAGGGCGGTGCCGGTGCCGACGGAGTCCGAGTACTCGCGGAGCGCCCCCGCGCTCGCGATGGCGGCGAAGACGACGCCCAGCACTGCGGAGTTCGACATGTGGACGACCCAGCCCGCGAGCCCGCCGGAGAGTCCCCACAGCGCCGGGATGGCGTTCTCGATGACCGGCGTCATCTGCATCGTCAGCATGATCCCCATGGCGAACCCGCCCGCGATCCCTCCGACGACGCCGGCCTGCCACGCTTCGAGGCCGCGTGCGGTGTCAGTGTCTGTGCGACGGTCGGTAGCTGTTTCCTGTGCCATGGGAATGAATGGCACGAGCACGCGTAAAGGACCGCGGCGGTGCGGCGTCGGCCGCGCACTGGGCCACAAGAGTTATGTGTGATACTGTCTGACACACGCCGATCCGGGAACACTGATAGCTCTGGAGTGCGATCTGTCGCCAACGACGATGGCTGAACCACTACGTGCGACGGCTGGAGAACTCGGCGCGGACACCATCCTCGACGCGCTCAAGGACGGGCGGCGGGTGGTCATCGAGACCGAGATGCTCGGCTCGGAGTACACGGTGACGCTCCGGCACGACGGAACGGTGTACTACTGCGACACGCCGACGACGCTTCACAAGCACGAGGAGGAGTCCGAGATGCGCCGCTGCATCGAGAACCAGGGGTACATCGAAGCGGAGGGGTGACGGCCGGTGCGAAAGGGACGCCGCTGCCGCGAGTTTTAACCCCGCTCCCGCCGAACTGGAGGGCATGAGTGACTCCGAGTCGCCTCAGGACATGGGCGACCTGTTGGAGACCGCCGAGCCCGAGTTCCGGGACGTGATGACCTGCGTCTTCGACATCCAGGACCACGAGACGCGGACGTACCTCGCCCTGCTCGATCACCCCGGGAGCACCGTCGAGGAGCTCGCCGAGGAACTCGACCGCGACCGGAGCAACGTCAACCGCTCGCTGACCACGCTGATGGAGAAGGGCCTCGCCGAGCGCGAGCGGCGCCTGCTCGATCCCGGCGGCTACGTCTACCAGTACACCGCGACGCCGCTCCCGGAGGCGAAGACGATGCTGCACGAGGCGCTGGACCAGTGGGCGGAGGTCGTCCACGACTCCATCGACTCGTTCGGCGCGGAGTCGTAGCCCGGGCGTTCGCACCGGCGGGCGCCCCGTTGCCGACCGCGGCGGGTCTCGCGCGGAGCGGACCGTTTTTCCCCGCCCGCCCCGTTGCTCACCCTAATGAGCTCCATGACGCTCTCCGCCGAGGCCGACGCCGTCCCCGACGAGGCAGACGACGGCGTCTGGCTCGCCTGCATCGAGTGTGGCGCGACGTTCGCGCCGTTCGACGCGATCCGGTACCGCTGTGACGACTGCGACGGCCTGCTAGAGGTGCGATACGCCGACCCGGCGACGTTCGACGACTTCGAGGGCGAGGGGGTCTCCGGGAGCGGCGCGAGCGGAGGCTCGTCGGTGCACCGCTCCGACGGTGTGTGGCGCTACAGCGCCGCCCTGCCGTTCGAGGTCGGCGTCACCCTCCCGGAGGGCGACACGCCGCTGCACGAGGTCCCCCGCCTCGAATCCGAGGTCGGCGTCGACCGCCTCCGCGTCAAGCACGAGGGGATGAACCCGACGGGCAGCTTCAAGGACCGCGGGATGACCGTCGGCGTCCGCGTCGCCGAGGAACTCGGCGTCGACCGCCTCGCCTGCGCCTCGACCGGCAACACCAGCGCCGCGCTGGCCGCCTACGGCGCCCGCGCCGGCCTGGAGACGCTCGTCCTCCTGCCCGCCGGCAAGGTCGCCGCCGGCAAGGTCGCGCAGGCCAGCCTCCACGGCGCACGCATCCTGGAGGTCGACGGCAACTTCGACGCCTGCCTGGACATCGTGCAGGACCTCGCGGAGCGCGGCGAGGCGTACCTGCTCAACTCGCTGAACCCGTTCCGTCTGGAGGGCCAGAAGACCATCGGCCTGGAGATCTTAGAGGAGTTCTACGAGGACGAGGGTCGGTTCCCCGACCGGATCGTCCTCCCCGTCGGCAACGCCGGCAACACGGCGGCGCTGTACAAGTGCTTCCGCGAACTCGTCCGGAGCGGCGCGCTCGACGAGGACGAGGTGCCGAAGCTCACCGGCGTGCAGGCCGAGGGCGCCGCGCCGATGGTCGAGGCCGTCGAGAACGGCTGGGACGACACCGAGCGCTGGGACGAGGTCGAGACGCGCGCGACGGCCATCCGCATCGGCAACCCCGTCAACGCGCCGAAGGCCCTGCCCGGCATCCGCGAGACGGGCGGCACCGCCGTCGCGGTCTCCGACGAGGCGATCACCGACGCCCAGCGCGCGCTCGCCGCGGAGGGCGTCGGCGTCGAGCCCGCCTCCGCCGCCTCCGTCGCGGGCCTGCGAAAGCTCCGCGAGGAGGGCGTCGTCTCGGACGACGAGGCCGTCGTCTGTCTCACCACCGGCCACCTCCTGAAGGACCCGGACGCCGCCGCGGCGGCCGGCGGCGACCCCGAACCCGTGCCGAACGACACCGACGCCGTGCTGGAACACCTCGACGACTAGAACGGCGTCATACGGGCGGCGGACGGCCGTCTGCCGGGGTGTTTTGCCACTCCGTAGCATAGTTCGCGGCGATGGAGACCGACCAGCCAGAGCCGGCGGACCGACTCCCGGAGTACGCCGACGCCGCCGAGGGCGTCGCCCTCCGCACGCAGGTGGCCCAGCTGCGAGCGGAGGTGGTGCGCCTCGAAGCGGCCCTCGACCGCGAGCGGCGACGGCGACAGACGATGATAAACCGGTACGAGAAGCTGCTGCGCGAGCGCGACTGCGACTGCACCGGCGAGCGGCGGGGCGACGGACCGCTACGTCGCCTCCTGAAGTAGCGGCCGCCCGCGTCGCCGCCGCCTACTCCTCGACGCCGTTCAGCGAGATGTACTTCACTTCGATGATGCGCTCGTCGGCCTCCAGCGTCTCGAACGCCGCGTCGGGGACGGCGCTGTCGACGTTGTACACCGTCAGCGCCTCGCCGCCGATGGTCTCGCGGGCGTTGTACATGCCGGCGATGTTGACCTCGTGGTCGCCCATGACGCTGCCGATGAGGCCGATGACGCCCGGCTCGTCCGTGTTGCGCGCGACCATCATCTTGCCGCCGGGGATGGCGTCGACGCGGTAGCCGTCGACGCGGACGATCCGGGGGTCGTTGTCGGCGAACAGCGTCCCGTCGACGCTGATCGACTCCTCGCCGTCCGACACCGTCACGGTGACGAGGCTCTGGAAGTCCTCGGCCTGCCGGGTCTTCGACTCCGTCACCTCGATGCCGCGCTCCTCGGCGATCTGGGGGGCGTTGACCGCGTTGACCTGCCACTCCAGGGGCTGGAACACGCCCTTCAGGCCGCTCGCGGTGACGAGTTCGACGTCCTCCTCGGCGATGTCGCCCTCGTAGCGCACTTCGACGGTGGAGATGCGGCCGTCGAACAGCTGCGCGGCGATCTTGCCGGCGGTCTCGGCGAGGCCGATGTACGGCTCGACGCGGGGGAACGCGCTCTCGTCGATCGAGGGGGCGTTCAGGGCGTTGACGACCGGCTCCTCGTCGAACGCGGCGACGACCTGCTCGGCCGTCGAGACGGCGACGTTCTCCTGGGCGGCCTCCGTCGACGCGCCGAGGTGGGGCGTGACGACGACGTCCTCCACGTCGAGCAGCGGGTTGTCGGGGGAGACGGGCTCGTCGGCGAACACGTCGATCGCGGCCCCGGCGAGCACGCCGTCCTCGACGGCGGCGGCGAGCGCGTCCTCGTCGACGACGCCGCCGCGGGCGCAGTTGACGAGGTAGCCGCCCTCCATCTGGGCGAGTTCCTCCTCCCCGATCATGTCCTCCGTCTCGGGGGTCAGGGGCGTGTGGACCGTCAGGAAGTCGGCGCGGTCGAGACAGTCGTCCAGATCGACCAGCTCCGCGCCGAGCTGGGCGGCGCGCTCCTCGCTGATGTAGGGGTCGAACGCGACGAGGTCCATGCCCAGCGAGTCGAGCTTCTTCGCGACCTCCTGACCGACGCGGCCGAGGCCGACGACGCCAAGCGTCTTGCCGTTGACCTCGGTGCCGAGGTAGTCGCCTTTCGCCCACTCGCCGCCCTTGAGGCGGACGTGGGCCTGGGGGATCGACCGGGCGGACGCGAACGCCATCGCGACCGTGTGCTCGGCGGCCGCGCGGACGTTGCCCTCCGGCGCGTTGGCGACGATGACGCCGTGTTCGGTCGCCGCGTCGATGTCGATGTTGTCGACGCCGATGCCGGCGCGACCGACGATGACCAGTTCGGGGGCGGCCTCGAAGACCTCCTCGGTGACTTCGGTGCCCGAGCGGACGATCATGGCGTTGGCGTCCGCGACCGCCTCCAGCAGTTCGTCGCCCTCGATGTCGTACGCGGTCACGACCTCGTGGCCCGACTCCCTGAGCCGGTCGAGGCCCGCATCCGCGATGGGGTCTGTGACGAGTACCTTCATGGGAGACAGGATAATCGCGGCACTGTTAACGCTTCCTTTGTCGGCACGCCCGGCGAAATCTGCCGCTCGACGGGCGTCGGATCGCTTCCTTTTCAACGCTGCCCGCGGAACTCCGCTCCATGACAGTCGTCGCGTTCGACTTCGACGGAACGCTCTCGGACTCGGAGATGACCGTGCTCCTCGGGGAGCGCTACGGGGTCGCCGACCGGATGGCGGAGATAACGGAGCGGGCGATGAACGACGAGATAGACTACGCGACCAGCGTCCGCGAGCGGGCGGCCCTGCTGGAGGACCTCCCGCAGGAAGACGCCGAGGCGGCGTTCGGCGAGGTCGTCCTGCGCCCCGGCGCGGCGGACCTCATCGCCGCCCTGCGGGAGGCGGGCGTCCACGTCGCCATCCTCACCGGCGGGTTCGAGCGCGGCGTCGAGGCCGCGCTGGAGAAGGAGGGCGTCGGCGTCGACAGCATCGTGGCGAATCGGTTGCCGATGGAAGGCGAGGCGCAACGCGCCTCGGGAGACGCGAGCGGGCAAATCCTGCGAGCGCTGACGGGCGAGGTCGAGGGGCCGCTCATCGAGGGGACGAAAGACGACGCGCTCGAAGCGCTCGCCGACGACCTCGGTGTCGCGATGGACGACACCATCGCGGTCGGCGACGGGGCGAACGATCTGCCGATGCTGCAGGTCGCGGGACAGGCGATCGGGTTCGAGCCAAAAGACGCCGTCCGTCCGCACTGCGACGTGGTCGTCACCCGGATGGACCGGCTCCAGACGCTGCTCGAAGAGGACGGCGTGCTGTAGCGGGGCTGGTACGGGGGCGCTCGCGAGTGGCGGCGTCGGAGTCGGTGGCGACCGCCGCGGCGGCGCCGTCGCTCCGGGAAGCGATCCGACGGTCGCGAAAACGGATCGGCGTAACGCGACGCCCGCGACGCAGCGTCGTCGCGAGGAGTCGGTCGAAACGGTCGCCGCTCAGTTCAGCGCGTCGGCGAGTTCGTCGAACAGGAGGTTCTTTTTCGCGATGGCGCCGCCGACAAGGCCGAACACGACGGGGTAGAAGACGCCCGCGTAGAGGGCGGCGTCGGCGAGGCTGACGCCCACTTCGAGGTTACCCGGGACCTCGTCGAACTTGTCCGCCAGGGGCTCGGAGCTCTGGATGATCGACGTGATCATCTGCTCGTCGGTGAACGAGTGCGACATCAGCACGGCCGCGACGAGCGACAGGACGAGGTACGGCAGGGCGACCGACACGCTCGCGGCCACCAGTTCCGTGAGGTCGTCCGGGTCGGTCCACGACGTGACGAGGTAGCCGGCGCCGACGAGAAGGATGACCGGCAGGAACAGGATCAGCACCTGCAGGAGCCACCCGCCGAAGCTGAACGACGACGAGAGTGTGTTGACCGGGAGCGTGCCCAGCCCCACGGCTTCCCCGCTCGCCTCCAGACCGACGCCGTGGCTGGCGAAGAAGTACCACCCGGAGACGATCCAGGCGGCCGGACCCTCCTCCATCGGGCCCGACACGGTCATCGAGAACGTCACGATCTGGCGGTAGAACAGGTACGCCAGCACGAACGCGCCCCCGCCGGTGATGGTTCCTTCCGGCAGCCGGAGCTTGTCGACGAAGCTGGCCTGGTTCTCCCGGTTGACGGGGTCTTGTACGCTCTCCGACGGAGTCGGCGGTTCCTCACGAGACATGTACGTGGAAACACACAAACATATCATAAAAGATTTTCCTTCATACAGTATATTTCCGAAAATACTCGCAGACAGTTCCAACGCTGGATTCGACGTTCCGCGGTCGCCACCCGGACGACGCCGACGGCGGAGGGCTACGAGAACAGGCTCGTGTGGACCGGCGCGAAGTCGGTGCCGTCGTCCTCGTCGTCGGCGGTGTCGGTGATCGACCGGCCCTCCACGCCGTCCGCCAGGAAGTCGGCGACGGGCGGGCCGACGTTCTCGGGTTCGACGAGGAAGGCGTCGTGGCCGTGGTCGGAGTCGATGACGTGGTGGGCGACGGGGATGCCGGCCTCGCGGAACGCGTCCGCGAGCGACTCGGCCTGCTCGCTGGTGAAGTGCCAGTCGCCGGTGAAGGAGACGACGAGCGCCTCGCCCTCGAACGCCGCGAGCGCGGCCGCGTCGGAGTCGTAGCCGGCGGCGAGGTCGTAGTTGTCCATCGCCCGCGTCAGGTAGAGGTAGCTGTTGGCGTCGAACCGGTCGACGAACTTGTCGGCCTGGTAGTCGAGATAGGACTCCACGTCGCGGTACGGGAAGAAGCCGGCCGCGGGGTCGCTGGGGAACACGTCGCGGGCGGCGTCGCGGCCGGCGGCGCGGCGGCCGAACTTCTTCTCCATCGACGCCTTCGAGAGGTACATCACGTGGCCGAGCTGGCGGGCCAGCGCGAGGCCGTCGTCCGGGTGGTCGCCGCCGTCGGGCGAGTCCGGCGAGCCGTCGTAGTAATCGCCACCGTTCCAGTTCGGGTCCGTGGTGATGGCCCGCCGGGCGACGGCGTCGAGCGCGAGGCACTGCGGGTCGAGGCGGGCCGCGGTGGCGACCGGGATCAGGCGGTGGACGTCGTCGGGATATTGCTTCGCCCACTCCAGCACGTTCATCCCACCGACGCTACCGCCGACGACCGCGTGGAGGCGGCCGACGCCGAGCTCGTTCAACACCAGCCGCTGGGCGCGCGTCCAGTCCGTGACGGTGACCGGCGGGAACGACGTGGCGTACGGCTCGCCGGTCTCGGGGTTCTCGCTCGCCGGCCCCGTCGTGCCGTAGCACGAGCCGGGGACGTTGACGCAGACGACGTAGTACTCCTTCGCGTCGATCGCCTTGCCCGGGCCGACGATGTCGTCCCACCAGGCGCGGGCCTGGCCGCCGGTGTCGGGCGCTTCGCCGTCGCTGAGCCGGCGGTTGGCGACGTGGGCGCTCCCGGTGAGCGCGTGGCAGACGAGGACGGCGTTGTCGCCGGTGAACTCGCCGTACGTCTCGTACGCGACCTCCAGCGAGGGGATCGACTCCCCGTTCTCGAACTCGAACTCGCCGAGGTCGACGGTGCCCGCGGTCGCCTTCATCGTGTCGCGGCCTCGATCCCCCGCTCCACGTCGGCGAGGATGTCCGCGGGGTCCTCGATGCCGACGGAGAAGCGGATCAGGTCGGTCGTGACGCCCGCCTGGCGCTGCTCCTCTGGCGACAACTGGCCGTGGGTCGTGCTCGCGGGGTGGATGACGAGCGTCTTCGCGTCGCCGATGTTCGCGAGGAACGAGGCCAGGTCGACGTTCTCGCAGAACGCCTTGCCCGCCTCGTAGCCGCCTTCGAGCCCGAACGCGATCATCCCGCCGTAGCCGCCGTTGAGGTACTCGCTCGCGTTGTCGTGGGTTTCGTGGTCCTCCAGCCCGGGGTAGGTGACCCACGCCACGTCGTCGTGGTCCGCGAGGTACTCAGCGACGATGGCGGCGTTCTCGCAGTGGCGTTCCATCCGCAGGGGGAACGACTCCAGGCCCTGCAGCGTCTGCCAGGCGTCGAACGGCGACTGCTGATCGCCGAGGCTCCGGAGCGACCGGTACCGGACGGCCTGCGTGAACGGCGCGTCGGGGAAGTCCCGCGAGAAGTCGGTGTCGTGGTACGCGGGGTTCTGGCCCGCGACCTCCTCGTAGCCGTTCGCTTCCCAGTCGAACTCGCCGTCCTCGATCAGCGCGCCGCCGACGGTCGTGCCCGAGCCGTGGAGCCACTTCGTCGTCGACTCCCAGACCACGTCCGCGCCCGCTTCCAGCGGGCGACAGAGCGCGGGCGTGGCGAACGTGTTGTCGACGACCAGCGGCGCGCCGTGCTCGTGGGCGATCTCGGCGACGCGCTCGAAGTCCGGCGTGACCAGCGAGGGGTTGCCGATGGTCTCGACGTGGACGTAGGCGGTGTCCTCGTCGATCGCCGCCTCGTAGGCGTCGTAGTCGAGGGTCTCCACGAAGCGCGCCTCGATGTCCCGGCGCGAGGCGGTGTGCGAGAGGTACGCCGTCGTCCCGCCGTAGGTGTCCGTCGAGCAGACGACGTTGTCGCCCGCCGCCGCGAGGACGAGCGTCGCCGCGTCGAGCGCGGCCATGCCGCTTGCCGTCGCCACCGCGCCCGTACCGCCTTCGAGGCTCGCGAGGCGCTCCTCCAGCGTCCGCACGGTCGGGTTGCTGATGCGCGAGTAGATGTGGTCCTCGGCGTCCAGCGCGTAGAGGTCCGCCGCGCGGTCGGCGTCCTCGAACACGTACGACGTCGTCTGGTACAGCGGCGGGGCGCGGGCGCCCGTCGCGGCGTCGGGCGCTTCCTGCCCCGCGTGTACGCTCCGCGTGGAGAGGCCCGGCTCCGCGGACTCGTCGTCGTCAGTCATGTATCTCGCTCATATATCTACACACGCATATAACCCGTAGTTACGGCAAGATTCGCAAATCTTGCCACTGAGTATCACAGGGCGGCGCGTCGCGTCACCGCGCGCTCCGCGTGAGCACGAACACCAGCAGCGCCATCAGGAGCGACCCGACCAGCGACTCGACGGCGGCGATGGCTCTCGCCCACTCCCCGATCGGCTGCATGTCGCCGTAGCCGAGGGTGGCGAACGTGACGGCGCTGAAGTAAAGGCTCTTGAAGAAGACGAGCGACAGCGCCCACAGCGGCGCGTCCGCCGGATCCTCCAGTTGGTACGTGATGGCGCTCTCCGCGGTCGACTCCTGAATGCCGCCGGTGATCGGGTACAGCACGGCACAGAGGACCATCAGCGCGATCGACGCGGCGATCACCCGCCACGGGCTCGCGCCGTAGCGCATGACCAGCCGCGATCCCTCAAACCGGAGCGCGTGAACGTACGCGCCGGTCGCCCAGGCGACCCGTCGCCGCAGGTCCATCTCCCGGAGGAAGTACTCCTGCGAGCGCCCGGGCAGGACGTTGTCCCGCCAGACGCGCTGGAGTTCGCGGTACGTCGCGATGGCGGGCTCCGAGTGGGACGTCACCTCGACGGGGTCGTCGGCCGCCGTCGCCAGTTCGTCGTACACGACGCGGTGGCCGAACGCCGTCGCGTCGTCGAGGCGCACGTCGGTGAACGCCGCCCGATAGAGGCGGGCGTCCCGGAAGTTCGCGCCCCGGAGGTCGGCCGACGTGAACGTCGCGTCCTCCAGATCAGCCCCCTCGAAGGTCGCGTCCCGGGCGCTCGCGCCGCGGAAGTCCGCCCGGCGAAGCCCGGTGTCGACGAACGACGACCCCGCGAGCGTCGCGTCGGCGAAGTCGGCGTCGTCGAGGCGACACCCCGCGAGGAGGTCGGCGTCGACGAGCGTCACCCCCCGGAGCGTCGCGCCGTCGAGGCGCTCGCCCGGCCGGGGGTCGGCGGCGACGAGGTCCACTTCGCGCTTCCCGCCCACGTCGGCGTGCCAAAGACACCGCTCGGCGTCGTTCCACGTCGGTCGCCAGCAACAGACCGCACCGCCGCCCATCGCCGTCCCCACGTCGTGCTCGTACCCGCATCGGTCCCCTTGCATGCGGCGCGTACGTTCTTGAGTGGTATACGTTCGCCGGCAGCCACCCGGTAGCAGCCTGCACTCCCACTCGAGGTCACTCCGCCGCGGGCGAACCTTTTCGTTCTGGGCGTCGCCGTGCTAACTATACACATGGAGGTCCCCCGCGAGGTCCGCGAGCGGCTCGAATCGTACCCCAACGTCGTCGGCACCACCGTCGGCCCGAAGCGCGTCGACGACCGGCCGACAGAGGAGGAGTGCCTGGTCGTCCTCGTCAGCCGAAAGCTGCCCCGCGCCCAGCTCGACGACGAAGAGGCGATCCCCGAGACGGTCGAGATCGACGGCGAGACCGTCCGGACCGACGTGCAGGAGGTCGGCGACGTCTCCCTCCAGGCGGTCCGGACGCCCGCCGTCCGGCAGACGCAGCGTCGACAGGACCGGTGGCGCCCCGCCCCCGCCGGGGTCTCGGCGGGCCACCCCGACGTGTCGGCGGGAACGCTCGGATCGCCGCCGCTGCGGACCGGCGACGGGGAGACCGTCGTCCTCACGAACGCCCACGTCGCCGCGCCGGTCGACGACGCCGCCGCGGGCGACCCGTTCCTCCAGCCCGGCCCCGCGGACGGCGGCAGTCCCGAGGACCGGATCGGGGACCTGCTGGAGTGGAGCGCGATCGCGCGCGACCGGCCGAACGAGACCGACAGCGCCCTCGTGGCCGTCGACGAGGGAGCGGTCCGCGACGACGTGCTCGACGTCGGCCGGCTCGCCGGGTTCGAGGAGCCGACGCGGGACGCGACGTTCACCAAGAGCGGCCGGACGACGGGCGTCACCACGGGCGACCTGCGCGGCCGGGACACCCGGATCCGCGTCCGCGGCTACCACGACGAACCGACAGTGTTCGAGGGCGTGGACACGTTCGGCCCGATGAGCGCCGCCGGCGACAGCGGGAGCCTGATCGGCGTCGAGCGCGACGACGGCTTTCACGCCACGGACCTCCTGTTCGCCGGCAGCGACCGCGTCACGTTCGGGATTCCGCTGTCGGCCGTCGAGGCCGAGCATGGGTCGCTGACCCCGGCGGGGGCGTCGCGCCGCGACGGCGGCGGTCGGAAGTCCGCCGACGGGCCGAACTCGCTCGTCGGCCGGCTGATCGACCTCTTCGCGGCCGTCGCGCCCTGATCCCGGGGAGCGCTCGCGACTCGGGGCGCTTTTCATCCGAGAGCGACAACTGCCGCCGTGCACCGGACACGACGCGACCGAGGGCTGCTCGCGGCGGTCGTCTTCACGGTCCTGCTCGCCCAGACGCTCCTGTACCCGGGCGTGCCGGATCTCGTCGCCGCGCTCGGCGCGACGACGGCGCTCGACGCGAGCATGTGGTTCCTCGTCGCCGAGTTCGCCGCCTTCGTCTCCTTCGTCGGCGTCTGGGGCGCGGCCAGCGACGCCGCGGGCAAGCGCGTCCCGTTCATTGCGGCGGGGGCGGTCGGCGGGTGCGTCGGCTACGCCGCGCTCGCCGCTGCCGGGGCCGTCACGGACCTCTCGTTCGAGGCGGTCCTCGTCGTCCGCGCGCTTCAGGGCGCGGCGACCATCGGCGCGTTCTCGCTCGCGATGACGATGCTGATGGACCTCTCGGGCGGTCACGGCCGGAACATGGGCGCGGCGGGCATCGCCATCGGCCTCGGCACGGCGACGGGGGCGCCGCTGGGCGGGCAGCTGACCGAGATCGACCCGCTCGGACCGCTGTACGTCGCCAGCGGCCTACTGTTCGTCGCCGGCGTGCTGGTCCTCCGCGTCGAGGACCGAACCCCCGATCGGGAGGAGAACCTGCGGGCCGCGCTCGGCAACCTCGTCGGCACGCCCGCGCTCGGCATCCCGTACGCCTTCGGCTTCATCGACCGCCTCACCGCGGGCTTTTTCGCGCTGGTCGGGACGCTGTACTTCCGGTCCGCCTTCGATCTCGGCGCGGGCGACACCGGACTGATGCTCGCGCTCTTTTTCGCCCCGTTCGCCCTCCTGCAGTACCCCTTCGGGACGCTGTCGGACCGCGTCGGCCGCCGCCTGCCCATCCTCGCCGGGTCCGCGCTGTACGGCCTCGGCGTCGTCGCCGTCGGACGCGCACCGACGGTCGAACTCGCCGGCGCGGGCATGGTGCTGGTCGGCGTCCTCGGGGCGCTGATGGCCCCGGCGACGATGGCGCTCGTCACCGACCTCGCGCCAGCGAGCGAGCGCGGCGCCGCGATGGGCGGGTTCAACCTGTTCGGCAGCCTCGGCTTCCTCGCCGGCTTCCTCGTCGGCGGCACCGTCGCCGACGCCTACGGGTTCGGAACCGCCTTCCTCGTCGCGGGGGGCCTCGAAATCCTCCTCGCGCTCGTGACGCTCCCCTTCCTCCTCCGACTCGACGCGGAGCGGACCGAGTCGTTCGGCGGGACCGAGGAGGCGTGAGGTACCGTCCAGAGCGCCCGCACGCGATCGCGGCCGAACCTTTCTACTGCTCCGCGCCGTAGTCGGGAGCGTGACGACAGACACCGAGACCGAGTCCGCGCTCGCACCGAGTCGAAACGTCGGCGGTCGGGACCGCAAGGCCCGCGGCGTTCTGGGCGTCCTCCTCGGCCTCGCGGCGGTCCTCGCGCTCGGGTTCAACCGCCGGACGCAGGCCGCGGTCGTCGGCGTCGCCGCCGCCGGCCTGCTGTTCAACGCCGTCGTCGGGTTCTGCGGCCTGAACGCGCTACTTGGGATCGACACCTGTCAGCGGAACGTCGACTGAGGCCTCCGTCCGGCTTTCCAACGTCATCTGTTCTTTCGAAACCGACACGAGTCCTTAACCGTCGCAGTCCCCGCTATCGGATATGGACGACGGGAACGCGATAGACGCGCCGGACGATCCGATCGACGCGCTCGAACGAGGCCTCTCGGCGTACCTGGCCGTCGACGCGGTCCGGGACCTGCTCGACGCCGTCGACGTCGAGGCGCTGCTCTCGGACGCACCGATAGAGGAGGCCGTCGACTACGAGTCGGGGGTCCGCGTCGTCGGCCGCCTAGTCGGCCGCGTCGCCGTGAGGGACGTCCTCGCCCGGTCGCCCGCGGGGCCGCTGGTCGAGCAGGTCGGCGGGCAGGCCGCCGGCGCGAAAGCCGGGGAGGCCGCGGCGGACCTGCTGATCGAGCAGTACGATCCCGAGGGGCTGCTGGCGGCGCTGGAGGCGCAGTTCGACTCGAACCTCTGGGTCGAGAACGTCGCGGGCGGCGCGGAATCGATCGAGGACGGCGTGGACATCGAGATAGAGTCGGCGGACGACCAGACCGACGACGGGTCGAACGACCATTAGGCATGAACGAGGACGATTGCGACCGATAGGCGTCCAGCGCGGCGACCGCCGTCGCAGTCGTTCTGTCGGCGGTGCGAGCGATGCGGGACGACACATGCGTCGAGCGCGTACGAGAACGCATGCCCGGCCAGTCGACCGGAGGAAGCGTTTCGCGACGGATACGACACCGCGCGGGACCGTTGATAGACCGCCTGGCGAAGAGAGTCACTCGTCCGGAGTACCACGTCCGACCCGAGGGTTACGTGGGGACCGTGCGCCTCTCAGCCGACGAGTTCCGATCGAGGCTTCGCGAGCGCGGATTCGGCTGGGACCCCGTCAGTTTCTACCACTTCACTCCGCTTGGCGAGAGCGCTGACGGTAGCTACGTGTACCGGTCGTCCCCCTTCGCCGACCGTCAGGTACACGTCGTCCTGTTCGTCCAGCGGCCGGAGTGTATCGACGTCTACGCGCACGAGGAGTACAACTGGCTTCGCCATCCGCGCAAGCACGCCGCGGAGGAGAACATCGACCGCGTCGGCGGCGTGTCGGCGGTGCGAGAGTGGTTCGACGAAACGGACGTCCCGTACGACCGCCGAGACCGAATACGCCGCACAGTCGACCACGTCGTTCAGCGGGCGCGGAGGTACGTCAACGACCGCGCCGCCGCACACCCGGGACGACTCCCGGTCGTACGGCACGTTCTCTCGACGGTGACAGAGGGAAAGGGTCGTTCAAAAAGCTAATCTGGGACCGATCGGCGCTGCGCTTGAGGTGTCTGAGTGGTCACCGGCGAGGAGCGAAAAGGGGGTGGGAAAACGGTTCGGCGAAGGGGGGCTTGGGGAAGGGAGCCGCCGAAACGCCGAACGCGGTACGCGGTGCCGGGGTACCGCAGTCGTCGCTAGGGGCCGGAACCGAAAAACGGTGACTCGTTCTTGCGGCGGCGGCTCACGACCGACCGCTGGTCGTCGAGCAGGGAGCGCGTCCCCGCGATCGCCTGACGTCGCCGCACGTCGCGACGCGCTCAGAGTTCAGAGCGCGCTGCGTCGAGACCGGCATCTCCGACGAAGGCGTCGCTTACAACTGCTCTCGCGCTGCGGCGACGCCTTCGTCGACCTCCACGTCCACGCCGACCTCGTCCATCGCCTCGCCGACCGTCCGGATCCCGCGGAGGATCTGGTCGGCGGTGAGGTTGCCCATGTTGCTGACGCGGAAGATGTCGCCGCCGAGGTGGGCCTGCCCGCCGCTGATCGAGACGTTGCGCTCCTCGACCGCGGCGAAGAACTCCTCGGGCGACTCCTGCACCGAGTCGGGCAGCGCGACGGCGGTGAGCGTGTTCGAGTACTCGGTGGGGCCGTCGGCGTCGGCGAACAGGTCGAGGCCCATGGCGGCGAAGCCCTCGCGGAACGCGGCGGCCTGCGCGCGGTGGCGCTCGATACGGTCCGGCATCCCCTCCTCCTCGATCTGCTCGACGGCGACCGCGAGCGCGCGGAACAGCGGCACCGCGCTCGTGAAGGGCGTCTGGTGGCTCTCGGCCTTGCGGAGGTGCCAGTCCAAGTCCTCGTAGAACGGCGCGCTCTCGCCGTCGAAGTCGTCGACCACGTCGTCGGTGACGTACAGTGCCGAGATCCCCGGCGGCGCGGCGAGCGCCTTCTGGCCGTCCGTGATGGCGATATCGATGTTCCAGTCGTCGACGCGGAGCACGTCGCCGCCGATGCTGGTGACGCCGTCGACGACGAAGCGAGCGCCGTGCTCCTCGGCGATCTGGCCGACCTCTTCGGTCGGGTTCAGGAGGCCGGTGCTGGTCTCGTTGTTGACGAGGGTGACCACGTCCGTCTCGTCGGTGATCGCCTCGCGCACCGCGTCCATCTCGAACGACTCGCCCCACGTCGCCTCGACGCGGGTGCAGTCGCAGTAGCGGTCGGCGATGCGGGCGAAGCGCCGTCCGAACTTGCCGTTGACGAGCGAGACGACCTCGCTGTCCTCGTCGACCAGATTGGCGACGGCGGCCTCCATCCCCATCGTCGCCGTCCCGTTGAGGACCAGGCTCGTCCCGCCGCTCGACGTCGGTTCGCCGTCGAGCGACGACCGCTCGAACACGTAGTCGAGCCCGTCCTGCGCGCGCTCGTAGATGGCCTCGAACTCCGACGACCGGTGCGAGATCATCCCCTCGTCCATGGCGGTCCGCACCTCGTCCGTGATCGGCACCGGCCCCGGGTTCAACAGCAGGAACTCCTCGGTCATACCTGCCGATTTCGCGTCCCGACAGATAAGCCCGCCGGGTTCTGCAAACGTCGCCACCTTGCGGGTCGTTGTCAGTGCGGGAGTGCGTCCGGGCGCGCCGGTCCGTGACGCAGAGGTTTAGGGCCGCCCGCGAGTACGACCGGGCGATGGCGACCCCCGACACCGACGACAACCCCTACGTCCGCGACCCGCCGACGGACTTCGTCCCCGTCTCCGATCTCGGAGAGGACGAGGCCCGCGAGCAGGCCGCGCTGTTGCGGGAGGCGATCCGGTTTCACGACCGCCGGTACTACGTCGAGAGCGACCCGGTGATCGCCGACCGCACCTACGACGCGCTGTTCGCCCGCCTGGAGGAACTGGAAGACGAGTTCGACCTGCAGACCGACGACAGCCCCACGCGCCGGGTCGGCGGCGACCCCGTCGACGAGTTCGACACGGTCGAACACGTCGCGCCGATGCTCTCCATCGACCAGAGCGGCGAGGAGGCGGACGTCCGCGAGTTCGACGAGCGCGTGCGCGAGGAAGCGGGCGACGTCACCTACGTCTGCGAGCCGAAGTTCGACGGCGTCTCGGTCGAGGTGGTGTACGACGAGGGCAAACTGGTCCGCGCGACCACGCGCGGCGACGGGCGGGAGGGCGACGACGTGACCCGGAACGTCCGGACCATCGGCGCGATCCCGCAGCGACTCCGGGGCGCGTATCCGGAGTTCCTCGCCGTCCGCGGCGAGGTGTACATGCCCCGCGACGGCTTTCAGGCGTACAACAGCGAGCGCGTCGAGCGCGGCGAGGAGCCGTTCGCCAACCCGCGCAACGCGACCGCGGGCACCATCCGCCAGCAGGACCCGAGCGTCGTCGCCGAGCGCCCGCTCTCCTGTTTCTTCTTCGAGGTGCTTTCGAGTAGCGACGAGTGGCCGACGCGCTGGGCGGAACACGAGGCGCTCCCCGAGTTCGGCCTGCCCGTCACCGACCGCGTCGAGCGCGTGGACTCCGTCGACGACGCGATCGAGTACCGCGACCGCCTGCTCGACGCCCGCGACGACCTGAACTACGAGATAGACGGCGCGGTGATCAAGGTCGACGACCGCGAGACCCGCGAAGCGCTGGGCGCGACCGCCCGCCACTACCGCTGGGCGTTCGCCTACAAGTTTCCGCCGCGCAACGAGCGCACCACCGTGCGCGACGTGGCGATCCAGGTCGGCCGCACCGGTCGGCTCACGCCGGTCGCCCTGCTCGACCCCGTCGACGTCGGCGGCGTCACCGTCTCTCGGGCCAGCCTCCACAACCCCGAGGAGATCGCCGAGAAGGACGTCAACGTCGGCGACGAGGTGCGCATCGAGCGCGCGGGCGACGTCATCCCGTACGTCGAGGAGGTGACCGAGAAGCGCACCGATGGCCACTACGAGTTCCCGGACACCTGCCCCGTCTGCGACAGCGCCGTCGAGCGTGACGGCCCGATGGCCTTCTGCACGGGCGGGATGGCCTGCCCCGCGCAACTACGCCGCGCGGTCCAGTACTTCGCCAGCGACGACGGGCTCGACATCGACGGCCTGGGCGAGAAGAGCGTCCGCCAGTTCGTCGAGGCGGGACTGATCGAGGACAGCGTCGCGGACCTCTACGAGCTAGAGCGGGCGGACCTGCTCGACCTGGAGGGGTGGGGCGAGAGGAGCGCGGAGAAACTGCTCGCCGAACTGGCGGCGACGACGGAGCCGCCGCTGCCGGACTTCCTCTCGGCGCTCGGCGTCCCCGGCGTCGGCCCGTCGACCGCCCGCGAGCTCGCAGGGGAGTTCGGAACGCTCGACGCTGTGATGGACGCCGACGAGGACGAGCTACGGGCCGCGCCGGACGTCGGCCCCACCGTCGCCGCCCAGATACGGGAGTTCTTCGAGAGCGAGGCGAACCGCGCGGCGCTCGCCGCCCTCCGCGGGCGCGGCGTCGACCCGCAGCCGTACGAGGCCGAGACAGGCGAGGAGCTCGCCGGTCTGACGTTCGTGTTCACCGGGTCGCTCGACGGCTACACCCGCAGCGAGGCGCAGGAACTGGTCGAGCGCCGCGGCGCGAACGCGACAGGGAGCGTCTCGGGCAACACCGACTACCTCGTGGCCGGCGAGAACCCGGGCGCGTCGAAGGTGAGCGACGCGGAGGCCGAGGGCGTCCCCGTCCTCGACGAGGACGAGTTCGAGGAACTGCTCGCGGAGCGGGGCGTCTAACGTCGGCCCCGGAACGGCCGAAAGCGGGGATCAGAGCTCCGGGCGGCTCACAGCTCCGCGTCGCGGAAGACGAGGTAGCCGAGCCCGACCGGGACGACGAACCAGAGCAGCATGTACGCCACGACGAACGGGTCCGAGAAGTGGACCGGCAGCGTCTCGGGGAGGAGTTCCTGAGCGCGCTGCTGCTCGAAGAACCCGAACATCATGACCCGGGCCTGACGGCTCGTGTCGAAGATGAGCGCGTCGACGAGCGTCTTGTACGCCTGCGTCGGATTCAGTAGCTTGAGAAACAGGCGGGTTCGGACCGCGGTCCCGGCGCCGAGGTCGAGTTCGCCGATCAGCGTGTTCACCGCGAAGTTCCAGAGGAACGTAAACAGCATGAACAGCCCCAGCGACCCCATCATCGCCCGGCGGCTCGTGGCGAACGCCGCCGAGAGCCCGACCGCGAGGCCGACGAACACGACGCCGAAGAGCACCGTCAGGAGCCCGAACAGCGTGAAGTTAGCGAGCTTCAGGGAGAGCGACGTCGGCAGCATCACGAGGAGGGAGAACAGGAAGCCGACGGCGATCGGAACGGCGAGGACGGCGCTGCGGCCGAGCACCTTGCCGGCGACGACGTCGCGCCGCGAGTGCGGGAGCGAGAGCAGTATCTTCATCGTCCCGCTCTCGCGCTCGCTGGTGATCGCCGCGTACGCGACGACGATGGCGATGACGGGGACGAGCAGCGCCGACGCCTCCTTCATGATGAAGATGAACGCGTCCGTGCTGCCCTCGGCCTGTGCGGGCTGGTTCTGGCCGAACTCCAGGTAGAAGATCAGCAGCGGCGGGAGCGCGAACACGAGCACGAACAGCGCCGACAGCGCCCACAGGCCACGCGAGCGGACGGCGTCGGCGAAGTCCTTCTTCGCGACGACCTCCCAGGTCATGCTCGACCCTCCGTGTAGGAGACGAACAGGTCCTCCAGCGACGCGTCCTCCGTGTCGAAGTCCTCGACGGTCGCCCCGGTGCCCTCGACCGCGTCGATGACGGCGGTCTTCGCGTCGTCGTTACAGGCGACCGACAGCGTGTGGTCCCGGACGGAGACCTCCGAGACGCCGTCGACCGCTTTCACCGCCTCGGCGACGCCGTCGGGGACCCTGTCGACGGTGATCGTGAGCCGGCCGTCGGAGCCCGCCGCCTCGCGGAGCCCCTCGATGCTGTCCTCGGCGACGAGTTCGCCGTCGCGGAGGATGCCGACCCGGTCGCAGACGGCCTCGACCTGGCCGAGGATGTGGCTGGAGAAGAACACGGTCGCGCCGCGGTCGCGCTCCTCGCGGATGATCTCGCGCATCCGCCGCGCGCCGTTGGGGTCGAGCCCGGTCGAGGGCTCGTCGAGGATCAGCAGATCGGGGTCGCCGACCAGCGCCATCGCCAGCACGAGGCGCTGGGCCATCCCCTTCGAGTAGCCGCCGGCCTTCCGGTCGGCCGCGTCGAGGATGCCCGTGCGCTCCATCAGCGCCTCGGGGTCGTCGTTGGTGCCCTTGGACTCGACGGCGAACTCGAGGTGCTGGCGCCCGGTGAGGCGGTCGTACACGTCGAATCCCTCAGGGAGAACGCCGACGTGCCGGCGGACCTCCACGCTCTCCGCGGAGACGTCCTTGCCGAACACCTCGACGGTGCCGGAGGTGGGGTCGATGAAATCGAGGATAGCGTTGATCGTCGTCGACTTGCCCGCGCCGTTGGGGCCCAGGAAGCCGTAGATCTCGCCCTCCTGGACGGTCAGGTCCACGTCGCGGAGGGCGACGACGTCCCCGTACCGTTTCGTCACGCCGTTCAGTTCGATGGCGGCCATGGATGTGGATTGTCGGATTCCCGTTATAAATACGTTCGTACTTCCCGCTGCAACTAACCTGTGAGACGGCTCACAGGGGCTCGTCCGGGTCGCGGTCGTCGGCGACCCGGCGGGCCTCCTCGGCGTACTGCTTCCGACGGTCCGGATCCTCGACCGGCTCAAGGTCGGCGGGAGCGACCGTCGTCGCCGCGGTCACGTCCGCGCCGCGGTCGAGCGCCGCCGAGGAGAGCTGGCGGCGATAGCGCCGGTCGCCGTCCGGCGTCGCATACACGAGCGTCACCAGGTTCCGCTGGTCGAGGTCGCGTTCGACGAGCCAGACACGGACGCGGTCGTCGCTGTCGTCCATCGGGCGGCCTTCGATCCCCCGCCAGTTGAAGGTGACGCAGGTTCGGACGTTTCGTCGGTGGAACGGTTTCTAACCGCCACTTAGGATCGGCGGTAAATTACTAATTCGGCTACACGAAACGGCGCTCTCGCGAAACAGTTCGGAATCTATCGGAACGAGGTTCCCTCTTTAATCACGTCCCAGTCGGTGTTTCTGATGCAGAGAATGAGAGACAAATTGCCAAGCAGACGCGTCGTGTTCGTCGCGATCGTAGCCGTGATGCTCGTCGGACTCGCCGGTTGCGGCGGTCCCGGCGGCACTAACGACACGAACGAGACTACCGCAGAGGGCGTCGCCGAGAACGACTCGGGCGTCGGTGACAACGATACGGGCGTCGGCGATGACAGCGAGGACGGCGCGGCCGAAGAGGGCGAGACCGGCGAGGAAGGGAACGACACTGGTGAGGGTAACCAGGTCGGTAACGAGAGCGACGAGGAAGCCGAAGACGTGGGCAACGAATCCGAAGAGATCGGCAACGACACGAACGAGACCGGCGGTTCGCTCGTCGGGTAACCGAAGTTAAGCCGACGCTTTCTGCCGTCCCACCGGACGGCGCTCGAGAGGCATCACTATCGTGATGTCTCAATATGCCTCGACAAACGGTATAGGACAGGACGGCGAATGAGGGGTATGGAGTTGGCGAGAAGGGCGCTCGCCCTGATCGGTGTACTCCTGATACTTACGAGCGTAGGCACCCCGGTATCAGGACTGCAGGCTGCCCAGGACGGGATCACCGACGTCGAGTTGACGGGATCGGCGGTCGTCAGCGAACAGAACGATTCGTCGTTCGTCTGGACAGACGAATCGTTCAACCTTTCCGTCTCGTTTTCGGGCGACGAGAGCCGCGCGTACGAGGTGTGCGCGTATCGGTATCACGAGGGGAACCAGAGCCACAGGCTCGGCTGTACGGAGACGGCCGCGCAGAACGCCACCGTGACCTTCCCCGTCGACAAGTGGCCCGTGAACGAAACCGGCCCGCAGACGGTGCAGATCGTCCTCTCGACGGGTGACGGGGCGGCGACTGACCTGCAGACGAAATCGGTGACCGTAATAGAGAAGGAAGGTGACCTCGACGGTGACGGTCTGAGCAACAAGAAGGAGGTGGACGAGGGGCTGAACATGACGAACGCGGACATGGACCAGGACGGCCTCACCGACGGCGCGGAGGTCGAGAACTACGGGACCGACCCGACGAAGGCCGACTCCGACGGCGACGGCCTCCGCGACGGTCTCGAACTCCAGTTGGGGACGGACCCGACGGATGGGAGCACCGTCGCCAAGCTGAGCGCCGGCGGCTTGCTGCTCGGCGTCGGCCTCGTCGTCGGGTGGTTCCTGCTCAGACGCCGTCGGACCGGCGAGGAGGGGACCGTGGAAGCGGCCGAGACCGCCCCCGAAGCAGCGGACGAACCGCTCCTGACGGACGAACAGCGCGTCATCCAGCTCTTGGAGGAGAACGGCGGCCGCATGAAGCAGGCGGCGATCGTCAACGAGACGGAGTGGTCGAAGGCGAAGGTGAGCCGCCTGCTTTCGGACATGGTCGACGAGGGGAAGATCGAGAAGCTCTCCATCGGACGGGAGAACATCATCCACCTCGAAGGCCACGGTCCGGAGGCCGCGAAACCGCCGTACAGCGAGTGATCCGCCGGAGGCGTCAGGTACAAATCTCCCGCAGGGCTAGGTGGCGGCGATGAACGCCGCCGCGGTCCGCGAGCGGGCGAGCGACCTCCCCCGAGAGCCCGGCGTCTACCAGTTCCGCCGCGACGACGCCACGCTGTACGTCGGGAAGGCCGTCGACCTGCGGGACCGGGTCCGCTCGTACGCCGACCCCCGGAGCCAGCGGATCGCCCGCATGGTCGAGCGCGCCGACGGCGTGGAGGTCGCCGTGACGGACACGGAGACGCAGGCGCTGCTGCTGGAGGCGAACCTCATCAAGCGCCACCAGCCGCGGTACAACGTCCGGCTGAAGGACGACAAGTCCTACCCGCTGGTACAGCTGACCGACCACGCCGTCCCGCGCATCGAGGTGACGCGGGACCCCGACGAGGACGCCGTCGCGTACGGGCCGTTCACCGACAAGGGACGGGTCGAGACGGTCGTGAAGGCCCTGCGCGAGACGTACGGCGTCCGGGGCTGTTCCGACCACAAGTACGCCAACCGGGACCGTCCCTGTCTGGACTACGAGGTGGGCCTCTGTACCGCGCCCTGTACCGGCGAGATAAGCGAGGAGGCGTACGCCGAGGACGTCGCCTCGGTCCGGCGCTTCTTCGAGGGAGAGACGGGCGTCCTCGCGGACCCGCTCCGCCGCGAGATGGAGCGGGCGGCCGGGAACCAGGAGTTCGAGCGCGCCGCCAACCTCCGCGACCGGCTCGACGTCGTCGAGTCGTTCCACGAGGGGGGCGGCGAGGCGGTGGCGAGCCAGGGCGGCGAGCGGTCGGTCGACGTGCTCGGGGTCGCCATCGAGGGCGGCGACGCGACCGTCGCCCGACTCCACAGCGAGGGCGGGCAGCTGGTCGATCGGGAGCGCCACCGCGTGGCCGCGCCCGAGGGCGACGAGAGGGTTCCCCGCGTCCTCTCGGCGTTCCTCGCGCAGTACTACGCCGAGCGGGAGCTGCCGGACGCCGTCCTCCTGCCCGAGCGCCACGACGACGAGGAGGTCGCGGCCTGGCTCGAGGCGGAGGGGGTCGCGGTCCGCGTGCCGGGAGCGGGCCGGGAGGCGAAGCTCGTCGATCTGGCGCTGAAAAACGCTCGGCGGCGCGGCGGCGGCCGCGACGAGACGCGCGCACTGGCCGGCGAACTGGGGATCGACGCCGCCGAGCGGATCGAGGGGTTCGACGTGAGCCACGCGCAGGGCAGCGCGGTCGTCGGCAGCGACGTGACCTTCGTCGACGGCGAGCCCGAGAAGTCCCACTACCGGCGGAAGAAGCTGGAGGAGCGAAACGACGACTACGCCAACATGCGCGCGCTGGTGCGGTGGCGGGCCGAGCGCGCCGTCGAGGGTCGCGACGACCGACCCGACCCCGACCTCCTGCTGATCGACGGCGGCGAGGGACAGCTCGGCGCCGCCCGCGACGCGCTCGCCGAGACGGGCTGGGACGTGCCCGCCGTCGCGCTGGCGAAGGAGGAGGAGCTGGTCGTGACGCCGACGGGGGTGTACGACTGGCCGGACGACGCGCCGCACCTCCACCTCCTCCAGCGGGTCCGGGACGAGGCTCACCGCTTCGCCGTCCAGTACCACCAGACGGTCCGCGACGAAGTGTCGACCGTCCTCGACGACGTTCCCGGCGTCGGTCCGGAGACGCGAAAGCGCCTGCTCCGGCGGTTCGGGAGCGTCGAGAACGTCCGGGACGCGACCCCCGACGAACTGCGAAGCGTCGACGGGGTCGGCGAGAAGACCGCAGAGACGCTCGCCACGCGGCTGTAGCGCCGTCAGGACGGCCGTCGCGCCGAAACGCCGGATCGAGTAGTCCTCGTACCGAAGCGGCGAATCAGTCGGTCGTTGGGGAACTGAACACCCGTTCACAGTTTACGCCTCTAGACCTTCATTACCAGCGGGTAACACGTGCAATACGGCGGTATCTCCCGAAAACGTCATATGTTGTGCTAGAGAATCGCACGGATATGGCATCGGAATTCGGAGCGATATCGCTTGTACCGCCGTTGCTGGCGATCGTGTTGGCGATCGCCACGAGACGGGCGATGCTGTCGCTGTTTCTCGGCGTGTGGGTCGGGGGAGCGATCGTCGCCGCCGCCGCGGCCGACACCGTCGTCGAGTACGCCGCGGTACCGTTCACCGGCGTCGTCGAGGCGTTCGACTGGATTGTCAGCGCCGTCGGGGAGAGCACGTTCCAGGCGAAGATCATCATCTTCACCTTCCTGCTCGGCGCGGGGATAGCCCTGCTCTGGCGGCTCGGGGGGTCGCTCGCCGTCGCCCAGTTCGCCCGGTCGAAAGTGGACTCCCACCGCCGGGTGGGGGTCGTCACGTGGCTGTTCGGGATGGTGTGGTTCTTCGACGACTACGCCAACACCGCCATCGTCGGGTCGGCGATGAAGGACATGGCCGACAACATGCGGATGTCCCGGGAGAAGCTGGCGTACATCCTCGACTCGACGGCCGCCCCCGTCGCGACGTTCGGCATCTCCTCGTGGGTCGCGTTCCAGATCGGCCTCGTCGCGAGCGCGTACGAGGAGATGGGCATCCAGGGCGAGACGCCGTCGGCCGTGGCCACGTTCCTCTGGTCGATCCCGTTCAACGTCTACTGCCTGCTCGCCGTGTTGATGGTCGGCATCGTCGTCGTCACCCAGCGTGACTTCGGCGAGATGCTGGACGCGGAGACCCGCGCCCGCAGGACGGGCAACGTGACGCGGGAGGACGCCAATCCGCTCCAGAGCATGAAGGAGGACCTGGGCGACCCCGTGACTGACGACCCCCGCCTGCGGACGTTCGTCTTCCCGGTACTCGTCCTCGTCGTCGTCGTGCTCGGCGGCGCGGCTTACACCGGATGGACCGGATTCATGGGGTCCGACGCCGTCGAGGGAACGTTCACCTTCGGCGAGGCGCTTCTCGGACAGGCACCGATGGACGGCGGCGAGATAGCCCTCGGCATCGCTGAGAACGCCGACTTCACCGGCGCGCTCGTCTGGGGGTCGTTCGGCATGGTGGCGACCGCGCTCACGCTCGGCCTGATCGACGACCACATCGACCTAGAGGAGGGGATGGAGACCGTGCTCGACGGCTTCGGCATCATGCTGCACGCGGTCAGCATCCTCGTGCTGGCGTGGTCGATCGGGTCGGTCGCCTCCGCCCTCGGCACGGGCGACTACGTCACCGGCATCGCCGAGGGGATCGTCACGCCGACGCTCCTCCCCATCGTCATCCTGTTTGCCGCGGCGTTCATCTCGTTCTCGATCGGGACCTCGTGGGGGACCATGGCGCTCGTCACGCCCGTCGCCGTGCCGCTGGCGTGGTCGATCGGCAACCAGAACCCCGAGATGGTCGCCGTCGCCGTCGGCGCGGTGTTCAGCGGGTCGATCTTCGGCGACCACTGCTCGCCGATCTCCGACACGACCATCCTCTCGTCGACGTTCGCCGGGTCGGACCACATCGACCACGTCCGCACGCAGATGTACTACGCCGTCACCGTCATCTCCGTCGCGACGCTCGCGTACCTCATCTACGGCGTCACCGGCCTCGGGCCGGCCGTCTTCCTGCCCGTATGCGCGGTCGTGCTGATCGGTCTCGTCTACGGGCTCTCCGAACTCGACGCGAGTCGGAAGGACGTGCCCGCCAAGCCGTTCGACGGGGCGGGCGCCGACCGCGGAACGGCCGGGGACGACTGACCCCGCGACCGTCCCCCGCTTGAGACCGCGGGGGAACATGTTCTCACCGTCTGGGAATCGTCTCACCGGTTGAAGTCCGTTCGTCGCCAACTCTCAACCGTAAGGTGACCAATAATGGCGACTAACGAAGCCACCGTCGAGTGGATGGGTCGAGAGGAAGAGTTCGAGTACGCCGGGTCGGTCGCCGGCTACGTGACCGTGCTGGTCCGGCTCGTCGTGGGGTACTGGTTCCTCCACGCCGGCTGGGGGAAGTTCGGCTTCGTCGCGGGCGAGCCGTTCGACGCCGGGGGCTACCTGGCGAACGCCGACGGCAGCCCGATCGCCGGGCTGTTCGCGCTGGTGGCCGAGACGCCGTGGCTGCTGGAGCTCACGAACGTCATGATCCCGGTCGGCGAGTTCCTCATCGGCCTGGGGCTGATCCTAGGAGCGTTCACCCGGCTGGCGGCGTTCTTCGGCGGGGTCCTCATGACCCTGTTCTACCTCGGGAACGCCGACTGGGCCCACGGCTACGTGAACGGCGACCTGCTCGGCCTCCTGCTGTTCGTGGTCGTCGGCGTGTTCGCCGCGGGCCGGCTCCTCGGCGTGGACGCCTACCTCGAGGAGACCGAGTTCGTGAAGCAGCGGCCGAAGCTCCGCTACCTCCTCGGGTAGCGGCCCCGGTCGCCCCCGTCACGTCGTCGCGATTTTCGTCGCCGTCACCGCCGTGAACAGCACCAGGACGACCGCCGAGAGCGCGACGCCGGAGACGTTCGCTAACGGTGCAATATCGAAGGCCACCCCGACGAGGAGGGCGGCGCAGAACCCCGACACGCCGAGGTAGCGGCCGTCCCAGCCGCGCGCGGCGTCGTCCGCTTCGTCGCCGGATTCGACAGACGGGAGATAGTGGTCGAGGCGGTCCGCGAGCGGGGTGCGCTCGACCGTCTCGGCACTCTCGTCGTACTCGACGACGCCCGCATCGTCGAGCTTCGGGAGGTGAGAGTGATACAGCGAGACGTAGACGCGCTCGCGCTCCTCGGGCGGCAACGCCCGGACCGTCGTGTCGCATTCCCGCGCGGCCACCCGCTCCGCGACATCGTCCACCCGCACGGCCCCGTCCTCTCCCTGCAGGCACCGGAGGACGTTCCGCCGGCGCCCGTCCTGGAGGAGGTGGAAGACGTCGTCCACCGTGAGGGTCGGGGCGTCGTCGCTGTCGGACGGCTCCTCTCTCGTCGGTTCGTCGGCGGAGGCTTCGATCGTGCTCATTGTCGTCGACCAGTGCATTCTCCGGGGGAGTAATAAACTCACAAACCAGTAGCGTCAGTTGCATACTGTTGCAGTAAATTCTAGCGGGCGGGGGAGACCGTTCAAACGTTTCAAACCCCGTTTTCGCGCCATATGGCGGCCTCGACAACGGTTCTGGTTTCTCGACGGGGCGCCGGTTCGAATTACAGCTACAGTTAATCCGCCGGCGTTGACGGGGCTTCGATCCGGGATCAAAGGGTCGCTACCGAACGGTGGAGAAAGGGAAAGTCCGTTCCTGACCGTCGCGGAGAGATGAGGGGAGCAGGGTCCGCGGTACGTCCGACCACCACGCGAACTGCCACGTCAGTTCGACGCGGTTACGGGCCCGCCGTTTCGCGGTCGGGGCGGTCCCGGCGAGTCGTAGTGTTGTTCAGTTGTCTTTTCACAGAGGAAAGATTAACGGTGGAGACCGAAGTACGGCTACTCGATAACGATCGACGATCCGTATGGAACGTAGGACACTCGCCGTTGCCCTCCTCGCCCTGTCGTTTCTCCTCTCCCCCGCCAGCGCGGCCGCGGCAGGCGGGCCGGTAGTCACGATAACGGAGACGTCGTACTCCGGCGAGGGCGTCGTCGAATCGCCGGGCGACTCCGTTCGGCTGTGGCGGTCCGAGCCCCACGCCGTCAACGTGACGCTCTCGGAGTCGATGTGGGTGAGAAACTCCTCGTCACGCGTGCGGGTCTGCGTCGGCGTCGCCGACGACGAGAGCGAGTCGGTGCGCACCCTCGCCTGTCGAGAGGCGAGCGTCGGCGAGGAGGACGTGACGGTCACGGTGCCGGTCGAGGAGGTCCCCGAGAACGCGACCGGCCGCCGAACGGCGGTGGTGTCCGTCTGGGAGGCGGGGTCGGACTTCGAGGAGAGCGCGCTCCACGACCGACAGGAGGTTCCGGTCCAGATCCTCGAAAAGGACGGCGACCTCGACAGCGACCGGCTGACGAACGCCCACGAGGTCGAACTCGGAACCAACGTCTCCGAGGCCGACACGGACGACGACGGCCTCCGCGACGGCGAGGAGGTACACGAGTACGGGACCAGCCCGACCGCCGTGGACAGCGACGACGACGGCCTCCGCGACGGCGAGGAGATCAATCGCGGGACCGACCCGACGGTCGCAGACACCGACCTCGACGGCCTCACGGACGCGGCGGAGGTCAACGAACACGGCACCGACCCGACGAAATCGGACACCGACGGCGACGGCCTCACCGACCGGGAAGAAGTTCGCAACTACGGGACCGACCCGACGGCCGTCGACACCGACGGCGACGGCCTCACCGATAGCGAGGAGGTCGACGAGTACGACACCGATCCGAAGGTCCCGGACACCGACGGCGACGGCCTCACCGATAGCGAGGAGGTCGACGAGCACGGCACCGACCCGACGGATCCCGACACCGACGGCGACTTCGTACGCGACGGCACCGAGGTCGCGCTCTGGGCGGCGCCGAACAGCGCCCTGACGCCGCTAGCGTACGCGATCGCCCTGCTGGGAGGCGTCGCCGCGGCGGTCTGGCGGGTCGGTAGTCTCGGCGACCGCGGCCTCGGCGACGGACTCGAACGACTCCGAGCGGTCGGCGGTTCGGGGTCCGACGGGGAAGCGGACGCCGAATCGAGCGACCGCCCGGGCTCCGTCTCCGACGCGGACGAGGGCTCCGGAGGGCCGACAGGGGCCGGCGAGTCGGCGTCGCCGACGCTGATCACCGAGGAAGCTCGCGTCCTCCGGATGCTCGACGAGTATGACGGCCGCCTCCCACAGAGCGACGTCGTCGACCGGACCGAGTGGTCGAAGTCGAAGGTCAGCCGGCTCCTCTCCCGGATGGAGGACGACGGGGATATCAGGAAGATCACGATCGGCAGGCAGAACCTCATCACGTACCCGTCCGACGAGCCGCTGGAACACGACCGAGAGCGCCCCGACGAGTAAATCGCCCGCGGGATCGACCGTCAGAACTCGGGGTCGATCTCCGGCGCGACGCCGTCGTCGTCCTCCCCCGCGAGGTCGAACTCCTGACGGAGTTCGCGGATGCGGTCGCGGATGTCCGCCGCGAGTTCGAACTCCAGGTTGTCGGCGGCCTCGCCCATGCGCTCCTCCAGCTGCTCGATCCGGCGGGCGGCCTCGTCGGCGTCGCTCGGCCCGTCGCCGGCGACGTCGCTGGTGTCGGTCTGGGAGCCGGGCAGGTTCGTCTCGCCGACCTCCTTCTCGATGGTCGTCGCCTCGAAGCCGTGCTCCTCGTTGTACTCCTGCTGGATCCGCCGGCGGCGCTGTGTCTCCTCGATCGCCGCCTCCATCGCCGACGACCGCTCGTCGGCGTACAGCACCACTTCGCCGTTGACGTTGCGGGCGGCCCGCCCCATCGTCTGGACGAGCGTGGTCTCCGAGCGGAGGAACCCCTCCTGGTCCGCGTCGAGGATGGCGACGAGGCTCACCTCGGGGATGTCCAGCCCCTCGCGGAGCAGGTTGATGCCGACGAGCACGTCGATCTCGCCGAGCCGCAGCGAGCGGATGAGCTCGTGGCGCTCGAGCGTGTCCGTCTCGTCGTGCATGTACGCCACGTCGATGCCCGCCTCCTCGAAGTACTCCGTGAGATCCTCGGCCATGCGCTTGGTGAGCGTCGTGACGAGCACGCGCTCGTCGCGCTCGACGCGGTCGTCGATGCGGTCCATGAGGTCGTCGACCTGCCCCGTCGCCTCCGCGACCTCGACCTTCGGGTCAACCAGGTGGGTCGGGCGGACGATCTGCTCGACGATCCGATCGGAGTGCTCGCGCTCGTAGTCGCCGGGCGTCGCGGAGACGTACAGCGTCCGGTCGACCCGGTCCTGAAACTCGTCGAAGGTGAGCGGGCGGTTGTCGTACGCCGTCGGGAGCCGGAAGCCGTTCTCGACCAGCGAGTCCTTCCGGGACTTGTCGCCCTCGTACTGCCCCTTGATCTGCGGGAGCGTCTGGTGGGACTCGTCGATGACGGTGAGGAAGTCGTCGGGGAAGTAGTCGAGCAGGGTGTACGGCGGGTCGCCCGGTTCGCGGTCGCCGAGGTAGACGGAGTAGTTCTCGATGCCCGAGCAGTAGCCCGTCTCCTGCAGCATCTCCAGGTCGAACGTGGTGCGCTCCTCGATGCGCTGGGCGGCGATCATGTCGCCCTTGCGCTCGAAGTACGACACCCGGTCGTGCATGTCCTCTCGGATCTCGTCCATCGCGTTCTGCAGCCGCTGCTCTGGGATGGAGTAGTGCTCCGCCGGGTGGACGAGCACCGCGGGCTCCTCGCTTTTTACCTCGCCTTCCAGCGGGTCGATCTTCACCATGCGGTCGATATCGTCGCCCCAGAACTCCACGCGGACGGCGTAGCGGCCGTACATCGGGTATATCTCGACGGTGTCGCCGCGCACCCGGAACGTGCCCTGCGTGAAGTCGACGTCGTTGCGCTCGTAGTTCAGGTCGACCAGCTGGCCGAGCAGCTCGTCGCGGTCGATCGTCTGGCCCACTTCGAGCCGCATCGACATGTCGACGTAGTTCGACGGGTCGCCGAGGCCGTAGATGGCCGACACCGAGGCGACGACGATGACGTCGTCGCGGGTCAGAAGCGACCGCGTCGCCGAGTGGCGCAGGCGGTCGATCTCGTCGTTGATCGAGGCGTCCTTGTCGATGAACGTGTCCGTCTGCTCGACGTAGGCCTCGGGCTGGTAGTAGTCGTAGTAGGAGACGAAGTACTCGACGGCGTTGTCAGGGAAGAGGTTCCGGAACTCCTCGTACAACTGCGCCGCGAGCGTCTTGTTGTGGGCGATCACGAGGGTCGGCTTCTGTATCTCCTCTATCACCCACGAGACGGTGTTGGTCTTGCCCGAGCCAGTCACGCCGAGCAGGGTCTGTTCGTCCATCCCCTGCCGGTAGCCCTCGGCCAGCTGCTCGATGGCCTCGGGCTGGTCGCCGGCCGGGTCGAACGGCGCGTCGACGCGAAACGGTCGTTCCTGGTCGGGACGGTCCGGGGAGAGCGGACCGGAGTTGGCGTCGCTCACAGTAGTCGCGGTAGGGGTCGGAGTCACTTTACGCGCTCGGTCGCGGCGGCGAGAGGAGTCCTGTGCCCAACGTTCCCATGGGAACCGTGATCATATATTTCAGTACGGCAACACTTATGGCCGACGGTGTAGTCGATACGGATCCCATGGTTAATCTACGGTTCACCCGCTCGGAAAAGATCGGGATGACGGGGTCCCTGACCGTCGTCCTGAGCGCAGTCCTCCCCTGGGTGACGACGGGACTCGGGCGCGTCTCCGCGTCCGGCCTGGCCGACGGCTACCTCGGCTGGGCCACCGTCGCGCTCGGACTCGTCGCCACCGCCGGGATACTGGCGTGGGGCTGGCGGATCCGGACGCGTGCCCTCCTCATCGGCGTCGGCCTCCTGACCGCCGCCGTCATCGCCCGCACCGTCCTCACGATCTCGGCGAACGCGAACCCGGGGCTCGGTCTCGTGACGACCGCGCTGGGCGCGACCGTCATGGTCGGCAGCGGCACGTACGGCCTCCTGAACGAACACGTCCGCCGGCGGCGGGTCACCGCCTGACGAACGCTCCGGCAGAAGCCGACGCGTTCCGTAAAAGTTCTTTACGACGCTTTCGCGTGGTTTCGACTATGAGCAGAGAGGAACTTCAGCGAGCGAGCGAACTCCTGCGCGAGGCGAGCGAGGCGGCCGACGACGCGGAAGCGCGGGAGCGACTCGGCGAACAGGCCGACGAGTTCGCCGATCTCGCGTCCGCCGACCGCGACCCCGACCACGGCCGCCTGGCGCGTCACGAGCGCATCGTCGACGACGCCGCGAGCGGCGAGAACGAAACCGTCCGGGAGAACGTCGAGGAGGCGATAGAGCGCGTCCACGCCTTCCGCGAGACGATCGAGGGCGTGTGACGCAGTCGAGAACGCTAACAGACCGGCTTCGGATTGACGCCCATCGCCTCTAACTTCTCGACGTAGTCGTCGTACGCCGCCTGGATAGCGCCGCTCGCCGCTTCCGTGGCGCGCTCCCGGTCGTCGTCCGACTCGCACACCTCTTCGAGCGCGTCGAGGCCGCCGCTCCATCGGTCCTCCAGATCGGAGCCGTAACCACGGAACAGTGACGCCGTCTGCGGATCGGCCTCGCCCGTGAAGAAGCCCGACATCTGCGTCGCGCGCTTCTTCTCGGCGAGCGCCGCGCCGATCAGGCCGCCCGCGACGCGGGCGACATCGCCGTCGAGGCCACGGAGGTACACCTGTATCGCGGGCGTCCCGCCCGCCTCGTGGTCGTCGAGTTTCCCGGCGAGCGTCTCGTAGTGGTCGTGCTCCGCGGCGGCGACCTCGTCGAACCCGTCGATATCCGACTCGCCGGCCCACTCCTCGAACGTCTCGGCGGCGGCGTGGGCGCCGTCAGCGGCCGCTGTGAGGACGGCGTCGGCCTCCATCTCGCCGTCCGTGAGCGCGTACAGCGCTTTCGAGGAGCCCAGGCGGGAGAGCGCGGTCTCGTTCTCGTCGCGGATCCGGTCGAGGAAGTCGTCGGCGTTCATGCGCAGTGGTTGGAAGGGGAGTCGTTTGTAAGCATCGTCACGGGCAGGGCTTGGCGACGAATGTGAACCGCTGCAGCGGGGACGGCTTCGAAAGTCTCCGGCCCCTTCCTTCTCGCCTGTGGGCTGGTCGGTCGGCTACTGCAGAATGAAACGTTCTACTAGGCGCTAGGAGTGCGAGGTGGGAATGCGATTGTGCTTGCCGAGATGGAGCCGGTGAAGTGTTCCTTTTCTTTCATACGATAACGCAGTCCTTATGTCCGCCCGCGATTGTCCAACCTGTAATGACGACGGGATGGCGGTACCGGACGCTCGCGGTCGTCGGAGTCGCGGCGCTGACCGCGCTCGCCGTCCTCGTCGCGAACCATGCCGTCCCGCAGTACCTCTTCACGACGTACGTGCCGGTGTTCAATCGCCTGGACGTAACAGTGCTCGAGGGGCGAGACCTGCGTCGAGCGCTCTCGATGGCCGTCTTCTTCACCATCGCAGCGCTCGTCCCGATGTACAAGCCACGGCCGCGGCGCATCCTCGACGCCGTGTTTCTGACCCAGAAGCGCGTGATGGTGAGCGGCCTCGCGCTCGCGACGCTCGGGTACTTTCAGTGGTCCCACCGCCTGCCGCGCGCGACGCTGGTGATGCTGACCGCGATGCTGGTCTTCGTGTTGCCGGCCTGGTTCGTCGCGATCCGACGGCCCGTGAACGGCACGATGGAACGGACGATCATCGTCGGTGACGACCTCGCGCAGATGCGCAGCGTCCGAGACGCGGTAGAGGGCCAGTTGCTCGGGTTCCTCTGCCCCACAGGGGCGCTACCCGTGGCGGACCCGCACCAAATCATCGCTGACGGCGGCGACGTCACCGGACTGGAGGACCTCGATCACCTCGGCGGCCTGTCCCGCGTCGAGGACGTGCTCGTGGAGTACGACGTGGACACGGTGGTCCTCGCGTTCGGTGAGGCCGACCGCGGCGAGTTCTTCGGCGCGCTGGACGCCTGCTACGAGCACGGCGTCGCCGCGAAGGTCCACCGGGACTACACGGACTCCGTGCTGACGCCCGACAGTAGCGTGGGGCCGCTGGTGGACGTGGAAGTAGAGCCCTGGGACTGGCAGGACTACGCGTTCAAGCGGGTCTTCGACGTCTGTTTCGCCGCGGTGGGGTTGCTTGCGTGGCTGCCTGCGATGTTGGTGATCGCCGTCGCTATCAAACTGGATAGTCGCGGGCCGGTGCTGTACAAGCAGGAGCGGACTGCGGTACTGGGAGAGACGTTCCCGGTGTACAAGTTTCGGACGATGGTGCCAGAAGGGGAGTCGGCAGAACCCGTGGAGGACGAGGAGAACAACCGCGTGACGCGAGTCGGTCGAGTACTGCGGAAGACGCACCTCGACGAGATCCCCCAACTCTGGACCATCCTCACCGGCCGGATGAGCGTCGTCGGCCCGCGAGCGGTGTGGACAGACGAAGAAGCGTTGCTCGAGGAGTCGTCGCGCATGTGGCGAAAACGGTGGTTCGTGAAGCCGGGATTGACGGGGCTTGCGCAGATAAACGGAGCGAAAAGTACGGATCCGGAAGCGAAACTGAAGTGGGACATTCAGTACATCCGCCGGCAGACGTTCTGGTTCGATCTGAAGATCGTGATTCGGCAGGTGTGGCTGATTTTAATCCAAGCCACTGGTGCGGTAGCTTCCGAGCGTTATAGTTGAGGGACTTATGATCCGTCGTATAATGTATTTTGTATAAATATAAGATGGATTCCCTGAGTAACACCTGATACATTGTAGTACAAGATCCTGCGCATAAACACGGGCTAGGCGCCGATGTCGGGGATAGCAGAAGGCAGAATGCTCTTATACAGAGGATGAATGATTCTACTATACTGTGCCTCCCATCGTCTCATATAGCGGATCATTTCGGGATTTTGCAGCCGAAGTTCGAGATGATATCAATGATGTAAACAAGATTCGGAGCCGTTCTGTCGTACGTCTATCAGCGCTGCTCGTCGCTAGTTTAGTCCTCCTTCTACCCTTGCTGGTCCGCGGAGTGGGGCTTCCGTTGTTAGTAGTATTTCCGGTGATAGTTCTTGGGTACGTGTACTATTGCTATCAGAACGGTGAACTGGCGGAAGGGCTTATTTGTGCGTTTTTCGTCTTCTCTATTTTCCGGGCAAATATACCGATTCTCAATCCCCCGGGTTCGGGAAGCCTGAGTCTCTACATCGTCGACCTGCTCGGGGTCGCGGTTTTTATACTCCTTCTCTATGACGGCTGTAACGCCGACGTCCGGATCAGAGATTCGAAACTCGGACTTGCAGCTCTCCTCGGAATGGCCTTCTTCGTTCTCTGGTCTTTCGTCGCTGCGGCAGTAGGGATCGGACCATCGCGGCTTGCAGCTACAGTTTTCGCCATTCAACAGTCGCGCTACCTCTTCCTTTGCATTCTGTCGGCGTTTGTGATCGTACGAACGAACCTTCACGTCGCCCTATATCCGTTTTCCCTCAGTATCATCGGCAACCTCTGGTACGCAGTCGGTGAAGCGGTTCTCGGCCACACTCTCGGACTGACGTACCTCGGGGATGCCGACGGAGCAATACTCTCCGACTTCGCTGTCGGGCCTCTGACGTTCACGGCAGGCCTCTACGCCGGAGGGTTCGTCGGCAACGGTAGAGAACTGATTGCATTAGCCTTACTTCTACTCCCCTGCCTCGTCTATCTGACTGTGTACAGTTCTCGATACCTCGCACTTGGAAGCGTAGTCTGTATCTCGGCGATACAATTCCTCATCAGGATCGGGGAAACGGATGCTGGATGGATGGCATCTATTTTAACTATGATACTTACTGGTGGAGGGTTTCTATTATCATCTATTATGGTGAAAAAGAAAAACGTATTCCAAGGCACGATCTGGTCTCTATACGGTATCGGAGCGAGCGTCGTCCTGTACGCTAAACGGTTTGCCGGAGATCCAAAGCAAGCAGACGAATCGATCGAGGGCACTCCAGAGACCGAGATAGAAAACGGGTCGACGACCGGTAGTTCATCTACTAACTCGTCCGGCAGTGAAGCGGGAAACGAAGTCGTCTCCGAATCGCAGGAACTGCTAATCACCGTCGTGAAACAGGTTCCCGGGATCGAACTCAATACTCTTGGCATCCGCCTGCAGCAGTACATAGCGGCTTTCGATCTCGGATTACTTCACCCTCTATTCGGAATTGGAGGATACAACTTTTCACTAATAGCTACGCGGTACGGGCTTCCGTCGGAGATGGAAATCCACAACATGCTCCTTTCTCATCTCGCTGCTACCGGGATAGTTGGTTTGAGTGCCTATCTAGTGAGTATATTGTCAGTCTTCATGATAGCAGTGCGTCGTACATATCGGACCCACGGTGAGGAACATCATCTCTGGATGTGCCTGATGATCAGCCTTATTGCGATCCACGCCTACGGGTTCTGGGTAGTGATGCAGCGGTTCACAATGGGTAATGCAGGCCTCTGGATTCTCTCCGGGATGATCATCGGCTCCGAATACATTACATCAGTCGAGAGTAGAACGTACTCGGATAGCGACATCACGAACGAGGAACCAGGGAATTAACAGTATCGCAGCGATCGGTTTCACTCCTAGGCGAGCGTCCGCAGCACGGAAAAGCCAGGGGAGACTCCGTAGGTAAGCAGAATCCCGCTGTAATTGTCGGCCTCGTATATAGTATGCGACCTGTCTGCACTTCGGCGCGAGATGACTCGCAGCCGGGATCGATTCCAATTCGTCTGCTAAGTGGAGACGGGCATTGGAGAGGATTACTGTCGAACCAGCGGCAGACAGACCTTCGTCATGTTTACGGATAGTTACAATATTATCGACAAAGCAGATTCCTGCAGCTGTGGCCGCCTCGATAAGGAACAAGTGGTCCTCAAATCGCTTCAAATCCGTTGAGAATGATGGCTGGACCTTCTTCGTATCAATAAGTATTGAGGAGGTCAGTGACCGAATAGAACCAAACAGCAACTCGCGCACGAACTCGTCTCTTTCCATTTCCGTGTCTCCCTCCACGCACAGACCGACGTCTTCTTGCTCCAATTTCTTTAGTTGTCGTTTTAGTTTGCCTGGGTTCCAGAGGTCGTCCGAGTCTAGAAAAGCGATAAACCGCGTCTCAGCCCTTCGAATTCCTTCGTTTCTCGCCCATCCGGGCCCCCGCTTGTCCTCGTCTTCAACGACGATTATTTCCGTCGCAACCGACTGGGCCTCGGCCGATCGAATAGCGTCTTCGAGCATTGATTCCGGAGTATAGTCTGCACAATATGGAATAATGACGCTTACAGTCGCCTCTTCAGCTAGAGTCATGGAAAATCACATCCGTTATTAGTAGAATATCTCAGATGAAGACTGAGCATATCTAAATATAACCGAGAGTCTCGAGACGGTCCTGTACCGTCGGTTCAACGTCGGATGCTTCCGAGTCCGTTCGATCATAATCTAGTTCAGGCGCTTCTTTCACGGAGTCGATCACTGCCCAAGGAACCTCCCGCGTATAAGGATGCGGACGCTCCGGATGACCGTAAATTCCGTACTCGCCGAGAGCTTCACCGTGGTCGCCCATGATAGCGACAGAGTCGAAGTTGGTGTTTTCGATCAGGTGACACACGTTTTCGAGAGCCCTCTTGAGGTTAGAATCGTACAATTCAAGCAGGCGGTCCCTATCGATATCACCGTTTCGGGCACGACTCCATATTCCGTGCCCGATTGCCCCACCTCGCAATCGTTCATCGATGTTATCGAGGTCGGTCAAAGCTCGCTCATCGCCGATATAAGGAACATGCGGCTGGAAATAGTGGGCGACAATCTGATTCTCTGACTCTGCCTCCTCAATAGCCGTTCTCGTGACTGGCTCCGGAGGACAAACCCCCAGTTCTTCGTCCCACTCAGATCGCCATACTTCAACGATATCTTCGATGTGATCGGCCGGTCGGTAATCCTGATATCGCTGTTTCAAGCGTTCGTTCTTCGCGCTGATCCCTTGCAGTTCCATCTCGTCACTGATTTCGAACTTGCTCGCGTTGATCGGGGCCGCACCGGTAACGTAGGTTATATTATGTTGATCTGGCCAAACTTTCCGCACGTATTCGAACGTATTGTATCCTGCGGAGGCAATTGGTTCGACCGATCCCTCGAAGAATGTATCGAACATCTTGTCAAACCGGTCGAATCGACACGCATCAAGGACGATTAGTAACCACTCCGACTTCTGTTCTAAATCACGTACCTTCTTAATCTGCTTAGATAAGTTCCGTAATCTATACTGCATGGTTGCGTATCCGAGGGTGTAGCTGACGAGCCTTGGACGGAAATACGACGCGACAGTCCTGGGATCGCTCGCTGTTTCGATTTTAGAGAGTATTTCGCCCATTATCAGATCCTGACCTCCGGTACAGTATTATCTTGTTTGTCTCGATCTTGACTGTATTCTAAAATGGTATGGAGAATCACAGTACCCACTATAAGTACCCCATCGCTTTTAGGAACTCTTCACGTTCCGACTCCGTCGGCATACGTTCGAGTGAATCGTAGCAGGGGTCATATGTTCCTTCGTCAGTTGCCGTCGTTGAGGCCCACGGGACTGTTTTGACTGGAGAAAAGGGATACCCGAACGGATGTCCCCAGACACCTAACTCACCGAGTGCCTCACCATGGTCTGCACTGATGATAGTTTGTTCCGCATCGATATTTTGGAGCAGGATCTCGACGTAGTCCAGCGCAAGTTGCAGGTTTCCTCGATAGTGTTTCCTGACGGTCTCAGTTTTCACCTTGCCCTGCCTGGCGGGATCGTACGAGACCTCTGCAGGACGGAGATCTCGGACTGGTTCTGGACCGTTCATCAGCTCCATCATCGTCAATTCGCCGGATGACCAATCTAACGCGTCGGCGATGAACGTCAGATGAGGTAACGTATAATGCACGATGAGACGATCGAAATCGTGTTCGCGTGCGACAGCGATCGTTCGGTCCGTGAGGACGTGGGGGATGGCATCGTTCTTAGGATGTAACGGGTCGTTTTGGTTTGCAACTGCCGAGACCGTCTCGTAGTGTGCAAAGGTTTCCGCAGAAACGGGATCCCACTTAGGGATCCCACAGTGGACCATATCATATCCGTGGTCAGTATGCTCATGGAACTGTTCCTCGAAGATTCGATGCGACCAGATGTTCCCCGATACGAACGCCGTTTCACCGATCTTGTCTGCCTGATGCTGGGTGAACGTATTTAGCATCCATTCCGCAGACATACTACCGACGGATCGGATCTCTCCTACGTTTCCGAGCCAGGGGCGTTTTCTGGCACTGCGTCGTAATTCGTCTACCCTACACGTATCTAGAATGATGAGAAGGTCCCAGTCGAGATCAAAGACATTCGTTCCTATCGGTCGTCTTGAAGTGAGGGTGTTCCAAATGGGTAGATAGACCTGGTTCTGAACAGATATCGGCAACGACCGGAGACCTTTTACCCCGAGGTTCGTCGTCATTTATACGAAACCCCTGGGTCCTTCAGGGTAAAAACCCGACGGTGAACGGGCCCCTATAGCAATTTTCCACAGTGTACATCCGCGTCGACCGACCGCGGAAAATCTGCTATCGGAAACGATAAACACCATACTCGGAAATCAAACCACGTCCTGATAGCAGATGGTAGACGACCGTGACGAAGACAGTAGTCTTGCGTCGCTTGCTTCCGTCGTTCATGGAGCAGGCCTATTTCTTCTCGGAAAGGGGTTCAGTAACGCTGTCCGTCTGATCACGAATATTCTCTTGACAAGATTCCTCGGAGTGAGCCTTTACGGAATATACGCCTATCTGAACGTCGTTTTCTCTTTATTTACTGTTTTTACTCGGTTAGGTGGGGATAAGTCGATATTGAGATTTGTTCCAGAATACGAAGATCAGCCGAAAAAGCGACAAGCAATTGTGACAATCGCTTACGGAACATCGATAATTTCAAGTTCGGTTATTGCCGTATTAGTCTACGTTTCTGCGCCGATTATCTCGGCGTACACGTTAGAAGACCCCGTTTTCGTCGGCGTTCTTCGGATCACGGCTATCGTTATTCCTTTTAATACGATAGCGATGATCACGTTTGCGATCTTCAAGGGTATAGAACGGATGGACTACAACGTAGGGGTGTCTTCGGTCGCCAGACCTCTCTTTCGGCTTCTCTTCCTCGGTGGTGCAGTGGTGCTGGGCGCTTCCATATACGGGGTCGTAGCCGCCCTCGTGGTGAGTAGTTTCGTGACTATGACAGTCGCGTTAGCGGTCCTTAAATCAAAAACGACGCTCGGAAAGCCCGCTCATCCAACTAAAGCGGAGATAAAACGGTACTATGACTTCTCACTTCCGTTAACTTTCAATCAGATCGGGAATTTCCTCTATAACAGGGTAGACATACTGATGGTCGGATTCTTTCTCTCTAGTTCGGCAGTTGGAATTTATAACGTAGCCGTTGCGGTTTCTAGTATCCTCTCGCTTCCGTTGGCGGGATTTAATCAACTTTTTCCTTCGATCGCATCTCGGCTCTATCATAACGGTCAGCATAGTGAGTTAGAATCGGTGTATGCGAGCGTCACACGGATGACATTTACGATCGCGCTGTTGCCTGCTATCGCTGCAGTTGTTTATGCTCCTTCTATTCTTACAGTCTTCGGCGAGAAATTCGTTCAGGGCGATCTTGTACTCGTACTTTTCGTTCTAGCTCAGTTGACAAACTGTGCCGTTGGGCCGAGCGGATATGTCCTGATGATGTCGGATCACCAATACCTAACTCTCTTTAACCAGATCTCATCGGGCGTCTTCAACGTGTTTTTGAACTACGTTCTGATCACGAATTTCGGTTTCATTGGCGCTGCCGTGGCAACGGCAACTGTTCTGGTGATCATAAACTTAATTCGAGTATTCGAAGTGTGGTATCTCGAAAACTACCTACCGTACGACCGGAAATACCTGAAGCCGATACTTGCAGGAGTCGTCGCTGGTGCCGTCATGCACGGTATCTCATATCATCTAAATCAGTATCTACTCATTGGTGTCGGTGGAGCCGCCGGAACTGCGTCATTTATTGCGACATTGGTCTACCTCGGTATTGAGTCAGAAGACGTTGAGTTACTTAAGCAGATACTCGGCGGAACCTAGTCGGGACCCGAGTGAAGTACTGTTCCAGAATTAGGATGGGTGAGAGGATTATCCCCTCAACAGTGATTGGTATAGTCCCTCGATCTCCCCGATAACGTTCTTGGCTCGGTACCGCTCTGCCCGATCGTGGGCTCCACGAGAGTATTCTTTAAGACCTGAATCGACCAATTCTTCGACAGTTCTTGCGAGATCTTCCGGAGACCCCTCAGCGGTCGTACCGCCGGAACCGATCACACTTTTGATCGTTCCGTACTCTGTCGAGACTATTGGTGTACCCGTTGCTAACGCTTCCAAGTAGACCCTCGCTAGTGGTTCGTCCCATCGGCCGGGATACAAGAAGATGTCATGATTGGCGTACACGGTAGGGAGTTCCCCATTGGGAACGAACCCCCTGATCGTCACCACGTCGTCTAGCTCCTCCGATTCTACTTCACGCTTGAGTTCAGCGCGCATAGAACCATCGCCGACGACGGTCAATTCATAGCTGGCTTGCTCGTTCTCGCGTAGTGCCTTGAGAGTCGGAACGAGTCTATCAACTCCTTTATGGTTTTCTAATGCGCCTACATATAACAACTGATACGGCGACTGAAAATCGCTCTCATGTGGGATCGAAAACTGCTCGTCAAGCATGTGAGGGATGACGTGGAGCTTCCGCTCAGGGAAACCGAACGTAATGTAGTTCTCTTTCACGTGTCCGGATGGGGCCCGAAAGGCATCGATCTTGTCGATATTTCGTTCACCTTTTCGCACCAAGTAATCGTTTGCGAAAAGGCTAGCCGCCCGGCGTAATCGACCCTCGTTTCGCCCGAGACTCGTCGTAAGGATACAGTGAGAACACTTGGCCGGTGACTTATTGGTACAGTTCTCAATGCCCCTGTAGAGGAGGTCGTTTTTTGGACATACTCCACCGTATGCGTTGAGGGTAACGACCGTGGCCACGTCGTGCTGTTTGCCTATCGCCTCCATAGCAGGAATCGCAGTCATCAGATAACTGTGGACGATATCGAACGAGTCGAATTCGTGTATCTGCTTCTTTATCGCTCGGTTCAACCTGAGATTACCTTGGGGAAGCCAGCTCGACTCCAGCGTCCGGAGCTCTATATCCTCGATATCGTCGTTCTGTATAGGCGGATGGACTGGACAGTAGACGGTCAATTCGTGGCCCCGGTCGCGGAGTTCGGTGACGGTCTTAGTTGCGCTATGCGTCGCCCCCGTCCCTTCTGATCCGGGCCAGCTTGGATGGATAAACGCGATCTTCACAAGTAGCAGAGGAAAATCCTTGAAAGGGCGTATATTCGTCGGTATCGCTGCGTCGGTGCCGACTGACTCGCTGCTACAGCCAAGGAGACAGCGCTAACTTCTTCAGGCTAGAATGGGGAGATCGTTTCCACTGGTCACAAACAGTCTCATGTATTCCCTGAACTAGATGAAGCGAGCAGCGCAGGAACCGAAGCGACTTGTTCGGGAGATCAGTAGACTCTACTACCGGCGTGGCCGAAAGTGGGAGTTCAACGAGTCCGGGATCGACATTTTCGAGAAAGACTGGGATACCCTTGCCCTGCTTGACGCTTGTAGATATGATACGTTCAGCGATGTCAACGAACTACCTGGAGAACTCCGATCCGTCGAGTCACGCGCCGCCAGCACCTACGAGTTTCTAGTCGCGAACGTATCTGAACGACGACTCTGGGATACAGTGTATGTAACGGCCAATCCTATGCTCCATCGCCATCGCGAGCAACTCCTCCCGGATTTCCACGCAGTGGAAAACGTCTGGGCCAACGAAGGGTGGGATGAGGAGTATCGGACAGTCCGACCCAAAACCGTTACAGAAGCTGCGATACGCGCACACAGGCGTCATCCGAACAAGCGATTGCTCGTCCACTACATTCAGCCACACTATCCATATATCGGCCCGATCGGCCGAGAACACTTCCCGCTACAGAATCTGAGCCTGAAAAACGAACTTGCCGAGACAGACGTGAGCAAAGAGACCCTGAAACGGGCCTATCGAGAGAACCTTGAGTTGGCGTTGCCCGCCGTGCGAGATCTACAGAAGTCCGTTGACGGACGGACTGTGATTTCTTCTGATCACGGAGAACTGCTGGGCGAGCGGACCGGGCCTGTCCCCCTCACAGAGTACGGCCATCCATCTGGAATCTATATCTCTGCGCTCACTCAAGTCCCCTGGCATGTCTGTCCGACATCCGAGCGAAGAGAAATCGTTGAAACGAAGCCCGAACAGGATGCGGAAAAAATAGAGTCCGAAACGGTAAACGATCGATTGACTGCATTGGGGTATAAATGAACCCGAAGTGGTGTACCGTCTTTAGACACAATGCAGAGGTAAACCGGATAGCATAAACTCTCTCATCGGAATAGATACACCAGACCACTATGAGCAAGACCCTCCTCGTCGTCGGATGGGACGCGGCGACGGCATCCCATCTCAATCTCTTCGATCTTCCATTTTATGACGATCTAGATGAAAGTGGCATCCTGAAACCGGAATCGTTCTGGCAGGATCGTGAAGTTGATAGCGGATCCGCGTGGACGACGATCACCACAGGACTGTCAATGTGGGAACACCGTGTAGCGACGCTTTCTGGGATGATCGAATCTCCTTGGCAGCTTCGCGCACTCGCATCAGTAGATGGCCTCGTCCCACGGGACTTCTTCAATACCCCTGCCCGGATCTGGTTTCGGCGTCTCAGTCTAGGGAAACAACCCACCAACGCCGATATCCCTTTCAAGCGCGTCTGGCACTACGTTCCAAACGCATTGAGCGCCTTTGTCCCGCTTACTCATCCGCCAAAGCCGACGGATGGCGTAACGATAAGTGGGTTTCCGAGCCCGGACGTCGCCGTCGAACCGAAGGACCTAGAGCAGGAAATCACAGAACGCTACGAAGGCGAACCTCAGCGAAAGTTCGAGGACGGAGGGCTTCGGGACGACTACGTCGACGACCTCTTTTCGTGTCACGAACAGCGGTTGGAAACAGTCAGTTGGCTAACCGAGGACCGGGATTTCGATCTCATTTTTACCGTATTCACGCTCCTCGATCGTCTGCTTCACGTTACGGATGAGGGCGACGAGCGGATAAAGCAGGCTTACGAACGCATCGATAGATCCACGGAAACGCTCGTCGATCACGTCGATCCTGACGACGTGCTTATCGTGAGCGACCACGGGATGAAATACAGTCCTCGATGGAAGTGGAAACACATTCACGACGAGAAAAGCGGTATTTGGGCGGGAACCACTGATTTCGGCATCTCTACACATCTCGATGTTACTCCGTCAATCGTCTCCTATATGGGTCATGAGATGGGAGAGTCCAGATACGAGACCCCCTCTTCAACAGGTGACACCGAAGCGATGGAACGACGGCTTGAGGATCTAGGCTACCTGTAAACCGTGCCAACAGTTGCTCTCTGCTATCAACACCAAAGATATGCAGAATCCCTCGCTACAACGATAGAGGATCTGTCCTTTAGGGTGACGGCAGAAGTAGTCGACGGCGCTGGGATTGATCTATTGTCGACATTGAAAAAGGACAAATATGATCTCATCCAGACTGATGAAGCATTACGTAAGGGGGCCGTAGCCAGCCTAGCGAGCGAGTTTTTGAACGTTCCACACGTTCTGGACATCCAGGGTTGGGCCGACTATCTGAACACGCACGGCCAGTATGGTCCTCTCGTATCGCGAGGCATCAAATCAATCGCCGGTTTCGTGTTCTCTCGAGCTGATGGAGTTATCTTCGTAAGTCGGGAATCACGAAGGCAGTTACAGCCCCACTTTCCCCTCACCAACTGGCGCTACGCAAAGCCGGTTTTCGATGTGAGTCGTTTCTCGTCAGAATACAGTACAGATAACTCAGACACTTTAGAACTACTCACGGTAACGAATCTGCGCTACGAGGAAAAGCTGAACGGAGTGAAGACAGTGTTGCGGTCGTTAGAGCACGTATTCCCGGACTACGATATCAAATATCGCATAGCAGGCGGCGGTCAGAGCCTTACTGCTCTGAAAGAATTTGTCGATTCGTACGAATACGCCGATCGGATAGAAGTACTCGGCTTTAGAGACGACGTGACAGATCTGCTTTCGAACGGAGATATCTTCGTATACGTCAGTTATTTAGATTCCCTGGCGATGACAGTGCTGGAAGCCGAAGCCGCTGGCCTACCTGTGATCGCCAGCGATACGGGGGGGATCCCAGAGGCAGTCGGCGACGCTGGTATCGTCGTTCCACCGACGCCAACGGAGATCGCCGAAAGCGTCCAAACGTTGCTCGAAAACCCGGGGCTTCGAGTGGAATTAAGCAAACGGGCCCGTGACCGGATGTCGGACTACCGTCAACGGCAGGCAGTACATCACGTAGAACTCTGGGAGACAATGTTGGAAGAGTAGTTACCCCGGTTATCGTGCGAGGGTTCGATAAATAAGGCTACGAACCGAGTTCGGGACAAGCCGTAGACTGACCCGCGTCGTCGCGTTGAATAGGAACACCGGTAGCGACGTGAATCCCTGTTGATAGAACTCGAGTTGAGTGCGGGCTTCTTCGCGTGCGTATTCTAGCCCTCCTCTACGTCCGTACAAGTACTCACCGGCTCGGACCTTCACCAGAACTTCCGGGAGGTTCGCGAACTTGGCACCGCCAAGCAGCATCCGGATCCAGAGATCGTAATCCTCCATGCGGTCGACTGGCCGGTAGTTCCCCGAACTTAGTACGGCAGATTTGCGAAACATCACTGTCCCGTGATTCATTGGACTACGGAACCGAGCCATAGATTCGATCGATTCGTGTTCCGTCGGAACCTCTCTCCGACCGACTATATTCTCTGGATCGCCATCGAACTCGGCGATCTGACCACCGACGATATCGACTTCGGGATGCGTTGCAAGGAATTCAGACTGGCGCTCGAATCGGGTCGGCACGGAAATATCGTCTGCGTCCATCCGAGCGACAATACCGTGGGAAGCTTCTTTGACACCGACCCGGAGCGCATTTCCGAGCCCTTTGTTAGTTGGGAGTTGAATCGAGTCGATGATCGACGGGAAGTCCCTCTCGAAGGTGTCGATTGTTTCTTCGAGGGACGTAGGAACCGGACCGTCTTTGATAACCAGAACCTCGTCAGGCCTATTCGTCTGTTGTAGAATACTTTCGAGAGCCGACTCCAGTTCGGCAGCGTCGTCGTTCATATACGTCGGGAGGAGCACCGAGAACGCGTAGTCCTGTCCGTCCATCTAGTTAGTGGATAGCGGAGCAGTGAAAAATGAACTTCGTTCTGAGGGAGGAAACGGGCATCTACTGCCCGCGGCTGACGTCACCGGTATATACTGCAATATCGGTACGATACAGGAGCCCATTCGGACGAGAGCCCCCGTATTCAGGCAGAAAAAACAGTGATACCGACTACTCCCCGCTACCGGTCTCGATCGGCGCGTCGACGAGATTGCCCCACTCGGTCCACGAGCCGTCGTAGTTCACCGTATCTTCGTACCCGAGCAGCTCGTGCAGCGCGAACCACGCGACCGACGAGCGCTCGCCGATGCGGCAGTATGCGACGGTCGTGCCCTCGCCGTCGATGCCTTCCTCGCCGTAGAGCTCTGTGAGTTCTTCGCGGGTCTTGAACGTGCCGTCGTCGTTAGTAACAGCGGCCCACGAGATGTTCTTCGCGCCGGGGATGTGGCCGCCGCGCTGGGCGGTCTCCTGGAGGCCCGGCGGGGCGAGGACCTCGCCGCTGAACTCCTCGGGAGAGCGGACGTCGACGAGCGGGACGCCGCGGTCGATCGCCTTCTCGACGTCGTCGCGGTAGGCGCGGATGGACTCGCGCGGGCCGGACGCCTCGTAGTCGACCGCGGAGAACTCCGGGACCTCGTCCGTGAGCGGGTAGTCGTTCTCGACCCAGTAGTCGCGGCCGCCGTCGAGCAGGCGGACGTCGTCGTGACCGTAGTACTGGAACTGCCAGTAGGCGTAGGCGGCGAACCAGTTGGAGTTATCGCCGTACAGGACGACGGTGGAGTCGTCGCTGATGCCGTGGCTGCCGAGGAGGTCCTCGAAGTCGTCCTTGTCGAGGATGTCGCGCTGGGTCTGGTCCTGCAGTTGGGTCTCCCAGTTGAAGCCGATCGCGCCGGGGGCGTGGCCCTCGTCGTACGCCTCGGTGTCGACGTCGACTTCGACCAGCCGGTACTCGGGGTCGTCGCTCTGGAACTCGTCGAGGTGCTCTTCGACCCAGTCGGCCGATACGAGCACGTCGTTCGCGTAGTCGCTTTCGCTCATACGCGCTAGACTACTCGCGCATCTCTTATAGAGACTGCACCTTCGGCAGGTACCGCCTCGCCCCCGTCGTCGAGGAGATACTTGCCGGCGTTCTCGCGGGCGCCCGGCCCGCGATCCGGAGAGGGGACAGACCGACCGTCAGACGGACCGTTCGCGACGTCGTAGTTATCATCCGTCTAACAGCCGCGGAAAGCCGGTCAGTATTGCGGGTAGCTCCGAGCGCACCTAGGGACCGACGCTACCGGGAACCCTAAAGTCGCGGTGTCCGTAGCGGCGCGTATGACCGACGACATCGTCGTCTCGCGGGAGTGGCTGGCCGACCATCTCGACGAGGTGACCATCGTCGACGTGCGGGACGCCTGGGAGTACGACGGGATCGGGCACGTCCCGGGCGCGGTGAACGTCCCGTTCGACGAGTTCCGGAGCGAGAGCGAGGAGACGCCGGGGATGCTCCCCGGCGCGGACGCCTTCGCCGCCCTCATGAGCGAGGCCGGCGTCGCGGCCGACGACACCGTCGTAGCCTACGACGACACCCACGGCGTGTTCGCGGCGCGCTTTCTCGTCACCGCGGAGATCTACGGCCACGGCGACGTCCGCCTGCTCGACGGCGACTACAGCGCGTGGAACCTAGAGCACGAGACGACGACGGACGTACCCGAGGTGGCCCCGACGGAGTACGCGGCGACGCCGCCGGAAGACTCCATCCTCATCGACCAGGCCGCTGTCGAGGCGGCGATCGACACGGACGCCGTCCTCGTCGACACCCGCGACGACTGGGAGTTCGAGGACGGCCACATCCCCGGTGCCGTCAACCTCGACTGGAAGGAACTCGTCGACGACGAGACGCGGGGACTCAAGCCGCGCGACGAACTGGAGGAAATACTCGGGTCGTACGGGGTCACGCCCGACCGCCGCGTAATCCTCTACTGCAACACCGCGCGACGGATCAGCCACACGTACGTCGTCCTGCGGCATCTCGGCTACGAGGACGTCGCGTTCTACGAGGGGAGCCTCACGGAGTGGGAGAAAGCGGACGGGCCGCTCGAGACGGGAGTCTGACTGACGTTCTCCTGTTCGCAAGGACGTCCGCGGAACCGCCGTTTTCGACCGCGTCACATCGTCACACAGCCGTCCGCTTCTGAAAGGTACTTGTGTTTCGGTTCGAAATACATATTCGTGAGACGTCTGCCGAACCCGTTCCGCGCGCTCATCCTCTACATCGGTCTCGCGCTCGCCCGCGTCGGCCTGATCTCCGGCGAGCGGGCGCGCCGGACGACGGACCTGGCGTGGCCGCGGATCGTCACCGGTATCGCGCGCATGTCGAAAAACGCCGTCGACGTGGCGATGGTGGGGTTAGCGCTGGGTCCCGTCGCTATCGCAGGGGTCGGCTTCGCGACGCCGTACTGGGGGCTCGCGTTCTCGCTGGGCGGCGGGTTCGCCGCCGGCACCATCGCCCTGGTCTCCCAGCGCTACGGCGCCGAGGCGTACGACGACCTCGGGCTGGCGATCCGGTCGAGCGTTGCGGTCGTGCTCGCGGTGACGCTGCCCGTCGCGGGGGCGTTCTACCTATTTCCCGAACCGCTGATCGGCGTGATGACCGACGACCCCGCGACCGTGGCCTACGGCGCGGACTACCTCCGCGTGCTCGCGTTCGGCGTCCCGTTCGCCGGACTGAACCTCGTCGGGAGCCGCATCTACATCGGCGTCGACGACGCGTGGACGCCGATGCTGGTCCGGTCGGGCGGCGCGCTGTCGAACATCGCCATCAACGCCGTCCTCGTCTTCGGCCTCGGGATGGGCGTGGTCGGCGCGGCGATGGGCACCGTGCTGGCGAACGTCCTCGTCACGGCCGCGTTCGCCGCCGGCCTCGCAGCCGGGCGACTCCCCCTCGCCGGCGACCTCCCGGTGCAGGTCGACTTCGGAGGACGGTACGCCGACCGACCGACGCTCCGCGACATCGTTCGGATCGGGCTGCCGGTCGTCGGGCGGAACTCGGTGTGGACCGTCGCGAAGTTCCCCATGCTCGCCATCGTCGGGCTGTTCGGGCCGACGGTCGTCGCCGGGTACGTCATCGCCCGGCGGATCTGGGGGATCATGAACACGCCCGGCTGGGGCTTCGGTCTGGCCGCGAGCAGCCTCGTCGGACAGGAGCTCGGCGGCGGCGACGAGCGGACCGCGGAGGCGTACGGCCGCGACATCGTCCGCTTCTCGACGGCCACCTACGCCGTCGCGGCGGCGGTCGTCGGAGCGCTCGCCCACCCCATCGTCGTCTCGTTCGTCGGCGACGCCGGCGACCCGTCGGTCCCCTACGCGGTGGCGTTCGTCTACGCGGCCTGCGTCGCGTCGCTCCCGCAGGCCGTCAAGGGCGCGACCGCGGGCGCGCTGGACGCAAGCGGCGACACCCGCTGGCCGTTCTACAGCCAGGCGATCGGGATGTTCGGCTGCGCGATCCCGGTGGCGTACCTCGGCGCGACCTCGTCGCTCGGTATCGCCGGGCTCTACCTCTCGTTCGTCGCGGAGACGGCCGCGCCGGCGGCGATCAACTACCAGCGGTTCTCGACCGGGAAGTGGAAGTCGATCAGCCGGTCGTTCCGCCCCGAGTCGCCGGTCGCCGACGACTGACTTCCCGTTCTCCGAGCCGACGTGTCACTTCTAAGGTTCGTTATCTATCCTGAACGTCCATTAGAATTATTATCGCGTTAATTGTTACCAAGTAACGAGTCATGTCCGACTACACGTTAGAGACAGAGGAGGGTCGACGGGAGGCGTTGCGTCGGATGCTGACGATACGGGAGTTCGACACGACGGCCGGCGAGTACTTCGCCGACGGGGAGATCCCGGGGTTCGTCCACCTCTACATCGGCGAGGAGGCCGTCGGAGTCGGCGCGTGCGCCGCGCTCGACCCGGACGACTACATCGCCAGCACCCATCGGGGACACGGCCACTGCATCGCGAAGGGACTGGACCCCGACTTGATGATGGCCGAACTGTTCGGGAAGCGCGACGGCTACTGCAACGGGAAGGGCGGATCGATGCACATCGCCGACGTCGAGTCCGGGATGCTCGGCGCGAACGGCATCGTCGGCGCAGGCCCGCCGATGGCGACTGGCGCGGCGCTCACCATCGACTATCAGGACCGCGACGAGGTCGCGCTGGGCTTCCTCGGCGACGGCGCGGTCGCGCAGGGACAGGTCCACGAGGCCGTGAACCTGGCGTCCACGTGGGACCTGCCGGCGATCTTCCTCGTCGAGAACAACCAGTACGGCGAGGGGACGCCGGTCGAGAAGCAGCACAACGTCGACAACCTCAGCGACACCGCGGGGGCGTACGACATCCCCGGCGTGACGGTCGACGGGATGGACGTGACGGCAGTCGCCGAGGCGGTGGAGGAGGCGCGCAAGCGAGCCCGTGCCGGCGACGGGCCGACGTTCATCGAGGCCGAGACGTACCGGTACCGCGGCCACTACGAGGGCGACGAACAGCCGTACCGCGACGAGGACGAGATCGAGCGGTGGAAGCAGCGGGACGCCATCGAGTCGTTCAAAGGGCGGCTGATCGACCGCGGCGAACTCACCGAGGAGGAGTTCGAGGACCTGCGGGCTGAGGTCGAGGCGACGATCGCCGACGCGGTCGAGTACGCGCAGGAGGCCGAACCGCCCGCCCCGGAGGAGGCGTACGAGGACATGTTCGGCGAACCGGTGCCGGAGATCGAAGCGTTCGCGAACAGGCCACGCGCCGACGGCGGCGCGAAGGGAGGTGATTCCTCATGACCGCTCAGGCGGAGCTCGAGCAACAGACCGAGACCAGAACCGTCCGCGAGGCGATCCGACAGGCCCTGCGCGAGGAGATGGAGCGCGACGAGGACGTGTACGTCATGGGCGAGGACGTCGGCCTGTTCGGTGGCGTCCTCGAGGTGACTGGCGGTCTCTACGAGGAGTTCGGCGAGGAGCGCGTCCGCGACACGCCGATCGCCGAGGCCGGTTTCGTCGGCGCGGCGACCGGTGCGGCGGCGACCGGGACGCGGCCGGTCGTCGAGATCATGTTCTCTGACTTCATGGGCGTCTCGATGGAGCAGACGATGAACCAGATGGCGAAGATGCGCTACATGTTCGGCGGGAAGACCGAGATGCCCGTCACCGTCCGCACGACGGAGGGCGGCGGCATGGGCGCGGCCAGCCAGCACTCCGGCACCGTCCACGCCTGGATCGCGCACTTCCCCGGCCTCAAGGCCGTCGCGCCGGGGACGCCCGCGAGCGCGAAGGGGCTGACGAAGGCCGCCGTCCGCTCCGACGACCCCGTGTTCGTCTTCGAGAACAAGATGATCTACGAGCAGGAAGGGGAGGTGCCGACCGACGAGGACTTCACGGTGCCCATCGGCGAGGCCAACGTGGAGCGCGAGGGCGAGGACGTGACCGTCGTGGCGACCCAGCGCCTCGTCGGCGAGTCGCTGGACGTGGCCGAGCGCCTCGACGCCGAGACGAGCGTCGAGGTGATCGACCCGCGGTCGCTGTACCCGCTAGACACCGAGACGATCGTCGAGAGCGTCCGGAAGACCGGCCGCCTCGTGGTGGCCGACGAGAGCCCGCTCTCGTACGGCATCCACGCCGAGGTCGCGACGCGCGTGATGGAGAACGGGTTCTACAGCCTCGACGCCCCCATCCAGCGCGTCGGCACGCCCGACACACACATGCCGTTCAGTCCGCCGCTGGAACAGGAAGTCCTGCCCGACGGCGAGGGGGTCCGGGACGCCATCGAGCGGATCGCCTGATCCCCGTGGCCCGCGTCGGACTCGTCGTCAACCCCGCGGCCGGTCGCGACATCCGCCGCCTCACGGGCGGCGCGAGCGTCGTCGACAACCACGCGAAGCGCCGGGTCGCCGAGTGCGTGCTCGACGGCCTGACGTTCGTCGACGACCCGCCCGACGTCGAGCTGATGCCGGACCGGACCGGGATCGCCGACCACGCCGTCGCGGAGGCGCCGGCAGGGCTATCGGTCGAGCAGGTGGAGATGCCGGTCGAGGAGTCGGCGGCGGACACGCGGCGCGCGGCCGCGCACTTCCGCGATCGGGCGGACGTCGTCGTGGTGCTCGGCGGGGACGGGACGAGCCGCGACGCCGCGCTCGAACTCGGGGATGTGCCGATGGTCAGCGTCTCGACGGGGACGAACAACGTCGTGCCGACGCCCGTCGACGGCACCGTCGCCGGCGCCGCTGCGGCGGTCGTGGCGACCGGCGTCGTCGACGCCGGCGCGGCGACTTACCGGCACGGCGCGGTGGAGGCGCGGGCCGACGGCGTCAACGGCGAGAAGCGACTCACCGGCCTCGCGGCGGTCGAGATCACCGACCGGTCGTTCGTCGGGACGCGCGCGGTGATCGACCCCGCCGAACTGCTCGGCGGCGTCGTCTCGCGAGCCCACCCGTCCGAGATCGGCCTCAGCTGCGTGGCCGGCTGTATCGACCCGGTCGCGCCGGACGCGCCCGGCGGCGCCGCGCTCCGACTCGGCGATCCCGACGACGCGGCGCGGCGCGTCCGGGCGATCGTCGCTCCCGGGATGACGACCACGGTCGGCGTCGCGTCGCACGAACCGCTCGGCTGGGGCGAGCCCGCGACCTTCCAGGTGTCCGACGTCGTCGTCGGCGCCGACGGAGAGCGCGAGATCGAGGTCGTCGACGCGACCGTCGAGATCGCGCCGGTGGCCGACGGGCCGCGGCTCGTGGACGTCGACGCCGCGCTCGAAGCCGCCGCCGAGGCGGGCGTCCTCTACCGCGACGAGGCGGCGATCGAGGACCGGCGCTGACCGCCGCCGGTCCACGTCGGCCCCGTAGCCTGCCCTTCTCTGAGTTTTTACTCGTGGCCGCGATACGTCGAGAGGACCAGCTCGGACGCCGCCTCGGCGCGCTCGAAGAACCCGTCCAGGAACGCCGCCGCCTCGGCGGAGGACACCGCCCGGGAGTCGTAGGTGAGGCCGGCGGTCACGAGCGGGCGGAGGTCGACGCCGTCGCCGTCCGGGACCGCCCGCTCTCCGCTCGGGTCGACTTCGAGGGACGCGACGCAGGGCGGGTTGATCAGGCGACCGTCGGCCTCGACGCCAGCGGCGTTCGCGAGGGTGAACGTGGCACCTTGCGTCTCGCCCCCGCCGCCTCCGATGTCGGTTCGAGCCTCGACGATCTCGGTCAGCGACCGCTCGTCGACGTCGTCGATCACGCCGGTCGTCAGTCCGTCTCCGTCGACGGCGACGGCGAGCGCGACGTTCTGGGTCTCGCGGACCTGATGCGTCGACTCCGCGTACGTCCCGTTCAGCGCCGGATGGTCTTTGAGTGTCGCCGAGGCGACGGCGAGCAGCACGTCGGTCATCGTGACGCGCTCCTCGAACGCCGCCCGGACCGCGTCCATCGTCTCGAAGAGCGCCTCGCCGACCGCCGGATCGGCGACGGACGTGGCGCGTCGGTACCGGTGCGCTTCGGGCGCTTCGTCGATCCGGCGGACCCCCGCCGCCTCGTCGACCGCGGACGGCGGTGTCGGCTCAGCCGAATCGCCGGCGTCCGCCGATTCGGCGGCGTCCGCGGCGGCCTCGACGTCGTCCTCGGTGACGGCGCCCTCGAACCCCGTCCCGTCCACGGTCGTCAGGTCGACGCCGAGTTCTTCCGCGCGCTTCTCCGCCCGCGGCGAGGCTTTCACCGCCTCGCCGGCGCTCGTTTGCTCGTCGGCGTCCGTGCTCGCTTCGGCGGCCGCCTCCACGTCGCCCGCGGTGATCGCGCCCTGCGGTCCCGTCCCGTCGACCGCCGTCAGGTCGACGCCCAGCTCCTCGGCTCGCTTCTCCGCCCGCGGCGAGGCCCGCACGTCGGGTGCGCTCCCGGAACCGCCTGACGCGGACGCCGACGACGCACCGCCGGCCGCTGCGCTCCCCCCCGCGTCGCCCGTCGAGGCCGGTGCCGACGCGCCGGCTTCGGGCGTCGGGTCAGCCGCCGCGCCGGTCGCTTCGGCCGCGTCGCCCCCTGGCGCCAGTTCGGGGGCGTCTTCGCGGAGGTCGGCTTCCGCCTCCGCTTCGAGGTCCGAGATCTCGGCGTCGGCGGCCGCGACGATGCCGATTGGGGTCCCGGGCGGAACGCTCTCGCCCTCCTCGGCGTAGACGCGGCGGAGCACGCCGTCCTCTCGGGCGTCGACCTCGCCGATGCTCTTCTCGGACTCCACCTCGGCCACCTGGTCCCCCTCCGCTATCTCGTCGCCGGTTCCGACCGACCACTCGAGCACCGTCCCCTGTTCCATCTCGAGCCCCAGTTTCGGCATTCGGACTATGTATCCCATGCGATACCACACCACATGGTCTGACAAAAGGATATGCCCGAGCCGCGAGACCAGAGCGACGCGTCGCGCCCCGAGCCGTCGTCAGTCGAGCGCACGCGCCAGTTCGTCACCCACCTCGCCGATGGCCTCCCGCGCTCGGTCGAGTTCCGGGTCGGCGAGCATCGTCAGGAACCCGTGGATCATGTCGTCGTAGTGGCGCTGACGGGTCGGCACGCTCGCCGCTTCCAGCCGGTCCGCGAAGGCGCGGCCCTCGTCGCGGAGCGGGTCGAAGCCGCAGGTGGCGACGAGCGACGGCGGCAGGCCGCGCAGGCTCTCCGCTCGGAGCGGTGAGGCGTACGGGTGGCTCCCGTCGTGTTCGGACCGGAGGTAGCCGTTCCAGAACCGCTTCATGTCCTCGCGGGTGAGGAAGTACCCCTGCGCGTTCTCCGTGTACGAGTCCGTGCCGAACGCGTGGTCCGTGACCGGATAGGCGAGGGCCTGGTAGTCGATGTCGGGACCGCCGCGGTCGCGCGCGAGCAGGGAGACCCCGGCCGCGAGCGTCGCCCCGGCGCTGTCGCCGCAGACCGCGAGCCCGTCGGCGTCGGCCCCGACCGTCTCGGCGTTGTCGTCGAGCCACCGGACGGCGGCGTAACAGTCCTCCAGCCCCGCCGGGAACGGGTGTTCGGGCGCGAGCCGGTAGTCGACGGCCGTCACGACGCAGCCGCTCTCGTTCGCGAGCGCCCGACAGAGCGCGTCGTGGGTCTCGAGTCCGCCGAGTATCCAGCCGCCGCCGTGGAAAAAGGCGACCGCTGGATGCGGTCCGTCACCGGTCGGTTCGTAACTCCGGATCCGTACGTCGCCGTCCCCGCCGGGGATCGACCGCTCGGACGCGTCGGCGACGGGCTCCGGCGGTCCATCGGGGACGCAGAGGTCCCGGTACGTCTCCCGGGCCTCTTCGAGCGACAGGCGGTACAGCGGCGGTAATCCCCGATCGGAGAGGTCGTGCAGGTACTCCTCGACCTGCGGGTCGAGCGTCGACGCCATAGATGTTACTCGTTACCACACGACACTATATAACTGCTAGTCGTCGAGACGGCTCGACGCGACCGCCACGGCCGCCGTCACTCGGCGTTCGGCGGCGCGGAGTCGCCGTCTGGCTAAGCGGAGTCGCTGTCGGACGGCGGGGAGTTCCCCTCGGATCCGAACGCGTCACCCGCGTTAGCATCAGGCGGCGACGCACCCTCCTCCGAGGATGTCGCGCCCCCCGGTGCCGACGACCCGGCCGACGCGTCGGCGTCAGACAGCGTCGACTGCCGGTGGACGCCCGTCTCCTCGGAGAGCAGTTCCATCCCCTCGACGAGGAGGGCGACCGCGAGCGGGCCGGCGATGATGCCGATGGGGCCGAGGCTGAGGAGGCCGCCCGTGAAGCCGGTGAAGTAGAGCGTGCTCGGCATGTCGGCGCTCCGGCGGGCGAGGCGGGCGCGGATGAGCACGTCGGGGAGGTAGCCGATGAACACCGCGCCGAAGAGGCCGACGAGGACAGCGGCGGCGACGTCGCCGGCGGCCAGTTCGAAGATCACCAGCAGAGCGATGAGGACGCTCGGGCCGACCACGGGGAGGAACTGCAAGATCCCGGCGACGGCCGCGAGCGTGAGGACGCCGGAGTAGCCGAGCAGCGCGAACACCGCCGCGGCGATGACGAAGGTCCCCGCGGCCGTCGCCGCCTGCAGGACGTAGATGGCGAAGAGGATGGACCGGCCGCGGGCGTGCAGCGCCTCGACGACGCCGCGGTACTCGGGCGGGACCGTCCCGACCACCGCGCTGTAGGCCCGGTCCTGACCGAGGAGGAGGCCGAAGACGACGAACGCGAACAGCGCGAGCTTGATGCCGAGGACGGGCGTCGCCCCCAGGACGTTCACTGCGGCGTCGCCGACGTAGCCGACGAGCGCGTCGCGCACTTCGGTCGCGCGGACGACCCGCTGGAAGCCGAGCACGTCGAACGTGACCGAGGACGGGAGGTCCTGTATCAGACCGATCAACTGCTCTCGCCGCCGGTAGAGCACGCCGACGAGCGGCGCGAACACGGCGACGACGGCGCTGAACGCGACCGTCGTCGTGACGGCGCTCGCCCACCACTCGGGGACGCCGCGGGCGACCAGCCGTCGGTACAGCGGCGCGCAGACGGCGGCGACCGTGACTGCGAGAAACACCGTCGCTAACACGTCGCGGAGGATGACCGCCGCGACGGCGGCGAGGACGATGACGATGCCCGAGAGGGCGTAGCGACGACTGCGTGACACGAACCTATCGAGACGCGGAGACGATAAAACGCTTCCCCCGCGTGCGAACGGTCGACGCCGCCGACCGCCGACACGTCCGCCGCCGACCGCCTACTCCCCGAACTGACGCTGTTCGGCCTCGCGGAGCTCGATCCGGCGGATCTTCCCGCTGGAGGTCTTCGGGAGCTCGTCGACGAACTCGATCCGGCGGGGGTACTTGTACGGTGCCGTCTCCGCTTTCATGTAGCTCTGAAGCTCCTCGACCAGGTCGTCGCTCCCCTCGTGACCGTCCGCGAGGACGACGTAGGCCTTCACGACGTTGCCCCGCTCGTCGTGGGGGCTGGCGACCGCCGCGGCCTCCGCGACGGCCTCGTGGTCGACGAGCGCGTCCTCGACCTCGAAGGGGCCGATGCGGTAGCCCGACGAGATGATGATGTCGTCGGCCCGCCCCTCGAAGAAGAAGTAGCCGTCCTCGTCCGCGCGAGCGAGGTCGCCGGTGCGGTAGTAGTCGCCGCGGAAGGTCTCGCGGTCGCGCTCCGGTTGTTCATAGTACCCGTCGAAGATGGCGGGGCTGTCGATCGGGACGGCGATCTCGCCGGTCTCGCCCGGTTCGACCTCCGTCTCCTCGTCCACGTCGAGGATCGTCGTCCCGACGCCGGGGGCGGGCTTGCCCATGCTCCCGGGCTTCACGTCGATGCCGGGGTAGTTCGTCACCAGCGCGACGGTCTCGGTCTGGCCGTAGCCGTCCCGCGGCGTGACGCCGACGGCGTCCTCGAACGCCCGGATCGGCTCGCGGTTGAGGGGTTCGCCGGCCGACACCGCCTCCGTCAGGGCGAGGTCGTAGTCGGCGAGGTCGGCCTGGGTGAACATCCGGTACTGGGTCGGCACGGCGCAGAGGCGGGTGACCGCCTCCTCGGCCATGAGGTCGAGGAACGTCTCCGGGTCGAACTCCCCCTCGTAGAGGAACTGTGGCGCGCCGGTCGTCAGCGCGACCCCGACGGGGCTCCAGAACCACTTGGCCCACCCCGTGCCGGTCGTCGCCCAGAGGAGTTCGTCCGAGAAGTCCGTGTCGCGGTCGACGCCCCACCAGTACGGTCCGTTGATGCGCTCGAAGCAGTAGAGCCAGCGGTGGCGGTGGAGGACGGGCTTCGGCTTGCCCGTCGTGCCGCTGGTGTAGTTGATCGACATCGGGTCCGACGCGCCGAGGTCCGGTCCCTCGTGGTCCGGGTCACGGCCCTCGACGAGGTCAGCGTAGGCGTGCCAGCCCTCGCGGTCGGCGACGCCGCCGGTCCCGTCTGCCCCTGCGTCCAGCACGATCACGGTCTCCAGCGGCGTCTCGTCGAGCACCGGTTCGACCATGTCCGTCAGTTCCGCGTGGACGACGACGGTGTCGGCCTCGCAGTCGTTCGCCCGGAAGGCGACGTCGTTGGGCTTGAGCATGGACGAGCAGGGAACGAGGAGCGCCCCGCGGGCGAGCGCGCCCACCTGCACGGCGAACGCGTCGGGGTGGCGCGGGAACAGGTGCATCACGCGGTCGCCCTCGCCCACGCCCAGGTCGGCGAGCGCCGCCGCGAAGCGGTTCGCGTCGTCGCGGACCTCGCCGAACGTCCGCTCCGCCTCGCCGCCGTCGGCGTCGCGGTACCTGACCGCGAGGCGGTCGCCGAAGGAATCGGCGTGTCGCTCCAGAACGGCCGGGAGGGCGTAGTCCGCGGGGACGTCCCACTCGAAGGTTTCGCACTCGCGCTCGTAGTCGAGAGACATACGCGAATCCCCAACGATCATCCATTTGAGTTTTGCGCCGAACCGAAGCCGCCCCCGAGACGGTCGCGGCGGATCGGCGGGGTTAAAAACACACGGTGCAACCACCGAGTAATGAGACGGCGAACGTTCCTGACTGCGAGCGTCGGCGCGGCCGGCACGCTACTTTCCGGCTGTATCACGCAGGACGGCGAGGGCGACGGAAACGGCGGTGGCGACGAGCGCACCACGCTCACGACCCCCGAGAGCTTCGAGGGGACGCTGACGGTCGCCACCTACGAGGCGTTCGTCGACGCGCCGAGTTCCAGCCCCGGCGAGTGGGTGAAGCAGGCGTTCGAGTCCGAACACGAGGACGTCACGCTGGAGTGGCAGATCGCCGAGAACGGCGTCAACGAGTTCATCCAGCGGAGCCAGCAGGACGCCGGCATCGACGCCGACGTCTACCTCGGCCTGAACGTCGACGACCTCGTCCGTGCCGACGACCGCCTCGACGACTCGCTGTTCATGTCGAGCGACGTCGCGGAGATGGAGAACCGGAGCCACGTCCGGGACGACCTCGCGTTCGACCCGCAGAACCGTGCGGTCCCCTACGACACGGGCTACATCGCGCTGGTCTACGACGAGAACGAGGTCGAGGAGCCGGGGACGTTCGACGACCTGACGACCGACCCCTACGAGGGGACGCTGCTGGCCCAGAACGCCCAGTCCAGCGACCCCGGCCGCGCGTTCATGCTCTGGACGGTCGACCAGTTCGGGGAGGACGGCTACCTCGACTACTGGCGGGCCCTGCAGGACAACGACGTGCGCATCTTCGACTCCTGGAGCGACTCCTACGACGCCTACAGCCAGGGCGAGCGCCCGATGGTCGTCTCGTACTCGACGGACCAGGTGTACGCGAACCAGTACGACCAGGACATGAGCCGCCACCAGGTCGCGTTCCCGAACGGACAGGGGTACGCCAACCCCGAGGGCGCGGCCGTGTTCGCGGACAGCGACGCCCCCGCGCTCGGCTTCGAGTTCGTCGACTTCCTGCTCTCGGCGGAGGCCCAGTCCGAGATCGCGGTCCGGAACGTCCAGTTACCGGCGACGGACCACGCCGACCTGCCCGAGGAGTTCGACCGGTACGCTCACGAGCCCGAGGAGGCCGTCGTCTTCAGCTACGAGGAGCTGCAGGGTAACGTCGACGGCTGGGTCGACGACTGGGCCCGGGAGATCGCCGGGAATTAAGCGCGAACCCCCGGATCACAGCCCGTGCACCCCGCCGAACGAGCCCTCGCGTGGCTCGAACGCCGCGCGCTCGGCGCGACCGCGGTCGCCACCGCCGCGCTCATCACGGTCCTGTTCTACCTGCCGGTGGGGATCGTCCTCTCCGAGGCGGTCAGGGTCGCGCCGGGCCTCCCGCCGAGCGTCTCGCTCGCACCGTTCGCCGATGTGCTCACCGATCCGTTCTACGTCGGCGCGCTGGCCGGCGTCGTGGAGGACCCGCTGGCGGTCGGTCGCCACGCGAGCAACGTCACCGCGTGGGCCGCCGCGTTCGTCGCGGGTGACGAATCGCTCCCCGCTTTCGGCCTGTTCGGCTTCACCGCCTATCAGGCGCTGGTCTCGACCGTCGCCAGCGTCGCGCTCGGCCTCCCCGGCGCGTACGTCCTCGCGCGCTTCGAGTTCCCCGGCCGCCGGACGCTGCGCTCGCTGACCATCCTCCCCTTCATCCTCCCGTCGATCATGGTCGCCATCGGCTTCATCGCTATGTTCGGCCGCCGGGGCGTCGCGAACGGCGTTCTCGGGGCACTCGGCCTCGGTCCCGTCGACGTGATGGGGACGCTCGGGATCGTCGTCGTGGCCCACGCCTTCTACAACGCGCCGCTCGTGACGCGGGTCACCGTGGCCGCCTGGGAGAGCGTCGACGCCCGCGCCGTCGAGACCGCCCGGAGCCTCGGCGCGAGCAGGCGGCGGGCGTTCGTCGACGTGGTGGTCCCGCAGCTGCTCCCCGCCGTGTTGACCGGCGCACTGCTGACGTTCGTGTTCACCTTCATGACGTTCCCCATCGTGCTCGCGCTCGGCGGCCTCGACCTGGCGACCGTCGAGGTGTGGGTGTACGCGCTCCTGCGGAACCTGGACTACGAGGAGGCGGCGGCACTGGCGACGCTGGAGACCCTGCTATCGCTCGCGCTGACGTACGCCTACCTCCGCTACGAGACCGCGCAGGCCGCGGGGAGCCGCGGCGCGAACCCGCCGCCGCGCGAGCCGCTGGTCCCGTCGCTCCGGGCGCTCCTGACGCCGGTCCGTCTCAGTGTACTCGCCTACGCCGCCGTCGCCGCCGTCGTGTTCGTCGGGCCCGTCCTGAGCATGGTGTGGACGAGCGTCGTCGGGCCCGACGGCTTCACGCTCGCGTACTACGAGTTCCTCGTGCAGCGCCAGATCGAGGGGACCGCCGTGCAGGTGAAACCGTGGCCGGCGGTGCGTAACTCCCTGCTGTTCGGCGTCGGGACGCTCGCCGTCGCCCTGCCGATGGGCGTCGCCGTCGCCGTGCTGACGACCCGCGAGTTCCGGGGCCGCGCGGTGGTCGGCGCGGCCGCGATGGGACCCATCGCCGTCAGCGGCATCGTCACCGGCGTCGGCCTCCTGCTCGGCCCCGTCTTCGGCGTCCCGCTCGGCGGCGGCTACCGCCTGCAGGTGACCGGCGCGACGGCGATCGTCGCGGCCCACGCCGTCGCGGCGTACCCGTTCGTCACCCGGTCCGTCGCGCCGCAGCTCGGTCGCCTCGACCCCGCGATGGTCGAGTCCGCGCGGGCGCTCGGCGCGAGCCGCGCCCGGGCGCTGGTCGACGTGGAACTGCCGCTCGTCGCGGCTGGCGTGGTCGCGGGCGCGGCGTTCGCCTTCGCCATCAGCGTCGGCGAGTTCGATTCGACGGTCATACTTGCGGAGGGCGCCCAGAGCTACACGATGCCCGTCGCCGTGGAGCGCTACCGCGGCCGCCGACTCGGCCCGGCGACCGCGATGGGGACCGTGCTGCTCGTCGTCACGAGCGTCAGCTTCGTCGTCATCGACCGCATCGGGGGGCGGTTCGAGCGTGGTTGACCTCTCGCTCGACGGCGTCTCGAAGCGCTACGGCGACGCGACGGCGCTCGCTGAGGTGGACCTCCGCGTCGCGGACGGCGAGTTCTTCACGCTCGTCGGCCCCTCCGGCTGCGGGAAGACGACGACGCTCCGGCTCGTCGCCGGGTTCGAGACCCCCACGACCGGCGCGGTCCGCTTCGGCGGCCACGAGATGACCGGCGTCCCGCCCGAGGACCGGGACGTGGGGATCGTGTTCCAGTCCTACGCGCTGTTCCCGCACATGAGCGTCGCGGAGAACGTCGCCTACGGCCTGCGCTTCCGGGACCCGCCCGCTGGGCAGTCCGTCGACGAGCGCGTGAGCGAACTGCTCGACCTCGTCGACCTCCCCGGAACGGGCGATCGCGACCCCGACGAACTCTCGGGCGGCCAGCAGCAGCGCGTCGCCCTCGCCCGCGCGCTGGCCCCCGAACCCGACCTCCTCCTGCTCGACGAGCCGATGAGCGCGCTGGACGCTCGCCTGCGCGAGCGCCTCCGCCGGCAGGTCAAGCGCATCCAGTCCGAACTCGGCATCACGACGCTGTACGTGACCCACGACCAGGAGGAGGCCCTCGCCGTCTCGGACCGCGTCGCCGTCATGAACGAGGGGCGCGTCGAGCAGGTCGGCACACCGCAGGAGGTGTACCGCCGCCCCGAGACGCGGTTCGTCGCGGAGTTCGTCGGCGAGAACAACGCGTTCGACGGCCGCGTCGCCGGGCACGACGGCGAGACGACGTCGGTAGCGGTCGGTGACGCCGACCTCCGGATCCCCCGCGTCGACGCCGCCGAAGGGGAGTCCGTCACGTTCTGCGTCCGGCCGGAGGCGCTGTCGGTGGTCGACCGGACGACGACCGGCGAGGCGGACGGCAGCGGCACCGCGGTCGGCGGGCCGGCCGCTCAGTCCGCGAACCGCCTCACCGCCGAGGTGGAGTACGCGGAGTTCCTCGGCGAGGCGGTGCGGGTCCACGCGACCTGGAACGGCCGCGACCTCGTCGTGCGGCTCCCGGACGACCCCGACGCCGACGAACTGACCGTCGGCTTCGATCCCGCGGCGGCGCACGTCGTGGAGCGGTGACGGCGCGCCGAGCTATCACTACCTCCAGAGGAAACGAAGGGGTCGCCCGCGCCGTCGGCGAACAACCGCAGTGAACTCGCTTGCCGTTCGTTTCGCCGCGGTTTATGTCGTGGAAATAGTCACCACAGCACATGGAAGATGCGTTCGACTACGCCGACCACGAGGAGGGGCGACACGTCAACTACTGGGCGCTCGACCCGGCGCTCCGGCGGGAACTGGAGCGGGTGTACGCCGCAGACGAGTTCGAGTGGGCACGGCCCCGTCTGGAGGAGTTCGGCGAAGTCGTCGGGGGGACCGTCGCCGACAACGCGGACTACGTCGACGACCACGGCCCGGAACTGGACACGTACGACAAGCACGGCGACGCGGCGAACCGGGTCCGCTACCCCGCCGAACACGTCGAGAACGAGCGGCTCGTCTACGAGTCGGGGATCGTCGCCGACGCGTTCCGCGCCCCGCCGGGGCGGGCTGAGCCGATGCCGTTCAGCCACTACCTCGGGATGCTGTACCTGCTCAGCTACGCGGACCCCGGCCTCGCCTGCCCCGTCGCCATGACGGCCGGCGCGGCGCTTGTCTTAGAGAAGTACGATGACGGCGACCTCGCGGCGTACTACGATTCGCTGACGGCGCGCGATCATGGCGACCTCATCGAGGGGGCGATGTTCCTCACGGAGAAGCAGGGCGGGAGCGACGTGGGAGCGACCGAGACGACGGCGACGTACGACGACGAGACCGAGTGCTTTCGACTCGACGGCGAGAAGTGGTTCTGCTCGAACATCGACGCCGAGGGGACGCTCGCGCTCGCCCGGACGCCTGACGCGCCCGACGGGACCGCGGGGTTGTCGATGTTTCTGGTCCCGCACACCACGACCGACGGGGAGCTGAACGACCAGCTCTACCGCCGCCTGAAGGACAAGCTCGGCACTATCTCCGTGCCGACCGGCGAGGTCGAGTTCCGGGGCGCGGAGGCGTACCTCGTCGGCGAGGAGGAGGCGGGGTTCCGGCAGATGGCGGACATGCTCAACCTCGAACGGCTCTCGAACGCGGCGGCGTCCTGTGGGATCATGGGCCGCTGCCTCCTCGAAAGCGCGATCCACGCCGCCAACCGGGAGGCGTTCGGGAACCCCATCCAGGAGTACCCGCTGATGCGCGAGGACCTCGTCGACATGACCGTCGACCACGAGGCCGCGACGGCGTTCGTCTTCGAGGCGGCGCGGCTGTTCTCGGCGCGGGAGCGCGCCGAGCGCGCGGGCGAGGACGCCGACGAGGCATACCGCCTGATGCGCGCGCTGATCCCGATCGCGAAGCTCCGGACGGGGCGGATGGCGGTCGACACCGCGTCCTACGCGATGGAGGTCCAGGGCGGCAACGGCTACGTGAACGACTTCGTCACCAACCGCCTGCTCCGGGACGCGCAGGTGCTGCCCATCTGGGAGGGGACGGAGAACGTCCTCTCGCTCGACCTCCTGCGCGCGCTCGACCGCGAGGACGCCCACGAGCCGCTGCTCGACGCGATCCAGTCGCGACTGGACGACGTCTCTCACCCCGGCCTCGCGGACGCGGCCGCGACCGTTGAGGCGGAGTACCACGACCTCGCGACCGCGCTCGCCACGCTCGCAGGCGAGGACGAGGAGTACGCGCAGCTATCGGCGAAGCGGCTCGCGCACTACACCTTCGAGGTGTTCGCGGCCGCGCTGCTGCTCTCGGAGGCGCAGGCCGGGATCGACGACGGCGACGGGCGCACCGCGCTGGTCGCCCGCCGGTTCGTCGACACCCACCTCGCCGACCGCGAGGCCCGCGGGATCGCGGGCGGCGATCGGACGCCGGTCGAGCGGTTCGACGCCATCGTCCGGCACGCGCCCGTCGACCCGGACGCGGTCAGCGAGGCCGCGCCTGCCGACGACTGAGCGGCCGGTCCCGTTCTGCCGCGCAGGGCGGGTCCGCGGCGTCACCCGGCCCGCGCTACGTCACTCCACGCTCGACCAGAAGCGGTCCAGCCCGAGCGACAGCATGTCCGGGCTGACGGGCTGGAACTCGTCGTTCTCGGGGAGGTACTCGCGGACGCTGTCCCACGAGTCCCGGGCGTAGCGCTCGTCGACGAAGACGCGCGCGCCGACCTCCTCCGGGCCGCGGATCACGCGGCCGATCGCCTGCCGGGCCTTGCGGACCGCCGGGATCGTCAGTGCGTACTCGAATCCACCGCGGGACGCTGACCCGCCCCGCGAGCCCCCGCTCGCGGGCACGTCGCCGAACTCGCGGTCGTACGCGGTCCGGACCGCCCGGGTCCGCGGGCTCGCGGTGTTGATGATGGGGACGCCGCAGACTACCGCCGCGCGGAGCTTGTCCCCCTGATAGTCGACGCCCTCGGTGAGCGTCCCCCGGAGGCTGGTGACGAGCACCTTCGACTCGCCGGCGAAGAAGTCGTCCTTCAGGTCCTCGGTGGCGTCGTCGCCGCTCGACTCGTCGATGAGGACGGGCTTGTCCACGCGCTCGCGCAGCGCCTCGGCGGCCCACTCCGCCTCGGCGTAGTTGGGCATCCCGACGAGGACGTTGCCCGGCGAGCGCGCCACCTCGACGATCGCGTCCGAGTAGATCTGTCGCGTCTGGTTCTGTTCGCCCGGGCCCCCGCGGTTCTGATACGTGAACTTCGGTGCGTCGACCGCGAAGCTCTCGCGGTTCTCCTCGGGGAAGTCGAGGCCGTACGTCCGCTCGACGACCGGGCGGTCCTCCTCGCGTTCGAGGTGGCGGAGGCCGGTGACCTCCGCGAACACGTCGAGCGGTTCGAGCGTCGCGCTCATCAGCACGCCGCCGCCGAACTCCGCGAGGCGCTCGCCGATGGCGTCGCTCGGGACGCAGTTGTGCATCGAGAGGCTGGCGTTGTACGCCCGCCGCCAGGAGCCGTCCGGCTCCGTCGAGTCCCAGGTCCGCTCCAGTTCGATCTCCCGGAAGTAGTTCGTGTGGTCGTTGCGGTACCACTCGCCGAGCACGCGGCCGACCGCGGGCGTCGCTCGCTGCTTCTGCTCGTCCTCGGCCTCGTTCAGGATCCGCTCGACGACCGCGCCGACCGTCTCGGCGCGCGCCCAGACGCCGCCGTCGTACCCCTCGCGCTCGGCCCACTCCGTCACGTCGTCCTTCTCGGGCGTTTCGGGGTCACGGAGGGGGATCTCCTCGTCCGGCAGGTTCGCGAGGTTCGCCTTCCACCCGCGGTGCTCCCGCTCCAGGTACGCCGTCACACGACGGTCCAGTTCCTCGCGGAGGTCCCGGACGAACTCGCGGGTCGCCTCCAGTTCCCGGAGCGAGACGTCCGTGTCCTCCAGTTCGGAGCGGATGAGGTCGACGTCCTCGTTGGCCGCCTCGCGTCCCTCGCCCTCATCGAACCGGAGCGGCTGGATGACCCGCGACAGCTCCGTCTCGGCGTCGCGGAGCGTTGCGTCGCCGACGGCGTCGCTGACGAGGTCCCGGACGCGCGGTTCCAGCATGTGGGCCTCGTCGCAGACGACGAACGTGGAGTCGTCGAGCAGGGCGCCGGTGAACGAGCCAGTCGTCGTCGGGTCGAACGCGTGGTAGTAGTTTCCGACGACGACCTCGGCGTGGCCGAGCATCGCGCCCATCATCGAGTGCGGGCAGGTGCCGTGCTCGACGGAGCGCGCGACGAGGTCGTCCGGCGTCAGGTGGCCGGCGGCGGTGAAGTCGAACGGGACGGCCTCCGCCGGGTCGCCGTCCTCGGGCAGGTCAGAGAGGTACTGCGCGTAGAACGGACAGTACTCCGTGCCCTCGTACTCCGGCATCGTCTCGGGGTACGGCGTCGGCGTCTCCGCCGTTTCGAGGTACGTCGCGCCCGCGCCGCCGGAGTCCGCGAGGCCGACCTGCTGGCTCCGGGCGTCGGCGGTCAGCGCGTCAGCCGTGGTCGGCCCGTCGCCGGTGAGGTCGCGCGTGCGGTCGCGGAGGTCCTCGCAGCGCTCGTAGACGTTCTCGTCGTTGATCCGGCCTGCCCCCTCGCGGTTGTAGGGGCAGACGTCGGCCTTGCCGACCAGGGTCAGGCCCGACACCGGCCGGTAGTCGTCGGGCAGGTTCTCGTTTATCGTCCGCAGGTCCTCCTCGAACTGGCGAAGCTGCTGCTTGACGCTCGTCAGGACGACCACGCGCTCGTAGTCGCTCTCGGGGTCGCGGACGAGCGAGATGCCCGCCGTCAGCGCGAGCATCGTCTTTCCGGTGCCGCAGGCTCCCTCAAGCGCCGTGAACCCGCCGTCCTCGGCCGTCTGGATCGCGGTCTCGATGCCGTCGACCTGGTCGTCGTACGGCTCGTCGTGTCCGAACACGTCCCGCCAGGAGCCTGCCATCGTCTCGTCAGTTACCACCGGTCGGCGAGCCATAGGGTTGTCGGAGCGAGGTTGCCGCGGCTCCCCGGATAAGGCTTCGCCACCGCTCCGATGGCGACCGACTGCGCCGCATCGGTGGTCGGCGGCGGAGCGGCGGATCGATCGTCCGAGCCCGGCGGGTAGCCCCACAGCGGTCGAGAAAGGGTCCGCGGCGACCGCCGCGGCCGCGTGGCGTCTGGTCGCTACCGGTCCCCGGTTACTCGTCGTCCGAGCCGACTTCGTCCGCCTTCTCGTCCGCCTTCTGGGCCGATTCGTCGATCTTGTCGGCTGCCCGGTCGCCCCCCTCGTCGATCTTGTCGGCGGCCGACTCGCCGGTCTCCTGGATCGTGTCGGCCGCTTTGTCGGCGACCGACTCCGTCTTCTGGGCGGCCTCGCTGGAGCGCCCCGCCGTCTCCTCGGACATCGACTGGGCCCGCTCGCTCGCATTGCCGACGACCTCGTCGAGCGACTCGTTTCGCTGCCGCAGCGCGTAGGCGAGCGCCAGCCCGGCGCCCGCGAGTATCAGCATCGGGAGGGCGCTGCTCCCGCCGTCGTCGCCGCGTCTCACGGAGGTCTCCGCGGTTTCGGACTCCTCCATCGCCTCCCGCATCGCCTGCTTCAGCGTCGCGCGGAGGACGCCGTCCGACCCCGGGGACGTCCGCCCCGTGTTGGCCTCGTCTATCGCCTCCCTGAACACTTCCTTCAGCGCCTCGCGAACGATTCCCCCGGCGACGACCGCGAGCTGCTCCTTCCGGTCCTGTGATATCGTTGTACTCATCGGTCTCTCCCGTCGGGAGTGTCCACGCAGACCGTGGAAAACGTTCGGGGTAACTGCTTTGGAGGGACGAACCGCGAAGCCCCGGGGCGCGGGAACCGAAACCGCCGTACGGTACGGCGTCGCCCGTCGGCTACTCGCTCGTCCGGTCGTCGACGCGGTCGCCGTCGCCCCACGTCGTCTCCCCCTCGCCGCCGCCGGTCTTGTAGACGCCGCGGGCGTCGGCGACCATCTCCCCGTCCGCGTCCGTGACGTCGACGGAGACGACGGCGACGCTCCCGCCGTCGCGGACCACCTCGGCCTCGGCCCGGAGCAGGTCGGTCCCCGGCGAGAGGTAGTCGATGCGCATGTCGACCGTGGGCGTCGGCTTCCGGTTGAGCGAGAACACCGCGGCCCCGCCGACGGTGTCCGCCAGCGAGTACGTGACGCCGCCGTGGGCCACCGTCTTCCACGGGACCGACGAGTGGTGCTCCTGCAGTTCGAGGGTGCCGACGGCCTCCCCGTCCGCGGCCGACTCCATTTCGATCCCGAGCCGGTTCGCGAACGGGAGTTCGTCGAACAGCGTCAGCGCGTCCATACCGTCCATACCCCACCTCACGGTCGCGGATCACAATAAACAGTCCGGGCGTCGTTCGTTGTCCCACTTTCTCTCACCCGCTCCGGCTCCAGACGCAACCGTTACCCGACGCCCACGCGAACGTCCGGCCATGACCGACGACTTCGACGCGGACGCCTGGCGGCGGGAACTGGAGACGCAGCGCGACCAGAAAGACCAGTTCTTCGCCGAGCACCGCCAGTCCCCGGTGCCGCCGGAGGAGCGCGACGACTTCGACGGGTTAGACTACTTCGACCCCGACCCGGACTACCGCGTCGCGGCGACCGTCACCGTCCACGACGACCCGGAACCCGTCACGATGGACACCACGGCCGGCACCGAGGTGCGCTACCTGCGCGAACTGACGCTCTCGTTCGCGGTGAACGGGCAGGAACAGGAGCTCGCGGCGTACCGCCAGGAGGACGACGACCAGTACTTCGTCCCGTTCCGCGACAAGACGACGGGCCAGCAAACGTACGAGGGCGGCCGGTACATGGAGTTCGAGACCGAGCGGGACCTCTCGGACGGCGACGAGATAACGCTCGACCTCAACCTCGCGTACTCGCCCTTCTGCGCCTACAGCGAGACGTTCGCCTGCCCGCTCCCGCCGGAGGAGAACTGGCTGGACGTCGCGGTCGCGGCCGGCGAGCGAGCGCCGTAGGTCCGTCCGCCGACGGTGGACCATGTCCGATAGGGCGGTTATCGCGGCACGAGAACCCGCCAGCCGGTATTTACCCCGCGCGGACCGAGCTCCGGGTATGACGCTGCTCGTTCCGTTCGACGGGTCGGACCTTGCCGAGGGGGCGCTCCTCCGCGCGCGGGAGTTCAGCGCCGCGTTCGCGGAGGACGTGGTAGCAGTGACCGTGATTCCCGACGGCAACGCGGACTACGCGAGGGAACGCGGCTGGATCGAACCGGACGAGCCGTTCGACGCCGAAGCTATCGTGTCGAGGCTGCAAGAGCAGGTACACGGTCTGTGTGCAAGCGCCGAGCACCGCCACGAGACCGTCGATCGATACGCGCCGACCGGAACGATCGCGAGCCGCGTCCGCGCGGTGGCGAGAGAGGAGAACGCCTCGATGGTCTTCGTCGGGAGCGAGAACGCCGGCAGGCTCGTGGTGGGGATAACGAGCGTCGGCGGGACCATCGCCTCGAACGAGGCCTACGACGTGGTCATCGTTCGCCAGCGGTCACCCCCGTGAAAGCGGCGTCGTCCCGGCGGACGCGTTGCCGGGACGTGTTTTCAGTATCTCCACACGAAGCGAAGGGGTTCGACGACCGTCGATACGTCGGGGCGATGATGCGAGCGGTCTGGCGGGACGGAGGAAGCGGGCTCAGGGGGCGACGCCGACGGTCAGGAGCGTGCCGTACTCGCGGTAGCGCTCGACCATGTCCTCGCGGGTCTCCCACTCGTCGGTCGGGAACGCCGACTCGGGCGGGATCTCCGTCTCGAGGTCCGGGATGGCGTCCTGCTCGGCGACGCGCAGGCCCGCCTCGCGGAAGGCGTCGCGGTACTGTTCGCGGGACCAGCGGGTCATGTCCACGCTGATCCGGTCCTGCCAGTCGTGGGAATGGACGTTCTCCTCGTAGAAGTTCACGGCGCAGTAGAACGTGCCGCCGGGTTTCAGGACCCGACGGACCTCCGACAGCGTCTCGCGGGGGTCGCTGGCGTAGTAGAACGCCTCCATCGTCCAGACGTGGTCGACCGAGTCGTCCGCGAACGGGAGCGCGCCGAAGTCGCCGACGAGGTAGCCGACCGCGGGGTCGTCCGTGTACTCGCTGGCGTTGCGGGCCATCTCGGGCGAGCCGTCGAGGCCGTACACCCGGCCGGCGTCCTTGTTGTCCCGGAGCGCGCGGCCGGCGTAGCCGCTGCCACAGCCCATGTCGAGGACGACGTCACCCGGTTCGACCGGCATCCGCGCGAGGGCGTGCTTCGCGGTGTGCCAGTGTCGCTCCTCCATGCCGCGGTCGCGGCCGTCGGCGGCCCACTCGTCGAACTCGGCTCTGACGCTCATGCTCGACACGTGGTGGCGCCGCGACTAAACGGGTTCGGAGTCGGTCGTCGCCCTTATTAGCCGACCCCTCCGACGAGTGGTATGGTCGGTCGCCGAAAGCGCTACCGGGTCGCGGACTCCGCCCAGCAGGTCGTCGGCGGGTTCCTGCTCGCGGGCCCGTTCGTCGTCACCGAGGAGGTGTGGGTGCTCGCCGCCAACATGACCGCCTGGCACGTGCTGCTGACGGTCGGCATCGTCGCCGGCATCGGCTACGGCGCGCTGTACAAGGCCGACGCGGACCGCGACGTCGAGAGGGAGGCGGAGGTCGCCGGGATCCCGGTGCGGTTCCTCTCGCTGATGCTGGTGTCGTACGGCTCCGTCACGCTGTTGGCCGTCGCGTTTACGGCTCCGAACACGTTCCTGGTGGAGGCCGAGATCCTCGCTGACCCGACGAGGACGGCCGTCGCCCTGACGACGCTCAAGGCCGTCTCGGTCGGGGCGATCTTCAGCGTCGTCGGCGCGGCGACCGCCGACAGCGTCTTCTGACGGGTTCGGGGACTTTCCGGACCCAGCACGCTTAAGTCGATTCCCGCCGCTTCAGGCTGTATGGATTACGCGCTCGCGATCGACGGCAGTCCCGAGACGATTCCGGGCGGGACTGGCGTACTGCTCCTCCACCCGAGCACCGGCGAGACCGACCGCATCGACACCGACTTTCTGAAACAGGACACGGACCGATTTCTCGTGATCTCCACACGAACCACCGCGCGGGAGGTCAACCAGAAGCTCGACTACTACGACGTCGACGAGGACCGGGCGGTCATCCTCGATACGCTCTCGGTCGACCGCGGCTACTCCCGGCGGAGCGGCGACGACGTCCACTACGTCGGCAGCCCCGACGACCTCGACGGCATCGTCGAGCAGACCGAGCAGTTCCTCTCCTCGCACGAGGGGAAGCTCCGCGTCAGCCTCGACTCCATCACCGAACTCGCCTACTACGCGGGCGAGGAGCCGACGAAGGACGCAATCCGCGCGATCCTCGGCCTGCTCGACGAACACGACGCCGTCGGCCTGTTCCACCTCGCCACCGAGGTCCACAGCGACGAGGTCGTCGACGACTACCGCGATCTGTTCGACGGCGTCATCGACCTCGACGAGGACGGCTCCGTCGACGTCTCCTTTTAGAGTTTCTCGAAGGTCTTCTCCGCCCACGTGACGGCGTACTCGGCACCGTGCGACCGGTAGGCGCTCGTGTCCAGCGCCGCGAACGGCGCCGGGAGCTCCAGCCCGTGCTTGATCGCGGCGCAGGCGAGTTCCGTCGCGTCAGAGAAGTCGGTCTCGTTGCGCGCGACCTCGCCGGGGAGTCCGTCCAGGCGCCCCTCGATGCGGGCGCCAGCGTCGTGCCAGGCCTCGCCCAGGCGCGGGCGCTCGTCCGGCCAGTCGGCGAACGTCTCGCGAGTGTGTAAGCCGATCCAGCCGTCGTACAGCGCCGCGGCGACCTGATAGGTGGCGTTCGGATCCAGCGGGAGCGCCGCGTCGAGGTCGCGGTAGGACTCGCGGAAGAACCCGAGGAAGTGCTCCGGCTCGCCGAGGCCGACCTGTACGAGCGCCTCGGCGACCAGGAAGTCGACGAACGACTCCGGCGACCCCTCGACCCGCGGCTTCACGAGGACGACCGGCGGGACCGTCTGGCGGGTCCACGCGACGCTCCCGTCGCCCGGCATGCCGATAGTGAAGTCGCTGCCGGCGTAGCGCGCGAGCAGGCGCGGCGCGTCCGCCGGCAGCCAGTCGGCCGGATACGTCGCCGGGTCGAGTTCGTCGACGACCAGTCCCAGGTCCTCCGCGACCTCGGGCCGGAGCGTCTCGAAGTCGGTGGCGACGTCGAACACGAGCGACTCCGGCGCGTGCTCGTCGCGGACGGCCGCGACGTCGTCGGGGAGGTCGCGCTCGTCGAACATCAGGCCAGCAGGCTCTGCGCGACGAGGACGACCGCCAGCAGCGCCGAGACGGCGACGGTTCCGATGACGACTTTCGTTGCTTGGCTCATGCTCGGCGGAAGTGCCCGCGAGCGCATAAAACCACCTCAATCGGCGGCGCCCAATCGGCCGCTCAGTCCACTTCGACGGCGTCGCGCTCGGATTCGATCCGCTCGGCGTACGCGGACGTAACCGCCTCCAGAATCGCCTCCCCAGCCTCCGCCGTCGCCTTCCGTGGGTCGCCGAGGACGCCGTTCTCGGTGATCGACCTGAAACCGCGGCTGAGCAACCGGGACGTGGAGACGGCCCCCTCGTGTCCCGCTTCGAGGCGGTCCGTCCGGACGAGGTCCTCGTCGATCGAGAGCACCGTCGACGTCTCGGCCGCGCCGGCGTGGATCACGGGTTCCTCGTACGCCACGCCACCGTCGCGGAGCCCCTCGTTCTGCAGGGTCATGAGCTCCTCGAGGTCGGCGAGCGCGATCACGTTCGCGTCTATCTCGCGGGCGACCTCCGGCGCCACCGTATTGACGGGCGCGAAGTTCCCGCCGTGCGTGGGGACGAGGACGACGTGCTCGAAGCCGTGGGCGTCGAGCGACCGACAGTACGAGCGGATCACGTCCATCAGGGTCTCGGGCGGGACCGTGATCGTCCCCGGGAACTCCATGTGGTGGCCCGAACAGCCCGGGCGGATCGTGGGCGCGGCCAGGGCGTCCCCCAGTCGCTCCGCGATGCGTCGGGAGAGTTCGTCGCCCGCCAGCGAGTCCATCATCAACGGGAGGTGGGGGCCGTGCTGTTCGATCGACCCGACGGCGACGACCACCGTCCGCGTTCCCTCGTCGAGCGCTCGCCGCACGTCGGTCCACGTGTACTCCTCCAGGAGCACGGTATCGGGCAGAGACATCTCGGTTCCGGATGCACCGGTGGGGAAAATAAGCGTGTGTGCCGGTCGTCGGGTCTGTTCCGATCGCCGGAGTCGGATACCGGCGACTCAGTCCGCGCCCGCCGTCCCCAGGTCGGACTCGCGCGCGACGCGGCGCCAGCCGCCGGACCAGAATCGGAGGGTGTTGACCGCCGCGCGGACGTACATATCCGCGAGGATGGCGGCGTAGACGGCGGCGAGGCCGAGGCCGAGACCGGGGTCGACCGCCACGCCGGCGACGGAGAGCGTCACCGCGCCCGCGGGCAGGGCCAGCGCCGCGATGGGGAGTTTGAACAGGTAGGTGCCCGCGACGGTGCCGTACAGCGGCCAGCGCGTGTCACCCGCGCCCCGCAGCCCGCCCCGCATCGTCCGCGAGACGGAGAACGCGGCGACGCCGACGCCGAACATCCGGATGAAGTCGACGGTGAGGCCGACGTGTGCGGTGCCGAACGCCCGCGCGATCTGCCGGGCGAACGCGAAGATGACGCCCGCGATGAGCAGTTGCGTCGCCAGCGCGATCCGGAGCGTCTGCCAGCCGTACTCGTCGGCCTCGTCCGCGTTCCCCGCGCCGATGCTCTGGCCGACCAGCGTGCTGGAGGCAGTCGAGTAGCCCCACGCGGGCATGAGCGCGAGCAGCATCACCCGCCGGCCGATGGCGTACGCCGCGAGCACGGGCGTGCCGAGCGTTCCCAGGATGAACAGGAACGGGAACCGTCCGAACGTCCGGGAGAGCCGCGTCCCCGCGAGCGGCGCCCCGACCCGCACGATCTCGCGGACGATGCCCGCGTCCCACTGCTGTCCGCCGAGGCGGAGCCGGACGGAGAACCGCCCGGAGAGGAGCAAGGCGAGGAAGATGAGCGCCGCGCCCGTGTTGGCGATGGCGGTCCCCCACGCCGCCCCCGTGACCCCCCACTCGGAGAACGGCCCGACGCCGAAGATGAGGACGGCGTTCAGGACGATGTTCGTCGGCAGGGTGACGAGCCGGACGTACATGGGCGTCCGTGTGTCGCTCGCGCCGGCCAGCGCGCGGGCGGCGACGAGGCTCCAGAACCGGAACGCCAGCGCGAGCATGACGATCTTGAGGTACACCGCCCCGAGTTCGACCGTCCGCGGGTCGTCGGTCAGCGCGGCGATCAGCGGCTCCGCGTACAGCCACGTCGCGACGGTGATGGGCAGCGAGACGGCGAGTGAGAGCCACAGCGACTGCTTGATCGCCAGGTCCGCGCGCTCGTGGTCGCCGGACCCCTTGAACCGGGAGACGACGCTGATCGTTCCGCTCGTCAGCGCCAGCGAGAGGCCGAACGGGATGAAGTAGTACTGGAAGCCGAGTTCGAGCGCCGCGACGGCGGTGTCGCCGATAGCGAGGCTCACCATCAGGAAGTCGGCCGTGCGCAACAGCGTGCGCATCGCCCCGGTCACCATCACGGGGACGGCGAGGTCGAACGCCTCCGACCCCTTCTTCCGGTCGACGACTCCCAGCCGGGAGAGCACCGCCGGGAACAGGAAGAGCGCCTCGCGGACGCGGCGTTGCGCTGCCTCCAACATTCGAACCGAAATAGGGATTCGTCCGAGTTACGTCTTACCAGATCGCCTGGCGGTGGGTTCTACCATCCCCCTATCCCCATTTTCATCTGGAGGCGATAATCGGATTACAGAACTCTTGTCGACTACATTCAAGCGGTTCGGAGTAGAAACAGAGGGGTGTCGATCACTCGTCCGGCGACCGCCAGGTCTCCGGCACCTCGATCACGTATCGGCCGTCCTCCTTGAGCGAGATGATGTACTCGTCGCGGTCGTACAGCTCCATGAGGTTGAGTTCGTACTGCCCGGGCTGGACGATCTTGATGCTCTCGAACTGGTTGTTGAGCTCCTCCCGCAGCTCCGAGAGGTCCGGGCGCTCCGCGTCGGCGTCGTCGGGCTCGTCGACGACGCGGGCACCCTCGCCGGCCGCGGGTTCGCGGGGCGGCTCCGGCGGGTCGTCCGGGAGTTCGTCGCGCGAGACGACGTCGCTCCGGGCGTTCGCCTGCGCGGAGTCCTCCTGGTCGGCGGTCGCCGGCCCGTCCGGGCGTTCCGCGGACGCGTTCGACGGGCCGCCGGCGGTGTCCGAGCGTCCGGCGTTCGCGGTCGAACGATCGTCGGTCGACCGAGCGGACCGCTCGTCCGTCTGTCGGTCCGTCCCGACCCAGTCCCGGACGGTTTCGCGCGCGCGGTTCACCTTGCCGGCGACGCCGCCCTCCGCGTCGGCGGACGACCGAGGGGCGTCTCGCGCCGCGGCGGCGCTCCGGGACGCACCGCTCGAACTCGCTCCGGCGGACTCGGCGTCGGCCGCGCCGGCGGAGGCCTCCGTTTCGGGTGCATCGCCCTCCGCACCGGCCGACCGGCCGGCGGGTTCGAACTGGAACTTGTTGCCGCCGCAGTCCGGACAGCCCGACAGCATCTCCTTGGAACCGTCGGCGAACGTCCGGCCGCAGTTCGTGCACTGGTGGGGCATTATCGGCGGGAGACGAGCGCGCTGATGAGCGTCTCGTCCTTGTGCAGCGTCTCGATCTGGTTCGCCGGACCGATGACCGTGAGCTTGTTCGTCGACTCGCGACCCATCAGCCGGTCGAGAAAGCTCGAATCGCTGGTCTGTGCGCGGGGGTAGGTCTCGATCTCGATGCCGTTGAAGCCGTCCGGACTGATCTCCGTCATCGTCACCTCGATGAGACGGCTCTCCTCGTCGGGGGAGAGCCCCTGTTCGAGGATGACGATGTTCCCTTCGTGGACGCCGTCCAGGATCATCCGGATCTTCTCCATGCTCGTCATACCCTCCATCCGCTCGCCGCTGATGAGGTCTATCTGAACGCCGTCGTCGTCCGGATCTTTGGTTTCCGGCATCGTATCACCCGAAGTACTCCGCGATCTTGTCGTACACTTCGTCCATGTTGTCGCCTTCCAGCGCCGAGAGCGGGATCGTCTCGTGCTGTGGGAAGGCGTTCTTGATCTTCTGCTCGCTGGAGTCGTCGAGGTCGGTCTTGTTCGCGAAGATGAGCACCGGGAGGTCCCGGCTCTCGATGATGCCGATGAGCATCGTGTTCACCTGCGTGAACGGGTCCTCCGTGGAGTCGAGCACGTAGATGACCCCGTCGACGTCCTCGCGGAGCCAGTGCATGGCCTCGGCGACGCCCTCCGTCGCCTCGCGGGAACGCCTAACGGCGTCCTCCTTCTCCATGTCGAACTCGGTGAACTCCTCGTAGTCGACCTTCGTCGTCACGCCCGGCGTGTCGACGATGTCTATCGTCACCGACTTGCCGTTGCGCTTGATCTCGACGTCTTCCTTTCGGCGCGCGCGTCGCGTCTCGTGCGGGATGTGGCTCTCCGGCCCGACCGCGTCGCCGGTCCAGTCCCGCGCGATGCGGTTCGCCAGCGTCGTCTTCCCCGCGTTGGGGGGCCCGTAGATACCGATCCGTTTCTGTTCGTCGTCCGCAAAAAGCCTCTCTGTAACCCGTGAGATACTTTCTCTGAGTCCGTTTATCAGTCCCATCCTATCTTCACGCACCCGTAGGTGCTTGTGCAGGTAACAACACCGGAAACACTTAAGGGTACGTCAGACATGTATTATCTCCGAAATAAGTACGGATCCCCCGATCGACGCTTCGGAGTCGTGTGATTACACTCGGCTTTCTTCGCTACCGATCAGGAAAAGTACCTGTTCCGTCCGCGGTCGCCGCGAGCTCGTCGCTGGGTCGCGGGTGATCGGGGGCGGACCCGACGCGGTCGAGACCCCGTATCGATAATCCGTGACATGCGGTGTCAATATATTGTTGATTTCGGTCGAGAAGCGTCGGCGTTCCACTGGAAACGTGGGGGTTGAGGCGTTCAGACGGGTCGGGTATCCCGCCGCAGTACGGCAGTTTTGAGAGTTGCTGTGTCGTTCGGACCTGAAGCATAGGGGTGGGACCAACCCTTCGACGTCGATAGCGAAGGGAAAGGGCCGAACCCGACTCCCCCGACAATCACCCGAACCCCCCCCCACCCCTTCGTTTCGGGTGGAACGCGGGAGAGGAGGGGAGGTGGGATCCCGTCTCTCTAGCATGCAGGGGTTTTATGATACAAGCGACTCAACCAAAACCGCACTAGCGGAAAACACTATTCTAGAAGAATGTGGTTTCGAAATAATACGTTAGGAACCGCTAGAGATCCGCTGGCCGGTACGGACGGCAGGCGATTCACTCCACTACCGGCACGACCCCCGCCCCCTCACTTGGCGAGTTCCACTTGAAACAGAGGGGTGGGGGTGTTGCTCGGGGTGCTCTTCGGAGACCACGTCCCGGGATTTGTGTTGCCAGTGAAACAACACTATACGCCGGGGCGCGTCGCGGATCGGCACAGCTTCGCTGATCCGAGATTCGGCCGACGCTTCCAGACGAAATAATCCCGCTGCTCGACGGTTTCCGCCAATCGTCCGCAGGAGGGGAGGCCGCTCTCACCCGCCGGTATCGAGCGCGGCGACCCAACGGTGAGCGAGCATTCCGACAGGACCGCACGGACAGAGTTCTCGCTCCGAAAGCGGCCTCTATCGCCCACGACGCGGCACGACCGCGATTACAGTTGTGCAGGATAGCACGACCGCGAACACACCCGGGACCACGCGAATCGACCGCTGACGTGACGCGTGCCCGATCGTCCTCCGTCGAGACACCGTCGTTTCCGGTCGACAGTCGTGTCCGTACAGCAACCTTCGTCGTCTAACTCCGGTACGCCCGCGAGACGCTGTGAACACCGTCAAGAAGCGGTTTCATTTCTCCAACACGTACGGAATTCTGGAGAAAGTACTCGGTGACTATATCCCCGAAATACGGTTCGTGAGGCGCTATAAATACGATTTCACTGATTTGCCGTTCGGATCGTGACCGGGAGGGAAGATTTTAAGACCCTGGTCTACCTCTGCTTCGTTTGCATCAACTGGACGGTCCACGGGGTCGGTTCGGCATCGGATCCGGCATCTGAGGCTATCACGTCGGAGACGTTCTCCTTCCGTGGCACGGGCTCCAGTCGAAACGATGGGGTGAATCAACGAAACAGATGTCCGACGAGAACACGGGAACGGGCGAACCGGCGGGACGCGTCGACGTAGACTCGTCTCGGGACTTCGACGTCGACCTGGACGACGTCGTGCTGGAGGACGACGAGGAGGAGAGCCAGGGCCTGTTCGACGATCTCCTGAGCGGCGAGCCCATCTTCGAGAACAAGGAGGTGCTGCGGCCGTCGTACACTCCGCACGAGCTCCCCCACCGGAAGGAACAGATCAACAAGATGGCGACGATACTCGTCGCCGCTCTCCGCGGTGAGACGCCGTCGAACATCCTGATCTACGGGAAGACCGGAACCGGTAAGACCGCGAGCGCGAAGTTCGTCAGTCAGGAACTGGAGAGCACGTCCCAGAAGTACAAGGTCCCCTGCGAAGTCGAGTACATCAACTGCGAGGTGACCGACACCCAGTACCGCGTGCTCGCCCAGCTGGCGAACAAGTTCATCGAGGAGAACGAGCGGCTCATCGACGAGTGGCTGGAAGACCTCCGGGAACTCCGCGAGGCGGCGGCCGACGACGCCGCGGCGCTCGCGGACGCGGAGTTCGACTCCCTCGAAGCCGTCGACGATCGCATCGCGGAACTGGAGGCGGACAAGGACGACTTCGAGACGGTCCCGATGACCGGGTGGCCGACCGACCGCGTGTACAGCGTCTTCTTCGACGCGGTCGACTACCACGAGCGCGTGGTCGTCATCATGCTCGACGAGATCGACAAGCTCGTCGAGAAGTCGGGCGACGACACCCTCTACAATCTCTCACGGATGAACTCGGAGCTCGCGAACTCGCGGGTGTCGATCATGGGCATCTCGAACGACCTGAAGTTCACCGACTTCCTCGACCCCCGCGTCAAGTCCAGCCTCGGCGAGGAGGAGATCGTCTTCCCGCCGTACGACGCGAACCAGCTGCGGGACATCCTCCAGCACCGTTCCGACGTCGCGTTCAAGGCGGACGCGCTCACCGACGACGTGATCCCGCTGTGTGCCGCGTTCGCCGCGCAGGAGCACGGCGACGCCCGCCGCGCGCTCGACCTGCTCCGCACCGCGGGCGAACTCGCCGAGCGCGACCAGGCCGAGGTCGTCGACGAGGACCACGTCCGCAAGGCCCAGGACAAGATCGAACTCGACCGCGTGGTCGAGGTGGTCCGCACCCTGCCGACGCAGTCGAAGATCGTCCTCTTCTCGATCATCCTCCTGGAGAAAAACGGCGTCCACAACGTCAACACCGGCGAGGTGTACAACATCTACAAGCGCCTCTGCGAGGAGATCGACGCCGACGTGCTCACCCAGCGCCGCGTCACCGACCTCATCAGCGAACTCGACATGCTTGGCATCGTCAACGCGGTCGTCGTCAGCAAGGGCCGCTACGGCCGCACCAAGGAGATCAGCCTCTCGGTCCCGATCGACGAGACCGAGGCCGTCCTCCTCAGCGACTCCCGCCTCGGCGACATCGAGGACGTCCAGCCGTTCGTGCAGGCCCGGTTCGACAACTAAAAAGCCCTTGCGCGTCGTTGGCGCGGCGCGCTGCGCCCTTTTTATATCCACCGGAGCGGCTTCGCCGCTCCGAGCCGCCCCTCACTCCGTTCGCGAAGACGCCAACGAACGCCGAAGGCGCTCGTTCCAGGCCGCCAGTCTGCGCGAGTCGCCGTGAGGCCGAAGGCCTCACGAGCCTTCACTCGCTTCGCTCGTGAAGACGCCGGCGGTCGCGGCGACACGCTCGGAGCGCCTGCCCTTCCCCGTCCGCTGGCGGCGCTCGTTTCACTCGCGCACGCCAGCGCGGCCGGTCGGTTGATCCGTTACGCGAACGCTTCCCAGACCCCTCTATTTCGTATGGAGATACCCACAAAACCGCGGGAAGAAGCGCCGCGTCCCCGTCCTACAGCTTCGCGAACTGGAGCCGAACCCATCCGAGCCACGGGATCCGGACCTCGGCGCGGCCCTGCACCCACTCGCTCTTGACGACGGTCGACCGGCCGGCCACCTGGTCGTAGTAGGGCGTGTCGTCGCCTTTCGTGATGAAGCCGTCGTGGGGGGCCGGGCAGTTCCGGACCTCCTCGCAGGTCTCCCCGCGGAGGTGGTCCTCGTCGGCCCGCTCCACCCAGCGCTCGTCCTCTTCGACGAACATGTGCGCCCGGTGTATTATCGGGACGCCGTCCTGCCCGTTCGGCTGGAAGACGATCACCTCGCCGTAACTGCCGAACGACCGGACGCCGTTCTCCTGGCCCTGCTGGTAGGTGACGACGCCGTCGACCGCGCCGTCGGCGGTGAACCGGTTCTCGTCAACGATGAACACCAGGTCGTTTTTCTCCATGTGCGGTTCCATGCTCCCGCTCTCGACGGCGACCAGCGGCGGCCAGATCCCGCTGACGGCGAACAGGATCAGGCCGACGACCGCCACCAGCGCGACCGTGCTCAGCAGGTCCCGGAGCGCGGCGACCCCCTCGTTGTCGCTCTTCAGGAACCACTCGACGGGGTTCTCGCCGGTGACGCGGTCCGCGCCGCCGGCGTCAGCAGGTGACCGCTCGGTCGGGGATCCGTCGTTGGCGTCAGCAGGTGACCGCTCGGGTGCGGCTTCGCCGTCGGGGCCCGTCGCGGAGCGCTCGGCCGCCGGCGCGTCGTCCCGCGTCGGTCCGTCGACGCCACCGCCGTCATCGTCTGGCGATCCGCGGTCGCCACCCGCGGTCCCGCGCTCGTCGTCTCCCGGCGGTCCGCGCTCTGGGGCGTCGCCGGAACCGGAGTCAGTCATCGTCACGGCATACTCCCCTGCGCGAAATCAACCTTCTGCTTGCCCCGACCCCGAACGGATAGTTCCGCTACGTTTTTGCACTCTGCACTGCTCGTGAGGGGTGTGCCACTGGAGGCCCCCGCCAGGATCGTCAGCGAACTCACGAGCCGGGGGTACAACGCCGACCGGGAGGCGGTGACGCTCATCGCCTCCGCCGACGACCCGGCTCGCGCGCTCGAACAGGTCGTCGACGCGGCGCCCGACGGCGCGCTCAGACTCTCGGTCGAACACGTGCGCGAGGTGCTCGACAGCGACCCGGACGCCGCGGGCGACCCCGCGACGATGAGCGACTCCGCCTCTACCCGGGCGGGGGCCGTCGATGCTCCGCCCGGTGCGGACGGCGAGACCGACGGCGCGACCGATCCTTCAGACCCCTCCGTTTCGACTGCAGGCCCGAACAGCGGCGGCGACTCAGCGGCGACAAATGCTCCATCCGAAACGACGGTATCGCCGGACGGGACCGTCGAACGGTCGCCCAGCGACCCCGACATCGCGAACGACATCACCGGCCGGAGCACCGGGACCGGCGAGTACGAGGACTTCGTCGCGGTGTTTCGCGACCGGTACGACCGCCTCGGCGAAAAGCTCCGCGGCCGCGTGAACCACCGCCCCGCGGAGGCCATCCAGTCGATGCCCGGCGGCAGCGAGGCGTCGATGGTCGGCATGGTCAGCGACATCCGCTCGACCGCCAGCGGCCACTGGCTGGTCGAACTCGAAGACCGGACCGGGACCTTCCCCTGTCTGGTGATGAAGGACCGCGACATCGCCGCCATGGTCGAGGAGCTGCTCTGCGACGAGGTGATCGCCGTCGAGGGGACGCTCGCGGACGACGCCGGCATCCTCTTCGTCGACTCGATGCACTTCCCCGACGTGCCGCGGACGTACTCGCCGAACACCGCCGACCGCCACGTGCAGGCGGCGCTCATCAGCGACGTCCACGTCGGCAGCCAGGAGTTCATGGCCGACGCCTGGCACCGCTTCACCGACTGGCTGCACACGCCCGAGGCCGAGAACGTCGAGTACCTCCTCATCGCGGGCGACATGGTCGAGGGCGTCGGCGTCTACCCCGACCAGGACGAGGAGCTCGACATCGTCGACATCTACGAGCAGTACGAGCGCTTCTCGGAGTACCTGAAGGAGGTGCCCGGCGACATGGAGATCGTCATGATCCCGGGGAACCACGACGCGGTCCGCCTCGCCGAGCCGCAGCCGGCCTTCGACGAGGAGCTCCGGAACATCATGAGTGCCCACGACGCTCGCTTCACGGGCAATCCCTCGACGGTCACTATCGAGGGCGTCTCAGTCCTCATGTACCACGGCGTCTCGCTGGACGAGATCATCGCCGAGCTCCCGGAGGACAAGGCGAGCTACGACGAGCCGCACAAGGCGATGTACCAGCTCCTCAAGAAGCGCCACGTCGCGCCGCAGTACGGGGGCCACCTCCGCCTCGCGCCCGAGGAGAAGGACTACCTCACCATCGACAGCGTCCCCGACGTCTTCCACACGGGTCACGTCCACAAGCTCGGCGTCGGCAAGTACCACAACGTTCTCTCGATCAACAGCGGCTGCTGGCAGGCCCAGACCGAGTTCCAGAAGTCCGTCAACATCGACCCCGACGCCGGCTACGCGCCCGTCGTCGACCTGGACACGCTGGAGCCGACGCTCCGGAAGTTCACCTGAAAGCCCTCGCGAGCGCTGCCAAGCGCTCGCGTCGCCCTTTCAATGTCCACCAACGAGCGCCTTCGGCGCTCGTTCCAGGCCGCTAGCTTGCGCGAGCGCCGTCGGTCGACGGCGCACGCTCTGAGTGCCTGCCCTTCCCCGTACGCTCGGCATAAACGCCGAGCGCGGCCGCCTCCCGATGTCAGTCATCGATCGGACTCTCTCAACTTTCTCGTCGCGGACCCACAACTATCGACCGCTCGACTCGAAACAGCCCCGTCTCCCCTGCGAGCTTCAGGGTTCCAGCCGGTACTTCTTCGTCGGGGTGCCGTCGAACTGCGGCCCCGGCCCCCGCTCGTCGAAGCCGACGCTTCGCGCGGCGGTGGCGACGTGCGGGACCGACTCGGGGGCGATCAGTTCGACCGACATCCCCTCCTGCTGTGCGAAGCGAACGGGTTCGGCGAGCAGTTGCTCGCAGGCCTCCTCGGTGCCGTCCACCTGCGTCACGTGCACGCAGTCCTCTCGCGCGTCGAAGCTGACGAACCCGAGCAGGCCGGGGTCCTCGTCATCCGCGTCGGCGTTCGGGTCGGTCTCTCGCTCCTCGGACTCGGCGACCCGCACCGTCCTGTCGTGGACGAGGTTCCGCATCACGTCGCTGGGGGAGTCGGCGATCGCCGCCATGTCGTCCGCGTCCGCCTCCACGGCGTCCCGTACTCGCATTACATCCATGCTATCGTTCCACATATTTAAATCCGCGGCGTGCGAGGGACGGCGGCGAGCGGCACACTTTCGGCGTGCGGGACGGTAGGGTCTGGCATGACCAGTCGACCCGACGGGCCGGACCGGTGCGACTTCTGCCGGCTCCCCGCCGCGGCGGACTCGGTCGAACTCGTCCACGAGGGGACGACCTACCGGTTCTGCTCGCGCGCCTGTCGCGACGCGATGCGGGACTCCGACCGGGTGTTCACCGAGTACCACGGCCACCGGCGGTTCTCGCCGGGCGTCTCCGCGCTCGACGCCGCGCTCCCCGAGGGGCTGCCGCGGAACTCCTTCGTCATGCTCTCCGGCCAGGCCGGTGCCCGCCACGAGGCGCTGGACGCCGAACTCGTGTGGCGGACGCTGCAGCGGGGCGAGCCCGCCGTCTTCGTCACGTTTCAGGAGCCGCCGATATCCGTCGTCGAGACCTTCCTCACGATGGAGTGGAACGTCCTCCCCTTCCTCGAGAGCGGCCGGCTCCGGATCCTCGACTGCTTCACCTACCGGATGGAGGACCGCGACCGCATGTTCCACCGGATGAGCCCGTGGAACCGCCACATCCACGAGGTCACCCGGCCGGCGACCGAAACCGTCCGCGACCCCAGCGACCTGAGCGAACTGGAGAACAAACTCGACAACTGCCTCGAGGCCGAGTCGATGGTCGACGAGGGCGTCGTCGTGGTCGACTCGCTGACCGAGTTCGGCACGCTCGTCCAGCCGGTTCAGGCGTACGACTTCGTCAAGGACGTCCGCGCCGACGTCTGCAAGGGCCGGTTCGTCCCGATCTTCGCCGGGGCGACCTACACTGGCGAGCCCGGGACCTTCCCCCACGACCTGGACTACATCGTCGACGGCGTCGTCGACCTGGAGCTCAACGCCGAGGTCGTGGACGACACGCTCGTCCGTCGCATTCGCATCCGCAAAATGAACGGCGCGCTGACCGTCGCGGAGTGGTACGCCTACGAGTTCGCCGGCGACAGCGGTCTCGTCGTGTTCGAGCCCGCCGAGGACGAGGCCGCCGCCGAGGAACCCTCGGACGAAGGCGAACCCCAACCACCGTCGGATGTCCCCGGAACCGGAGCGGACGCGTCGGACGGTCGTCCCGCCGAAGCCGACGCTTCGAACCGGGACGCGCCGGGCGCGGACGCGGCCGGGACCGACGCGGACGGCGGCAACGCCGACGCCGGCGACGAGTAGGATGATCTTCCTTCAAGGTTCTCGGAGATAGACAGGGTTATCTGCGCGGTGAGATATACGATACGCCATGAGCGTCGTTAGCACGAATTCACGGGTGGTAGGATGCGCGTAGTCGCGAAGTTCGGGGGTACCAGTCTCGGGAGCGGCGACCGGGTCAACCGCGCCGCCGACTCGATCGCCACGGCGGTAGAGGAGGGTCACGAGATCGCGGTCGTCGCCAGCGCCATGGGGTCGACGACGGACGAACTGCTCGACGAGATCACGTTCGAGACCGACGAGGCGGACCGCGCCCAGATCGTCAGCATGGGCGAACGCACCAGCGTCCGCATGCTCAAGGCGGCGCTGGCCGCCCGGGACATCGACGCTATCTTCCTCGAACCCGGGAGCGAGCGCTGGCCGGTCATCACCGACGCCGACGGCGAGGTCGACGTCGAGGAGACCACGCGCCGTGCGAAGGACCTCGCCGCGGATCTCGACGGCGTCGTCCCGGTCATCACCGGTTTCCTCGCCGAGGACCACGACGGCAACGTCACCACCCTCGGCCGCGGCGGCAGCGACACCACCGCCGTCATGCTCGGCAAGTACATGGACGCCGACGAGGTCGTCATCGTCACCGACGTCGAGGGCGTCATGACCGGCGACCCGCGCGTCGTCGAGGGCGCACGCAACGTCGGCGAGATAACCGTCGACGAGCTCCGCAACCTCTCGTTCCGCGGCGCCGAGGTCGTCGCCCCCAGCGCCCTCTCGTACAAGGGCGGCAACATGGGCGTCCGCGTCGTCCACTACCAGCACGGCGACCTGCTCACCGGCGGCACCCGCATCGAGGGCGAGTTCAAGAGCCTCGTCGACATGCGCGAGGAGCCGCTGGCCTGCCTCACGGTCGCCGGCCGCGCCATCCGCAACAGCCCCGGCATCCTGCAGCGCCTGTCGACCGCGCTCGGCGAGGCCGAGGTCAACGTCGACGCCGTCGCCAGCGGGATGGACTCCGTCACCTACTACGTCGACGAGAGCGCGTCCGAGAAGGCCGAGACGGTGCTCCACCGCGAGGTCGTCGACCAGGAGCCGCTCTCCAGCGTCACCGTCGAGGACGACCTCGCGGTCATCCGCGTCACCGGCGGCGAACTCCCGAACCGTCCGGGCATCATGCGGGAGATCGTCGACCCGATCGCCGAGGCCGGCATCAACCTCCACGACCTGATCACCAGCGCCACCTCCGTCGCCATCTTCGTCGAGTGGGACGACCGCGAGGAGGCGCTGGAGATCATGCAGTCCACGTTCTGAAAGCCCTCGCTCGGCCTCGACAGGCTCTCCTCGCGGACCTGCGGCCCGCTCGAGTGGTCCGAGGGAGCGAAACTCCCTCGCTACTCGCTGCGCCCTTTCGAGGTCCACCGTTAGAGCTCCGCTCTCCCGAGCCTTGCCTCGTCCCGCTCGGCAAGACGCCCTCGTGCTTCTAGCGCGACCCCTCCAAGTATCGGGTGTACGGACCCTCCCGACCACCAACAGTTATCCGCTCGCCCACCGTTTCCCGTCGAACATGCCCGACCGGCTGACGTCCGTTGAGACGGTCCGTGAGGAGGGATCGTGGCTGTTCACGATCCGCGACGAGTACGACGAACTGGACGAGGTGCTGTTGCTCCCCTGCGACGATGACGGCGAGGACGACGTGAAAGCCTGGATCAACCGCTGCACGCACGAGGCCCAGCGGTTCGACCGCGGGTTCGGCGCCGCCGTCCGCGACGGGCAGCTCGTCTGTCCCAAGCACGGGTCGATGTTCGACACCTGCTCCGGCGACTGCGACAACGGCGACGCCGCGGGGACGACGCTCCCGTCCGTCGATATCGCCGTGAACCGCGGGGCCGTCTACCTCGTCGACGACGACGCCTCGTTCGAGCGCGAGGGCGGCATCGACGACGGGGACGACGGCCCCGAGTCGACCTCGCACATCGGCTTCTGACCGGGCGGCGCTCCGACGCGTCCGATCCCTGACGGCCGGACCTGACGAGCGATGGATAGGTCTGTCCGTCACCGGCGCGGCGTCGCCGACGGACGACGCGTCTGGGCGCTGTCTCGCGAATTCCGCCGATTAGCTTGTTCACGGCGGCGGCCCTACGCCGTCCCATGGAAGCGTACAAGACCAAGATGGTCGAGCGGATCGAGTTACCGGACCGAGAGGAACGAGAGGCGAACCTCGAAGCGGCGGGGTACAACGTCTTCAACCTGGACGCGGAGGACGTGTACGTCGACCTCCTCACCGACAGCGGCACCGGGGCGATGAGCGACGAGCAGTGGGCCGCCCTCCTCCGCGGCGACGAGGCCTACGCCGGCAGCGAGAGCTTCGACGAACTCGCGGCCGCGGTCGAGGACGTGATGGGGTTCGAGAGGGTCGTCCCGACGCACCAGGGCCGCGGGGCCGAGAACGTCCTCTACGGCGCGCTGGTCGGAGAGGGCGACGTCGTCCTCAACAACACCCACTTCGACACGACCCGCGCACATATCGCCAATCAGGGCGCCGACCCCGTCGACTGCCCGGTCGAGGGCGCCCACGATCCCGACGAGGCCGCGCCGTTCAAGGGGAACTTCTCGGTCGAGCGCGCCCGCGAGCGGGTCGACCGCGTCGGCGCGGAGAACGTCCCGGCCGTCGTCCTCACGGTCACCAACAACTCGGCCGCCGGCCAGCCCGTCAGCGTCGAGAACACGCGTGGCGTCAGGGAGTTCGCTGACGAGATCGGCGCGACCTTCGTCATCGACGCCTGCCGGTTCGCCGAGAACGCCTACTTCGTCCGCGAGCGGGAACCCGGCTACGAGAACGAATCGATCGCCGATATCGCCCGCGAGCAACTGGGCTACGCCGACGCGCTCGTCATGAGCGGCAAGAAGGACGCGCTGGTCAACGTCGGCGGGTTCGTCGCCGTCCGCGGCGACGACCTGTTCGAGCGGGTCAAGCAGCGCGCCATCCTCTACGAGGGCTTCCCCACCTACGGCGGGATGGCCGGGCGAGACCTCGCCGCGATGGCGACCGGCCTCCGCGAGGCCGTCGAACTCCCCTACGTCCGTGACCGCGTCGAGCAGGTCCGCGACCTCGGCGCGCGCCTCCGCGAGGCGGGCGTACCGCTGTACTGGCCGCCCGGCGGGCACGCGGTGTACGTCGACGCCGGCGCGATGTTCTCGCACGTCCCGACCGACCGGTTCCCCGGGCAAGCGCTCGTCTGCGAACTGTACCGGGAGGGCGGCGTCCGGGCCGTCGAACTCGGCGAATTCGCCTTCCCCGGCGCTGACCGCCCCGATCTCGTCCGCCTCGCGCTCCCCCGGCGCACGTACCACCGCGAGCACCTCGACCACGTGGTCGACACGCTGGCGGCTGTCGCGGAGCGCGCGGACGCCGTCTCCGGGTTAGAAGTCGTCGACGAGCCGGAGATGGCGGAACTGCGGCACTTCTCCGCCCGCCTCCAGCCGGTTTAGATCGCCTCGCTCTCGTCCGACGGTTCCCCGAAAAAGCCCCGCAAGTCGTCGTAGCAGTCGAGACAGAGGAAGTGCGACGACGGGTCGACCGCTTCGCCGTCGCTCTCCACGAGTTCCGTCTCGACGGTCGCGTGCCGTGCCTGCATGTCGACGGTCGCCCCCCAGCGGCCGCAGTCGACGTCCGGCATCTACCCGAGCAGTCGCTCGGGGAGCGACCGGGACCCGCTCCGCTGACCGCCGCTCTGGTCGCCGCTCCCGCCGATGCGGCCGCGGATGCCACCGGACCCGCTCCCGCTGTCGCTCCCGCCGCCGAACTGCCGGACGAGTTCCTGCGGGAACTGACCGAGGTTGGCGGACACCTTCTCCTTGCGCCGTCGCTTGGCCTGACGGAGGATCATCCCCACCGCGAGAAACAGCGCGGCGTCTTTGAGTTCCGCCCGAAAGCGGCGCTTGTCCCCGCGGACGACGAGCGCCTTCAGCAGCGAGAGCCCCCCGATGGCGAAGTAGACTCTGGAATCCGTTCCCCCTCCCCTGAACACGTCTGTGACGGACATGGCGTCCGTTCTACCCCGTCCGGCGGGTTAACTGTTCGGCCAACCGGTCGCGCCGCCGACCGGTCGTGGTCCGGACGTTCGCGCCACTTCCCGCCCGACGGGCTCCCGGCGCCGACCGCTCACCGTCCCTTCTCCAGCCGCGACCCGATCTTCGCGGGGAGGCCCGCCTCCTCGACGGCGCGCCGGACCGCGCCGATGTCGTACTCGACGCGGTGCTCCTCGACGGTCAGCGCGTTCAGGTCGAGGACGGCGTAGGCCGCGCGCGGGTCGCCGTCCCGCGGTTGCCCGACGCTCCCGGGGTTCATCACGATCCCCTCCTCGTACTGCTCGTGGCCCTGCACGTGCGTGTGGCCCATGATCAGGACATCTTCCTCGTCGAGCAGTCGCGGCGAGAACTGGTCGGGGTAGGTGTACCGGTCCGGGTCGTCGGGGTGGCCGTGGACGATCTTCACCCGCCCGTCGCACTCGACGCGCTCGTCTGGGAGGCCGGCGAGCCACTCGATCTGGTCGTCCGACAGCGTCTCCCGCGCGTGTTCGATGCCCGCGCCGGCCATGCTGTTGAACCGGAACGCCGTCCCGGTCGCCACGGCCCGGTCGTGGTTGCCCTTCACGCAGGGCACGTCGCGATCGCGCACCGCGGCCACGCAGTCGGCGTGCCAGGGGTTGTAACCGACGACGTCGCCGGCGCAGAGGAGGCCGTCGACGGGGGGCATGTCGTCTAGCACCGCGTCGAGGGCGACGCGGTTGCCGTGGATGTCCGAAAGTACGCCCAGTCGCATACGGGGACCGACGCGTGCGGGGCCCTTCAGCGTTGTCCGGCGACGGGCGCCCCGAACCGCCCTACTCCTCGCCGTTGACGACCGCCGTCTCGAAGCCGTCAGTCGTGCGCGCCACCCCGGCCGCGCAGACGGCGTGCTCGAAGTCCAGGTCGAACGCCTCGCGGGCGGCCCCCCCGGCGTCCGTCGCCGCGAAGTCGAACGCCTCCGGCGAGTCCGTCTCGTACGTGGCGACGAGCGTCGGCTCCTCGACCCGCTCGACCAGCAGCGCGTCCTTCCGGACGGTGCCGACGTAGGACTCCTCGCCGACGACGCCCGCCACCCGCGGCGTGTCGTAGTCGTCCTTCTCGTAGTCCAGCGCGAGCAGGCTCTCGGCGAGCGCGTCCCGCGCCGGGTAGCCCAGTTCGATCTTCTCGGTGATCGGGTCGACGTGCGACCCGTTGCCGAGCACGGCGCTGTCCCCCGCGGTCCGCACGCAGTTGTACGAGATGTACGGGTTGTCCGTCTCCGGCGCGTCCTCGGTCGGGCCGACCGTCAGCGCGCCCTCGCGTTCGACGATTCGGCGGTTCGGGAACGATCGGGAAGAGACGCGGTACGCGCCTATCTCCGGGCCGACGACGACGAAGCGTCCGACGTACATACACGACAGTGTACAGAACTCGGGCAAAGAGGTGTCGATCCATGCACGTACTAGCTGAAAAGCGATAGTGAACCGCCAAGAGAAGCGATCTGACTCTTCACGACCGGGATTACGGATTCTCTGGAGGTTTCGCGCTGCATGAGCCTATATGAGAACGTCTGCACCCGATCATAATCGCGAAAATCCCCGCTAGTAACCGCTTTTCGAACGAAGATATCGGAACTAGGAACGGCGAAGCAGACCTCGCACGGCCGACGAGCGGCGTCGCAAAGACGGGGCAGACACGCCGTTCCGCCTTCTGGCAATTTCGGGGGCTTCACATTTCGGATACTCGTCCCTACGGGGTGGTTCTTCGACGCCGACAGCGACGCCTGATCGCAAGATGGGAACCGATTGTGAAAATTTCTATTCGTGATTCGGAGGGATTACCCTCTCGTTCGTCTTCCCAGCAAACCCTCGTTCCGCCGCTAAAATCCGTTATCGACCGTTTTACTCCTTTGCGGCTCTTTGGATCTCAGCTTTTCCTAGATCGATTCAGAACGATGCTGTTCTGTTTCCTAGCGGGGCTCGATCTGATCATGAACGCCGAGAGAATGGATGAGACGATTCATACCGCTCTCTCCGACCGCTTCGCGGCAAGATCCGATCGTGAAATCTCTCGATGCGTCAGTGTTCGCCTCATCCTCGTTCTGGGTCGGTTTGTATAGCGCCCGAAGGGCGGGCGCTGAGGTTCAAATACCGAAGCGTTACCAACGCTACCATGACCACCGAACAAGATTGCCTCGACGCACTTCGCGAGGCCGCACGGAAACTCGACGAATCACCAACGAAAGCGCAGTACGAGGATCTGGGACTGACGCCGTCCGCGTCGACCATCCTCCGGGTCGTCGGTGGCTGGAACGCGGCGAACGAGAAAGCCGGTCTGGAGACGACCTACTCCCGTGGACCGCGAGTTCAGGAGAAACCTGATGACGTCGACCTGCCGGAGGGAACAGATTGGGAGAAATTATCGCAGGACCAGCGGTGGCACTACAAGAACCGGGAGTGGAACACGGAACGGTCGTTGCGGCGGCGCGAGGCTCACAGAGCGTGGGCGAACGATATCCAGCGGAAACGCGGCGGCTGTGATCGGTGCGACGAATCGGACCCGGCATGCCTCGACTTCCACCACCGAGACGACGCCGAGAAGGAGATGAACGTCGCCAAGATGATCACGTACGGATACGGGAAGGACCGACTCCAAGAGGAGATCGAGAAGTGTACCGTCCTCTGTGCGAACTGCCACCGGAAGGAACACTACGACCGTCCGGCCGCCAGATCGTCGACGCAGCCGGAAGCGGACGAATAGCGGGACGAAAACTCGTTACTGTTTCTCGTCGCGAGCCGAGTTCGTAACACTCAAATATAGAAGCGGGTTACGAATGAGTAGAACGTCGGCGCACGATGCCGGCGGGATACATGTCAGTCCATTGGGGTAGTGGCCAATCCTGAAGCCTTCTGGGGGCTTCGACCCTGGTTCGAATCCAGGATGGACTACTTCTGTTAGGTTCGGTCTCTTAGGAACTTTCTGCAGTAACCGTCTTCGACGTACGGAAGATGAAGTCAATAGTACGAACCGTATGAGCGTAATTACTTAGTGTCCAGCATCACTTCGTGGCCGATTCTGACTAGTTCCGCGTACCGGTCGGCTACTTCTTCGAGAAATGCGTCGTTGCGAACGTCGGCTACGGAGTCGATGTCCCAACGCTTTGAGACGATTCGGAAGGTGTTCCGAGAGTGATTGACCTCGAACCCGGCGCGTTCGAATCGGTCGCTGGCGCTTCGAAGCCGATCAGTCAGCGATTCCTTGTCGACAGTATCGATATCTAGTCCACGAGTAGTTACGTCGATTGAGATCCGCACGTGGTTACACTCCAGCGGTTTCACGCGAAGAACGTAGCGCACTGTATCCGGGTGATCTGGGTGGAGCGACCGCATTCGCGGTTCGCGGAGGTCGAACCCACCCGGGAACAAATCATTGAGCGCAGTCGCGTGAGTTATCTCCTCAAAGGTCGGGAAAGCTTTCGACGCGATCGCCTCGTTGATATCGGGGAACGTGATGGTTCCATCCTCGTTCGGTTGAACCTGCTTTTCGTCGTAGTCGACAACCGTCGAAGCCACGAGGATCGGCGGGGTCTCCTCGCCTTCGGTGAGTCGAAACCGTTGCACTTCGACGCACTGCAGGTGTAGTCCCTCATCTCGCAGATATCGTGCATTGGTGGCGGTTCGATCGGTAATCTCTTCGGCCACGATGACCATCCGTTGATGCTGATTGAAGCCCTCTGGCTCCAGTCTCGTGCCGAAGTGAGTAATGAACGCGTCGAGCAAGGACTCGCTTCTGGACACCGACCCTTCTGCTCCGTCAGTCGAGCTACAATCCGTGCGATACTCCTGATACACGTCGTTCAACTCATCGTACGAGAACCATTGCAGGGCTTGCGCGTACTGCTGGGGCTGGCTGAGGATAGACCCTTCAGAGGCGCTCCCTGTCCCACTTTCTCCTCTCTTTAACTCGAAGACGACGATGTTGCCATACTTGTCAACGGCAAGGAGATCGAGTGTACCTGTCTCGACGCCTACCTGCTGGCCGACGATCAGGAGCTGCTCCTCCAGCAACAGGGACGGGACCTCGGCGAGTAATTCTTCGAGTTTTTCCTCTGACCGGAACGGATCAACATTACGCTTCGTCGGTGTGTCTCCCCCGAGTAACTCGTAAGCTCGCATATATGTTTGCTCGCAGTTGATTGAAGTAAAGATGACGGCTCTATCGGGAGAGCGCTCCGGTCCATGACAACTATATCCGTCATTTGAACCAGATCGCGTGCTTTGTGTTGGATTTCATCTTCCTTCGACGACCGCCCTTCTAGTCCCGACTGCGAAACGCCTCGTAGATGGCCGCGGCACGCTTCGGCCCGACGCCCTCGACGGTCATGAGTTCTTCCTCGGTCGCCGCGACGAGTTCCTCGACGGTCGGAAAGGCGTCGTACAGCGCCGCCGCGGTACCGGGGCCGACGCCCTCGATGCAGCCGTACATGCGCTTGGCGACGGGTTCGGCCCGGGACGGCACGGCGCCCGTCGATAGCGCCCGGGCCGACGGTTCCTCGGTGTGCTTGCGAGCGAACCGGACGGCCACGTCGACGAGTCGGTCGCCGTCGCCGCAGGGGATCACCGGCGTGCCGTACCGGGCGGTGATGGAGGCCATCGACCCGCGGACCGACGCGCCGGCGACGCCCGGGCGGCGGTCCTCCAGTTCGTCCAAGTGGCCCTCGACGAGGACGTAGGCGTGGTCGTACGCCGCGGCCATCTTCGCGACCTGTTCCTCGAGATCCGAGCCGCCGCGGTCGAGCACGGACCGGAGGTAGTCGTCCGCGGTCTTGCGCTCGAACGCCACGTCCCTGATGACGATGTCGCCGGCGTCCAGGCGGCGGACCGCAACCGACGCCACGTCGGCGTGGGCGCGGAGCGCCGCGGCGACGCCGGTCGGTTCCCGGTCGTCGACGACGACGGAGACGGACATTTGGTCGGCGTAGGGCGCGTGGAGTGAAGAGCGTCGCGCCCGGGGCGGCGGTCGGCTAGTCGGTCGCGGTGGTCGTCCCCCGCGACGGGTCGTAGTCGGCGCTGACCGGGGGCGAGACCGCGTGGATGACGACCGCACCGACGATGAAGATCGCGCCGAGGATCGCGACCGCGCCGGAGGTGGAGTACCACGTCGCGAGCACGCCGCTCCCGACGCGGAACGGGATGCCGGCGACGGACCGCAGCATCGCGACCGACGACAGGAGGGTGGCGCGGCCGACCGACTGCACCTGATCGTTGACGTAGCGCTGGTAGATCGGCGAGATCACGGAGTTCCCGCCCTTCATGACGAAGAACATGGGGAACGCGAGGACGGGAGCGAGCCCCGCGAGCACGTACATGACGGCGATGGTGAGGGGGATCAGGAGCATCGAGAGGCGGACGCCGAGGAGGTCCTCGACGACGCTCGCGTAGTCGCTCGCGACGGCCGAGACGACGGTGAACGCGGCGTACAGGACGCCGATGATGGCGGGCTCGGCGAGTCCCCACGCCTCGAGGGTCGGGCCGAAGCTGGCCTCGAGGCTGTCCTGGGCGATGGGCTGGATCCACATGTCCATCGTCAGGATCGCGCCGCTGAACAGCGCCAGGTAGACGATGAACGACCGGAGCCCGGGCGCGGTGAGCTGGTCGCGGATGACCGGGATGGCGTCGACGATCGTCATCCGCTCCCCCTCCTCCGCGCTCTCGGCGTCGTACGCCCGGTTCTTCGGGAGGCGGAGCACGAGCGCGAGACTGAGGAGCGCGACGGCGACGCCCGCGTAGAACGGGTAGTACCGGTTCGCGGCGTAGAGGAACCCGCCGGCGACGAGGCTGCCGGCGCTCACCCACTGCCCGATGGCCCTGCCGCGGCCCTTGACGCGCGTGAACTCGTTCTCGACATCGTGTTCCTTGAGGGTGTCGTAGAGCCACGCGTCACCGCTCCCGGAGACGAAGGTGCCGCCGAACGAGAGCATGACGAAGGTGAAGGTGAACCCGACGAAGTCTGTGGCGACCAGGTAGCTCGCGTTCGAGACCAACATCAACGCGGCGCCGACCGCGAGGCTGTTCCGGCGACCGATCCGGTCGCCGACGTAGCCAGTCGGGATCTCGGCGGTCACCACGACGACCGACTGGATCGTCGCGATGAGCCCGATCTGGGCGAAGCTCAGGCCGTTCCAGAGCAGAAAGAGCGTGTACACCGGGTAGTGAAAACCGGGTCGGGCGGTCGCCCGGTAGAGGTAGTACCGGAAGATGACCGCCGACTTCGAGAGCCGCGCCATTGTCAGTCTCGACAGAGTTTCCCCCGAACTACCATTAACTTGTTGTGAATGTGTCAATCACACGCGTACGGCGTCGCCGCTTCAGTCCTCTCGAACACGACGCCCGTCCGACCGGTCGGTAACCCCGGTGTAACGTGGTTGCGTTCGTATCGCCAAACGCACATATACGTTCGCCGCTGAATCAAGTAACGTAATGAAACTACAGTCGCCTGCCGACCAGCGGTCCGTATCGCCCGCGAACAGCGCCGTCGCCGCCGAGGTGTCCGCCTGATGTCCGCGGATGCACGAAGCGTCCTCGTCACGGGCGCGACCGGGAACCAGGGCGGTGCGGTCGTCGAACACCTCCTCGCCTCGGACGCCGAGTTCGACGTCCGCGGCCTGACGCGCGACGCGTCGGGCGACCGGGCACGGGAACTGGCTGACCGCGGGGTGACGATGGTCGAGGGCGATCTGAACGACAAGGAGTCCCTCCGCCCGCACGTCGCCGACGCCGACGCGGTCTTCGCCGTGACGAACTTCTGGACGCAGGGGTATGACGCCCAGGTCCAGCAGGGGAAGAACGTCGCGGAGGTCGCCGCCGACGAGGGCGTCGACCAGTTCGTGTTCAGCGGCGTCGGGAGCCACGAGAGGGACACCGGGATCCCGCATTTCGACTCTGCCTGGGATATCGAGCAGCACGCGCAGGACCTCGACCTCCCGATGACCGTCCTCCAGCCGGTGTTCTTCTTCCAGAACTTCGAGGCGTTCGCCGAGGACGTCGTCGACGACGGACAGATCGCCCTCCCGCTCGCAGAGGGGGTCTCGCTCCAGATGGTCGATGTCGACGATGTCGGCCGCGCCGCCGCCGTCGCCCTCGCGGACCCCGACGAGTTCGTCGGCGAGCGCTTCGAGCTCGCGGGCGACGAGCTGACGCTCGAGGAGACGGCCGACGTCCTCTCCGAGGTGACGGGCGTCGACGTCGACGCCTACCACGTCCCGATCGAGGACGCCTACGAGAGTTTCGGCGAGGAGTTCACCGTCATGTGCGAGTGGTTCAACGAGGTCGGCTACGACGCCGACGTCGACGCGCTGGAGGAGCGGTTCGGCTTCGAGTTCCGGACGCTCGAGGGCTACCTCCGCGAGAGCGGCTGGGAGGACAAGGACGGGATGGCCGCCGTGCCCGGCTGGGTCAAGGCGATGCAGTAAGCTCGCCGCCGGCCGTCGGCCCCCTATCGTTTTCCCGCACCGCGGTTCCGCGTTCCGTCGGTTTCGCGCCCGTCGCTCCCCGTCCATTCTCCCGGAGCGCCGGCCGTCGCGACACGCTCGTCCCGAACAGCGAAGGCCGTTCGTCCGAAGGTGAACGCATGGACCTCCCGGTCAGCGAACGGCGACTCCGCGAGGACATCGAGCGAAACGCCGAGTTCGGGGCCGTCGACGTCCCGGAGGGGCGCGGTCGGACCGTGCGGACCGGCACCGACGCCAACTGCCGCGCCCGCGATCACCTCGTCGAACGGCTGGAAGACGCCGGTCTGGACGTCCGCGTCGACGCCGTCGGGAACGTCGTCGGGCGCTGGTCGCCGCCCGGCACCGGCGACGCAGCCCCTGTCGCCGCCGGGAGCCACCTCGACTCCGTTCCGGAAGGCGGTATCTTCGACGGACCGCTGGGCGTGTACGCCGCGCTCGAAGCCGTCCGGGCGATACAGGACGCCGACTGCTCGCCGGAGCGCCCGGTCGAGGTGGTGTCGTTCACCGAGGAGGAGGGCGGCAGGTTCGCTTCGGGTCTGCTCGGCTCGTCGGTCGCCGCCGGTCGGCGATCCGCCGAGGACGCCCTCGAACTGCGCGACGACGGGGGAACCGCGCTGGGCGACGCGCTCGACGATATCGGCTACCGCGGCGACGGCCGCCTCGACGCGGCGGCGTGGGACGCCTGGCTGGAACTCCACGTCGAGCAGAGCCGGCGCCTCGAAGACGCCGGCGTCCCGGTCGGCGTCGTCACGACCGTCACCGGCATCACTCACTGCGAGGTGACCGTCGCGGGCGAGGCGAACCACGCCGGGTCCACGCCGATGGGCGACCGCACTGACTCGCTCGCGGCGGCCAGCGAGTTCGTCCTCGACGTCGAGCGCGCCGCGACGGACCGCGTCGCGGCCGACAGCCCCGCCGCCGTCGGGACCGTCGGCTCGCTCGACGTCTCGCCGAACGCGACGAACGTCGTCCCCGGACGGGTGGAGTTGGGACTCGACGTCCGGGACGTGGAGGCGGAATCGATGGACGCGATCGTCGGTCGGGCGCGGGACAGCCTCGCTCGCCTCGAACGCGAGCGCGGCGTCGAGACGGCACTCTCTCGGCCGTTCGACCTCGCGCCGACCCCGATGGACGACCGGTGTCGGGACGCGCTGCACGGGGCGGGCGACGACGCCGGTATCGAGACGCTGGACATGCACTCCGGCGCGGCCCACGACACGATGCACGTCGCCGACGTCACCGACGCCGGGATGCTGTTCGCGCCGTCGCGGGACGGCATCTCGCACAACCCCCTGGAGTGGACGGACTGGGCGGACTGCGCGGCCGCGACCACGGTGTTGGCGGGGGCGCTGGCGCGGCTCTCGGGGACCTGAGACGCCCCTACCGCTCCGCAGCGTCCACGACCGTCGACACCCGGGCGTTCTCCTTCAGGCGGATCCCCGCCCCGCCGACCGACAGCGGCACGCGGTCGAGTTCGGCGACGGTCAGCGTCGGGTGGAACGCGCCGCGCGCGAGCAGTTCGTCCCGCGTCTGGAGGGTGAGGCGCGCGTCGCCGGCGAAGGACTCGTTGTGCTCGATCAGGTACTGGCCGGCGTCTAAGTGCCACCACTGGTAGTCGTCGTCCTCGCTCCGCCAGGTCCGTTCGTGCGGTTCGAGGTCGGCCGCTTCGAGTTCCCCGCCGCCGAAGTCGACGCGGCCGGGGCTCTCGACTTCGTACACCTCGGCGACGGTCAGGTCGAGGCCGTCCTCGTGTACCTGCGTCTCCCGGTGGACGATGCCCTCGACGTGGCGCGCGAGATCGGTCCCTGCCATGCGGGCGACCTACGAACGCGCCGAGGAAAAGGTTAGCTCTCGCCTTCGAGCACGTTGGTCTGTTCCTGATACCGGTTCCGGATGGTCACTTCCGTCACCTGCGCGACCTCCGCCACCTCGCGCTGGGTCTGCTTCTCGTCGCAGTCCAGCGACGCGGTGTAGATGGCCGCGGCGGCGAAGCCCGTCGGGGACTTCCCGGAGTGAAGGCCCTCCTTCGCCGTCTCCTCGACGATCTCCCTGGCGCGGGTTCGGACCTTCTCGCTCACGTCGAGCTCCGAGCAGAACCGCGGCACGAACTGCTTGGGGTCGACCGGCTTCATCTCCAGGCCGAGCTCCTGGGAGATGTAGCGGTACGTGCGGCCGATCTCGCGACGGTCGACCCGGGAGACCTCGGTGATCTCCTCCAGGCTCCGCGCGATGCCCTCCTTGCGACAGGAGGCGTACAGCGTCGCGGTGGCGACGCCCTCGATCGAGCGGCCGCGGATGAGGTCCTCGTCCAGCGCGCGGCGGTACATCACGCTCGCGATCTCGCGGACGAACCGGGGGACGCCGAGCGCCGACGCCATCCGGTCGATCTCCGAGAGCGCCTGTTTCAGGTTGCGCTCGCCCGCGTCCCGCGTGCGGATCCGCCGCTGCCACTTGCGCAGCCGGTGGAGCTGTCCCCGCTTCTCCGAGTCGATAGAGCGGCCCTTGGCGTCCGTGTTGCGCCAGTCGATGTCGGTCGTGAGCCCCCGGTCGTGCATCGTCTTCGTCGTCGGCGCGCCGACCCGGGACTTCTCCTGGCGTTCCTTGTGACTGAACGCGCGCCACTCCGGCCCGTAGTCTATCGCCTCGTCGTCGACGACGAGCCCGCAGTCGGAGCAGACTAGCTCACCCCGGTCGGGGCTCTGTATGAACTGTTCAGTGCCGCACTCCGGGCACTCGGAGCCCTCCTCTTTACTCTCCGGTTCGATCTCCGCCCGACGGCCGGTTCGAGTAGTGTTCAGTCGTGACATTGTGTGCATCCGGGGGGTGACGGCGGCGACTGGCGATTTCGAGACCTCGAAAAACGCCGTCCGCGTCCGGCGGCCTCATCCCCCTCGTCCGCTTTTGCCTTACCGATCCCCAGCCTTTGTTATGAACCCGCTATGATCCCCTCGCTGACGGCAACGAAAGGTTACTCCCGACTGAGGGGAGAGCGCCGCACAGCGCGGTTTTCTCCCGGAGTTTAGTCTCCGCTAGGCGGCCGTAGGACCCCGTTTCCCCGACGGTCGTAACGCGTTTCTGTCAGTTACTGGCGGGCGCGTTCTACCAGGCAGTTGATAGAGCAGTAGTAGTGCTCGATGCGCTGGTTCTCCCCCTTGAACTCCATCGGCTTCACGACCACGACGTGCGTCTCGTCGTCCTCCGCGATCGCGTCGGTGCAGTTATTGCACTGTGTCATGGGTATGACCGTGTACGGGGCGGTAAGGGCCGTTTCGTGGATTCGATGCCTGTGAAACCATCACACTGTTGTTACTTGTTCATCCGTTATCTTTCTGACGACCGCGGTGAAAGTGACAATAGTCTAATCAGTCGTCGCGGCGATCGTACTCGCCGGCGCGGTCGAGTCGACCGCGGGCCTCCAGCACGGATGGCGTCCGGCAGACGCCGGGCGCGCCCGTCACCTGGGGGACGGTGCAGTTGTTGCAGTTCTCGCAGACCGCCCTCGCGCCGTCGCGGTCGAGCAAGCGAGCGCCGATCCGCGGTTCGGCGTAGAACGGGCGGCCGAGGCCAACGGCGTCGCAGGCGTCGCCGAGGAGGCGATCCATCTGCTCCCGCCCCCGTATCCCCCCCTCCCCGAGGACCGGCACGTCCACCCGGTCGCGGACCTCGCGGCAGAACTCGGCGTTCCAGGCCGGCTCGAAGTCGTACTGAAGCGACTGGAGGCGGTTGAGCGCGGCGACGACGCGCTTGCGCAGCGGCCCGCCGAACGCCGCGTCGTACCCCGACTGAAACCGCTCGTCCGACCACGCGCGTTCGGGGTACTCCCCGCGGACGATGCTCATGTCCCAGACGACCGACCCCTGCACGGGGACGACGGCGTCGTAGCCGACCGCTTCCAGCGTCTCCGCGATCCGGACCCCGTCCGAAAGCGAGAGTTTCCGCCGGACGACGGCGGGCGCGGCCGTCTCTGCGGGCACTTTCGTCATCAGCGGCACGTCGCCGACCCGCTCCCGGATCCGGTCGTGGACGACCGCCAGAAAGCGCGCCCTGTCACGGAGCGACCCGCCGAACTCGTCGTCGCGGCGGTTGTAAAACGGCGATAGGAACTGCTGGACGACGCCCATGTTCGCCCCCGCGAGGTGGATCCCGTCGTACCCCGCGTCGACCGCTCGCTCCACGGCGGCCGCGAAGTCCTCCGCGAGGTCGTACACCTCCTCGGTCGTCATGACGTGCGGGTCGTACTCCAGGAACCCGAGGCGGTCGAGCGCCCGGAGCGGCCGGGGGAGCGGCGACACCGCGAGCTGCTGCAGGTCGGGGTGTTCCGCCCGGTACTCTGCGTGCCACGTCTCCATGCTCCGCAGGCCGCCGTGCTCCAACTGGACGAAGATCCGCCCGCCGTGGTCGTGGATCGCGTCGGTGAGCGCCGACAGTCGGGAGACGAACTCGGGGTCGTGGACCCGCGTCATCCCCGGCGCGGCGCACCCGCCCTCGCCGCGGACGATGGTCGCGCCCTGACAGACCAGTCCGACGCCCGACTCCGCGGCCGGTTCGAGGTCTGCGATCAGCGTCTCGACGGCGTCCGGGCCGTTGCCGGCGCACTCCAGCAACGGCGCGCGGTAGAGCCGGTTGGGGACGGTGAGACCGCCGATATCGAACGGATCGTCGAGCCGCGGGGACATGCCCCCGAGTTCGGCCGCGGCGGACAAAAGCGTTCAGCCGCCCTCTACTTCTCGACGTCGAGGAGGGCGACGCGCTCGCACACGAGGTCGGCGAGCGTCGCGTCGGTCGCCGCCCGCTCGGCGTCCGTGACATCGAAGAACGCCTGCAGGCGCTCTTCGTCGGCGTGCTCGACGCCGACCGTGGGCGTCGGTTCGAGGTCGAGCGCCGCCCTGACCGCTTCCACCGCGCTCGCCTCGTCTCCGCCGGCGCCGCCCGCGTCGACCAGTACGACCGCGGCCCCTTCGCCCTCACCGACGCCCATCTCCAGTGCCTGGTTGATCTGCCGGCGGCCGGCGGCGTACAGCAGGATCTCGACGGCGCGGTCGCGAGCGACGTTCTCGCCGCGATCGATCGCCCGGTCCGCCAGCGCGACGGCGCGTTCGAGGTGCTCGCGCCCGGCGACGTAGCGGGCGTCGAACGCCTGCACCGAACAGCCGTGCTCGTCGCCGATCTCGCCGAGGCGCTCGACCAGCGCGTCGGTGTCCGCGACCGTCAGGGTTCCCTCGACGAGTTCCATCAGAAATCACCCAGGCTGGCCTGGCCGGCGTCTTCCTCCTCCGGATCGCCCGCGGATCCGGCGTCGGCTCCGCCGCTCGACTCCGCGATCCCGGGCGCCGCGTCCCCCTCGGCCTCCTCGATGCCCTCCATCGAGGCGTCCTCGCGGCCGGCGTTTTCGAGCACGTTCTCGGCGGTCTTCCGGCGACCTCGGAGGGCGCTCAGTACGACGGACTTGTCCGCTTCGCGGAGGTCGGCTCGCGTCTCGATGCCGGCCTCGTACAGCCGTCTGGCGCGCTTCCGACCGACGCTCCGCACGCCAGCCAGATCGAGCAGTTCCTCGCCGACGCCGTACTGGACGCGCTTGCGCGCCTCGCGGATTGCGGCCTCCTCGCCCACGTCGAGTTCGTTCGCCAGCTGCTCGGCGGCGTTGAGCAGCCACTCCGCGGTGTCGACCTTCCCGCGGATGTCGCCGGGACCGACGCCGTAGCGCTCGGTGATGCGGTCCTCGTCGATCTCGCTCGCCCAGTCCTCCAGCAGCTTCGCCGTCTTGAGCGCCGACAGCCAGTCCTCGAAGCGCTCGTCCTCGAACTCGCTGGGGGTCTTCCCGAGCAGCTCCGACTCGCGCTCGTAGCAGAGTTCGGTGTACTCCTCGCGGTCGCCCGAGCGGAGGTACAGTTCGTACATGTCCGGCGTGCGCGAGACGAGGTGGTAGAGGCCGAGCGCCGACGGTCGCCCCTCGACTGCTCGCAGGCCGTCGACGATCTCGGCGGCGCTCATCGGGTCGAGGTAGAGCCGCGAGACGGTGTGTCCGAGGTTGGTCGCCGTGAGCGTGCCGCCCTCCTCTTCAACGAACTCGTTGCGCTCCAGGTAGTCGAGGACGTTGTCGGTCACCGTCTCCAGTCGCCCCTCTTCCGTCGTCTGCGAGAAGTAGAGGGTCCCTTCGAGGAACGAGAGCAGGTCCTCGCGTGACGCGGCGAACCCGGTCGCGATCGTGGCGAGGACGTGCGTCCGCAGTGCCGGTTCCGCGGCGAGCTTCGACCGGACCGGTTCGGGGTCGGCGTACACGTAGCGGTCGAACAGCTCGTCGAGCTCGTCGTGGCTACTGGCGATCAGCACGGCCTCGCCGTACGGGTCCATCCCCGGTCGGCCCGCGCGGCCCATCATCTGGTGGACCTCCAGCACGTCGAGCGGCTGCATCCCCCCGGCCGTGCCGTCGTAGCGCCGCCAGTCGCGGACGACGACCCGGCGGCTCGGCGTGTTCACGCCCGCCGCGAGCGTCGGCGTCGCGCTGATCACCTTCAACAGGCGGTCGCGGAACGCGTCCTCGACCAGCGCCCGGTGGTCGCTCGCGAGGCCGGCGTGGTGGAACGCCGCCCCCTTCGCGACGGCGTCCGCCAGGTCGTCGCTCGTCTCCGTGTCGCTCACGTCCCGGATCTCCTCGGCGACGCCGGCGAGTTCGTCGCGCTCCTCGTCGGTGAGGTGCGGTTCGACGGTGTCGGCGAGCCGGCGCGCCGCCGCCTCCGCGTTCCGCCGGGAGTTGACGAACACCAGCGACGACCCGCCGTCCTCCAGCGTGTCGCGGACGACCGCGGCGGTCTGTTTCTCGCCGCTTCGAACGTCGAGTTCCCGCTGCGTGCCGTCGTCGAGGTGGAGCGCGTTCCCGTAGTGGACCCCCTTCTTCAGGTCGATGGGTCGCCACGTCGAGTCGACGAGTTCGGCGTCGAGCCACGCCGCGATGTCCGCGGCGTTGCCCACGGTCGCCGACAGCGCGACGGTCTGCAGCCCCGGGTTCAGCTTCCGGAGTTTCGCCAGCGTCACCTCCAGCGTCGGGCCGCGGTGGGCGTCGTCGATCAGGTGGACCTCGTCGGCGACGACGCAGGAGAGGTCCTCGATCCACCCCGCGCCGTTGCGGACGAGGGAGTCGACCTTCTCGCTCGTCGCGACGATGATGTCTTTCGTCGACAGCCACTCGCCGTCGCTCTCGTAGTTCCCCGTCGAGACGCCGACGGAGACGCCGTACTGTTCGAACTCCTCGAACTCCGCCTTCTTCTCGCTGGCGAGCGCCCGGAGCGGCACGATGTACAGCGCCTTCCCCCCGCGTTTCACCGCGGACAGCATCGCCAGCTCCGCGATGAGGGTCTTGCCGCTCGCCGTCGGGACGCTCGCCACCACGCTCTCGCCGTCGGTGACGCCCGCCTCGACCGCCTCGGCCTGCGGGGGGTACAGCTCCTCGATCCCCTGGTCCCGCAGGTGGTCCGTGACGCCGGGCGGGAGCCCCGACAGGTCCGCTGTCTTCATTGGCCCTTCGTAGGGGCGTCCCGCGGTTTAAACTGTCGTCTCGGGCGGTCAGTCGCGCCGGTTCCGCCGGGCGCGGTACCCGGCGGCCGCCGTCAGGGCGGCGACGGCCGCGCCGAGACCGAAGCCGTTCAGGGTCCCCGCGGTCGATTCGTCCTCCGTCGTAGTGGCGGGATCGTCGCCCGTCTCGGTGTCGTCGCTCGTCTCGGTGCCGTTGGTCGTCACTCCGGTCGAGGTTCCGACCGCAGTCGTCGCGGTAGTCGATGGTTCCGACTCGTTCGGCTCTGGTTCCTCGACGAGCGACAGCACCGCGTCGTTGTCCTCGTAGTCGGTCCCGGCGGCGACGACCCGCTCGCCGTCGCCCGCGGGGAGGGCCGACTGCCACCGTCGGTTCGCCGGCTCTTCGTCGCTCGCGGCCCACGACTCGGTCCCCGCGGGGTCCGTCCGGAACGCCCAGGGCTTCCTCGCGCACCCCGCCCACAGGTACCCGGCCGCGAGAACGCCGTCCGGGACGGCGGTCACGTCGTTGATCTCCACGGCACCGTCGAACTCCGAGCGCTCCCACTCGACGTTCCACTCCGAGTCGAGGCGCGCGAGCCACGTCTGGTTGGTCCCGGCGATCACGACGGCTCCGTCCTCGTGCCGGTCGATGGCGACGATCTCGCGGTCGAACGTCGCCGTCCGCTCGACCTCGATCCCGCCGTCGACGGCGACCTCCCAGAGCCAGCCGTCGTCCCGGTCGTCGGTATCGTCTTCGCCCGCGACCAGGACGCCGTCGCCGGTCGCCAGGCCCGCCTCGACCCGCCGGTTCTCGTAGCCGTCGAACGACCGCCGTTCCCGGACGTCGCCGTCGGGACCGATCGCCGATAGGTGCAGTGACCAGCGTTCGGACGACTGCGACCAGCGCCGTTCGGTCACACCCAGGGCGATCGATCCGTCGGAACCGGCGGCGACGAAGGCCGGGTAGCCGGCTACCTCGACGGTCTCCGTCCACTCTTCGCGGCCGTCCGCGTCGGTTCTGGTGACGAACTGCCGCTCGTATCCCTCGGCCGCGCCGGCGAGAACGTAGCCGCCGTCGCTCGCCGTCAGCGCCTCAACCGATCGGTCCCCGTCCGCGCCGTACTCTCGGTGCCAGTGCTCAGCGCCGTCACCGTCGATCCGGCGGAGCCAGCCGCGGTCGTCTGGTCCCGCTCCGGCGAGCGCGTAGCCGTCGCTCCGGACCACCGCGTCCGCCAACTCGACGTCCGCGTCCTCGCCGTACGTCCGGGACCAGACTACGCCGCCGTTCGGATCGCCCCGACCGACGCAGGCCTCGTCCGCGGCGCCGCTACCGCCGACTGCACCGCTCGCGGCGATCGCCGCCAGAATTCGTCTGCGGGAGATGGAGGGCATCACCCCTGCCGACTCGCGGGCCGACCATTAAAGTTCGCGTCGGGGTCGCGGGTCCGTCATCACTATGTGAACACCCCGCCAACTGTCCCGCATGAAGGTCGAATTCGACCGCGACACCTGCATCGGCATGTTCCAGTGCGTCGCCGAGTGGGACGGCTTCGAGGAGGACACCGACGCTGGCAAGGCGATCCTGGTCGACGGCGAGGAGGTCGAGGAGGACCTCGTCGTCCGCGAGGTGCCGGAGGACGAGGAACTCGATGCGAAGTTCGCCGCGCGGGCCTGCCCGGTCGACGCCATCGCGGTGTACGACGACGACGGGGAACAGATCGTCCCCTGAAGCCCGTTCTCGGTGGGGCTATCGACGTCCCCAGATAGCGGCCGCTAGCGGCCGCTTAACCGGAGAAAAACGCCGGATCACCGCGCGACGTTCCAGGGGTCCTCCGCGTCCTGTGGGTCGTCGCCGTCCTCGGGCGACTGGTCCGCGTCCGGGACGGAGTCGCCGATCAGTTCGGCCCACTCCGTGACGTGCGTGTTCGCGTCCTCACCCATGGTCGGTCACCTACGAGTGGGATCGACACGCCTTCGCATAATTCTTTTGTCACCCCGAGAAGGTGTCAGCGAACCGGCCGCTGGCCGCCGGTTTCCGCCGAAAAATGGCGAACCGGTTCGCGGGATCCGCGTCGCCGGGTTACGCGATCTCGTCGTACTGTTCGGAGAGCTTGTCCGCGGCCTCGCCGAGCTGCTCGCGCTCGTAAGCGGTCAGGTCCCAGTCGACGACCTCCTCGACGCCGTCGGCGCCGAGCTTGACGGGGACGCCGAAGGCGACGTCGTCGTGGCCGTACTCGCCGTCCAGCTTGACGGAGGCGGGGAGCACCTCGCCGGTGTCCCGGAGGACGGCCTCGACCATGTGGCCGACGCCGGTCGCGGGGCCCCACTCCGTCGCGCCCTTCTTCTCGATGACGTTCATCGCGCTCGTCTTGAGCTCCTCGAGGATCTCCTCCTTCTCGTCGTCGCTGAACTCGGGGTCGCGTCCGTTGACGCGGACCTTCGAGAAGACGGGGACCTGGGCGTCGCCGTGCTCGCCGAGGATCGTCGCCTCGACGTTCTGCACGGGCGCGTCGAAGCGCTCCGCGAGGACGTAGCGGAAGCGCGCGGAGTCGAGGCGGCCGCCGAAGCCGATCACCTTCTCCCGGGCGCGCTCGCTCGTCTCGTACAGGTGGCGGTTGAGCAGGTCGACGGGGTTCGACGTCGTGATCGTCACGAAGTCGTCGTTGTGCTCGGCGAGCGAGGAGCCGATGTCCTCCATGATCGGCGCGTTGTCGCCCGCGAGGTCGATGCGCGTCTGGCCGGGCTGGCGCGGGATGCCGGCGGTGATGACGACCACGTCGGAGCCCGCGGTGTCCTCGTAGCCGCCCTGACGGATGGTCGTGTTCGAGTCGTACGCGACGCCGTGGTTCGCGTCGGCGGCCTGCCCCACGGTGTCGTCCTCCTTGTCCGGGATGTCCACGAAGACGACCTCGTCGGCCACGTCGCGGAGCGCGATGTTGTACCCTGCGGCGGCGCCGACCGTTCCGGCCGCGCCGACCACGCTAACTTTCGTCATACCACGTAAAAAGAGGCCGTCGATACCCGTTAAATACTTCGAAACGCCGGACTACAGCGATGTTCGTCGCTCCGCGGTACGTCACCTGTCGAACCGTGTGGGTTCGCAGTCCTTTTCGACCCCGGCGCCGTGCTATCGGGTATGAGCGACTTCGACAAGGAAGCGGAGCGAGAGAAGCTCCGCGAGCAGTTCGAGGCGGAGGAAGCGGACCGGAAGCATACCCAACAGATGAGTGAACTCCTCCTGAAGGGCGCGACGATGACGAACGCCCACTGCGAGGAGTGCGGCGATCCGATCTTCCGGTACGACGGGCAGACGTTCTGCCCCACCTGTCAGGCGCCCGCGGAGGGGCAGGGCCAGCAAGCGGGCGGTCAGAGTGCGCCCCAAGGCGGCCAGCAGCCAGGGAATCAGGAGCAAGCAGACGCGACGGAGGAAGCGGCGGAGCCCGCCCGGGAACCGGAGAGCGAGCCCACCCCCGAGCGGGGAGACGCGCGCGCGGACGCCGCCGGTTCGTCGGAACCGCTCTCTCAGGGAGACGGCGTCGCCCAGCCCGGCGCTCCCCGGGCGGCCGGTAGCGAACCGCGGGCGACGCCCGACCGCACCGACCCGGACCGCGCCCCCTCCGACGACCGAGGTGGTTCCGGGGCGGTCGGCGGACCGGCAGCCGGGGACGGCGACGTGGGCGAGGCCGCGGCGGCGCTCCGGTCCACGCTGACGAAGTTCTCGCGGAAGGCGGCGGAGGCGGACGACCCGCGCCGCGCCCGCGAGTACCTCGCGGCCGCTCGTGAAGCCGCGGAAGCGCTCGACGCGCTCCCGTACTGACCGGATTACTCGGTGCCCGCCCACCGCCGCCCGACCGGTGACTCCGACGGATCGAATCCCCTGCCGTCCGTCTCGCGGTGTTGCGGCCGCCCGTACAGCTCCGCGTCTCGCGTCTCGTCGGGACTATCGTGTTGCGGGCGGCCGTACCGGGGGCCCTCGTCGAACTCAGCCCGGGGGTTCGCCATGTGTTGACACTCCTGGGATTCTCACGACTTAGTAGTACGGCCGTGAACGAACGGTAAACGGATCCTACCCCTCGTACTCGCTCCCCACGACCTCGCGGATCCGCTCTGCGGTCACCTCGCCGACGCCGTCGGCTTCCGTGAGGTCCTCCTCCCGGGCGGTCATCACCGCCTCGACAGTGGAGAACTCCTCCAGCAGCGACCGCGCCGTGACCGGCCCCACGTCGGCGATGGAGCTGACGACGTACTCCTGTTGCTCCGCGAGCGTCTTCGACTGCTTCTCGCCGTGGACGCTCACCTCGCGGTCGTCGGCCTGCTGCTCCCGACCGGCGATCACTTCGAGCAGGTCCGCGGTGTCGCCCTCGTCCTCGGTGCGGAGGACGCTCACCCCGAAGTCGACCGCGAGCGACGACAGCGCGCCGCGGATGGCGTTCGGGTGGACGTTGCGCTCGCCGTAGAGGTCGTCGCCCTCCAGCACGAGGACGCCCCGCGAGTAGTGGCGGGTCAGGTCGCCCACCTGCTCGAAGACGGAGCGCTCGTCGCCGCCGGTGAGCGTGTCGAGCAGGTCGCTCACCGTCTTGCGCTCGACGGCGACCCGGTCCGAGAGGACGTAGTCGCCGACCGCCAGCGTCTCCAGTCGCGTCTCGACGCCGTCGCGCTTCGAGAGGTTCCGCGCGATGTTCGAGTCGAGCTCGCGCTGGTCGACGACGACCTCCAGCGTCTCCTCGTCGCCCTTCGCGGTCGCGACGGTGGCCTCCGGGTCGTCGTCGGCTGCGGCTTCGTCCGCGGAGCCGTCGTCACTCTCGCCCGCGAAATCCCGCAGACCGGGTTGCGGGCCGCTCGACCCGCCGCCTCCAGCGTTCCCGCTGTCGCCGCCGTCCGACCCGCCGGCGGCCGCTCCGCCGTCGCTGGCCGCGTTCGCCCCGCCGGCCGGGTCCGCGAAGTCCGCCAGCTGCTGCTGGCTGTCGTCTAGCTCCTCCTCCAAGTCGTCGGCGACGCCTTTCAGCTTCCGGAGCTCGTCCTCCATCTCCGACTCCTTCCGGCGGGCGATCCAGAAGTACGCCTCGTCGCGGGTGTCCTCGGCCATCAGCACGACGACTTTCCCCTCCGTCTGCCGGCCAGTCCGGCCCTTGCGCTGGATGGAGCGGATGGCCGTCGGGACGGGCTCGTAGAACATGACCAGGTCGACCTCCGGCACGTCCAGCCCCTCCTCCGCGACGGAGGTAGAGACGAGTACCTCGAACTGGCCCGCCCGGAAGTCGTCGAGGGTCTTCTGCTGTTCCTTCTGAGTCATCCCGTCGCTTCCGTCCTTGTCGCCCTGCCCGACGAAGCGCCGGACGTCGAAGTGGTCACTCAGGAACTCCGTCAGCACCTCCGCGGTATCGCGGGACTCGGTGAACACGATGACGCGCTCGCCGTCGTCGATGCCCAGCGTCTCCGCGATGAGCATCCGGGCCTCCGAGAACTTCGGGTGGAGGTCGTCGTACTCCTCCGCCTTCCGCATCGCCTCGCGCACCTTCGGCTCGGAGACGAGGCGCTGGCTGGCCTTCGACGCGCCCGACGACCGGGCGGCCTGGCGCTGGCGCTCGAAGTAGCGCCGGAGCGCCTCGACGCTCTGGGTCTCGACGTACGTCACCGCAGTCCGGAGCTTCCGGATCTCGGCGTGGGCGGACATCCCCTGATACCCCTCGGACTGGTCGTTGTCGATCAGCTGCTGGAGCTCCGCCCGCATCTTCTTCAGGTCCGTCTCCGAGAGGTCGGCGCTCGACTTGCGGGTGACGCCGAGTTCCTTCAGCTTCTCCAGACGGTCCTCGATGACCTCGTTCAGGGCGTCCCGTATCTCCGTGATCGTGTCGGGGAGCTCGATCGTCTTCCAGTCGACGTCGGTCTCGTGGGTGTACTCGTCGACGTCGGCGTCGTCCTCGGTCATCACCTCCACCTCGCGGATACCGAGGTTCTCACAGACCGCGAGGATCTCCTCCTCGTCGCCGCCCGGCGAGGCGCTCATCCCCGTCACGAGCGGGTTCTCCGCGTCCTGGTGGTAGCGCTCGGCGATGTAGTTGTACGCGTAGTCGCCGGTCGCGCGGTGGCACTCGTCGAACGTGCAGTGGGTCACGTCCGCGAGCGAGACGCGGTTGCCGACGAGGTCGTTCTCGACGACCTGCGGGGTCGCGATGACGATCCGGGCGTCCTCCCACAGCTCGGCGCGGTCGTCCGGGCGGACCTCGCCCGTGAACACGACGATGTCGTCGTTCGGCATGTCGAGGGCGTCGCGGTAGAAGTCGGCGTGCTGCTGGACGAGCGGCTTCGTCGGCGCGAGAAACAGCGCCTTCCCCCCGACCTCGTCGAGCCGCCGCGCGGTCACGAGCAGGCTCACCGTCGTCTTGCCCAGCCCCGTCGGCAGGCAGACGAGCGTGTGGTCCTCCGCGGCGGTGCCGGCGAGGCGGATCTGGTAGAGGCGGCGCTCGATGAAGTTCGGCGTCAGCATCGGGTGATCGACGTACCCCGGTTCCTCGTCCGTGGCGGCCATTGGCGGCCATTACACCCCGCCGGCGTTAAGGGTTCGTAAAGCGCGGTGAAAGTGATCCGGGACCGGTCTTTTTGCTGTCGTCCGCCGATCCTCAGGTATGGCGGTCTACGAGTCCGACCTACCGGGCGTCGGGAAGAAGTTCGAGATAGACCTGAACGACGAGTCGCAACTCGTCGTCGTCATCCACAACACCGGGAAGCGGGAGCTGTTTCTCCGGCCGGAGCCGAACGCGGACTCGGAGAAACTGTTCGAGCTGTCGGACAAGCTCGCCCGGCAGGTCGGCACGATCATGGAGGGCGCGTACTTTCAGCCCATCCAGACCGACACCATCGAGACGGTCATCTCCGAGGACTCGCTGATAGAGTGGGTGAAACTGACCGACGACTCCCCCGTCGCCGGCCGGACGCTCCGCGACGCGCGGATCCGACAGGAGACCGGTGCGTCGATCATCGCCGTCCAGCGCGGCGACGAGACGATCACTAACCCCGCGCCCGACACGGAGCTCCGGCCCGACGACACCCTCGTCGCGGTCGGCTCCCGAGAAGAACACGACGAACTGCAGGCGTACGTCACCGGGTAGATGGCCGCCACGTCACTGCTGGAAGTGGGGATCATGCTGGCGGCCATCGCCATCGGCGGCTCCGTCGCTTCGCGGCTGGGCCAGTCGGTGATCCCCTTCTACGTCGTCACGGGCATCCTCGTCGGCCCCGAGGCGCTGGGTCGGCTCACCGCCTTGCACGTCAGCAGCGGCGAGTTCGTCGAGGTGCTGGCCGAACTCGGCATCGTCTTCCTCCTCTTTTTCCTCGGTCTGGAGTTCAGCCTGGACCGCCTGCTCGCGAACCGCCAGCGGATCACCGCCGCCGGGACGGTCGACCTCCTGATCAACTTCCCCGTCGGCGTCCTGATCGGCCTCGCGCTGGGGTGGTCGCTCACCGAGGCGATGTTCCTCGGCGGCATCGTCTACATCTCCTCCTCGGCGGTCATCACGAAGTCGCTCATCGACCTGGGGTGGATCGCCAACGACGAGAGCGACCCGATGCTCGGCACCCTCGTCTTCGAGGACCTCGCCATCGCCGTCTACCTCACGCTGATGTCCGCCGTCGTCCTCGACAGCGGCGACCTGGCTGACGTCCTCACCGACCTCGTCGTGGCGATGGGCTTCCTGCTCGCCCTCCTCGCCGTCGCCCACTACGGAACGTCGCTCGTCGAGCGCCTCGTCGCCGCCGAGACCCAGGAGCTCAGACTCCTGCGCTCGGCGGCCGTCACGGTCCTCGCGGGCGGTATCGCGCTCGAACTCGGCGTCAGCGAGGCCGTCGCCGCCTTCTTCGTCGGCATGGCCGTCGGGAGCACGTCGGACAGCGACGCGGTCGAGCACCTGCTGATGCCGATCCGGGACCTGTTCGCGGCCGTCTTCTTCTTCTGGATCGGTCTGGAGACGGACCCCGCCGCGCTCGTCGCCACCGCCGGCCTGCTCGCGCTCCTGGTCGCCCTGACGACGCCGACGAAACTCGTCAGCGGCTACCTCGGCGGCCGGTCGTACGACCTGGACGCCCGCCGGTCGTTCCGCGTCGGCGCGGGCATGGTCACCCGCGGCGAGTTCTCGCTGGTCATCGCCACGCTCGCCGCCGCGGGCGGGACGGAGGTGCTCCGCGACACGATCCCGTCGGTCACCGTCGGCTACGTGCTGGTGATGAGCGTCCTCGGGACGACGCTGATGCAGTACTCGGACGCGGTGTGGGACCGCCTCCCCGCGCCGTAGTCCGGCGGGAGCGTTCCCCACTCAGAGGACGAGAAACGCCGCCACCGCCGCCGCGATGGGGATCGTGATGTTGTCGTCGATGACGTACGTCGCGACGACCGGTTTGACGCCGTCTGCCAGCGTCGCCGCGAGCGCGGCCAGCGCCGCGGCGTGGACCGGTAGGAACGGGTACGCGAGCAGGAAGCAGGTGCCGAACATCGCCAGCAGCACCGGCCACCGCTTGATCGTCCGCAGCTCGCCGGAGCCGAGCAGGCCGCTGACCGGGTCGCCGAGCGTCAGCATCAGGATCGCCGGCACGGCGATCCGCGGTTCGAACACCAGTCCGACGAGGGTGCCGCCGAAGACGTACAGCGCGTAGCCAGCGACGTTGTCCTGTTCGTACTCCCGGGTGAGCTTGTCGTACACGACCCACTCCAGGCCGGCGAACAGCCGCATCGCTTCGAGCAGTATCGTCACGACGGTGCCCCCGATGAGCACCCACCGGACGTCCGTCCACGTGACGGCGTCGACGAAGATGTACGCGAGCGGTATCACCGCCCCGCTGGCGTGGACGAGTCGGCGCGCGACTTCGTTCGCCATTATTCCGCGCCGGCCGCGGCGAGCAACTCGTCGAAGGTCCGCTCGCCGTCGCGCAGTGCGGTCAGCGTCTCGGCGAGGTCCTCGACGGGAAGGCGGCTCTGCTCGGTCGTGTCGCGCTCGCGGACGGTCACGGTGCCCTCCTCCAGCGTCTCGTAGTCGACGGTGACGCAGAACGGCGTACCGACCTCGTCCTGACGGCGGTAGCGCCGGCCGATGGCGCCGGAGTCGTCGTAGGTCACCTCCAGGCCGGCCTCGCGCAGTTCGGCCGCGATCTCGCGGGCCTTCTCGGCCATGCCGTCCTTGTCCATCAGGGGGAAGACGCCCACGACCGTCGGCGCGACCTCGGGGTCGAGGTCGAGGTAGGTGCGCTCCTCGCCGTCGACCTCGTCCTCGCGGTAGGCGTGGGCCACGACCGTGTAGACGACGCGGCCGACGCCGAACGACGGCTCGACGACGTGGGGCGTGATGTGCTCGCCGGACTCGGTGACCTCCTCGACGGCGAAGCCGGTCTTCTCGACGGGCACCGTGTACTCCTCGCCGTCGACCTCGACGGTCACCTCGTCGGCGTCGAAGGCGGCGCGGTCGCGCTCGGCCGTCCGCTCCAGCGCGTCGGCCACGTCACCGGCATCGCCGCCGAACTCGGGGCCGAGGTAGCTCATGTCGGGGTCGACCGTCGCGCGCTCGACGCGTTTCGGCTCGTCGTACTGCTTGAACAGCGTGAACTCCTCGTCGGAGTGCTCGCCGTGCTTCGAGAGGTCGTAGTCGCTGCGGTAGGCGAAGCCGGCGAGCTCGAACCAGTCGCCGTCGATCTCGGCCTCGGCGTCCCAGCAGTCCGCGGCGTAGTGGGCGCGCTCGCCCGAGAGGTGCTGGCGGAAGCGGAACCGGTCCATGTCGACGCCGACGCGGTCGTACCAGGGCTTGGCGACGCCGAGGTAGTAGGCGACCCAGTCGTTCGTGAGAATGCCCTCGTCGACGGCCTCGCCGATCGTCGTCTCGACGTAGCCGCCGTCCTCCCTCTCCTGCTCGCTCGCGGGGTACAGCGTCACCTGGACGTCCTCGACCCGGTGCAGCGGCGGCTCGTCCTCCTCGGGGTCGATGAAGTGCTCCAGTTCGGCCTGCGTGAACTCACGCACGCGGATGATCGAGTTCCGCGGGCTGATCTCGTTGCGGTACGCCTTGCCGATCTGGGTGACGCCGAACGGGAGCTGGTTGCGGGCGTACTCCTTCAGGCGAGGGAACTCCACGAAGATGCCCTGCGCCGTCTCGGGGCGGAGATAGCCCGGCTGCGAGCTACCGGGACCGATGTTCGTCTCGAACATGAGGTTGAAGTCCTCGACCGGCTGGCCGGCGAGTTCCGTGCCGCAGTTCGGACAGACCAGGTCGTGTTCCGCGATCAGGTCCTCGACCTCGTCGAGCGGGTAGCTCTCCGCCTCCTCGATGGCCGTCCCGTCCTCGATCAGGTGGTCCGCGCGGTGGCTCTCGCCGCACTCCGGGCACTCGACGAGCATGTCGTCGAAGCCGTCGAGGTGCCCCGACGCCTCGAAGACGGGTTCGGGCATCACGGTCGGGGCGTCGATCTCCATGTGCCCCTCCTTGACCGCGAAGCGGTCGCGCCAGGCGTCCTCGACGTTGTCCTTCAGCGTCGCGCCCTGCGGGCCGTACGTGTAGAAGCCGGAGACGCCGCCGTACGCGCCGTTCGACTGGAAGAAAAAGCCTCGCCGCTTGGCGAGCTCAACGACGCGCTCCGAGACGTCCTCAGTCATAGAGCGCCTCCAGGAGGTCGACGTCGCGGACGATGCCCGCGAGGTCGTCGCCGCTGACGAGCGGGATCTGTTCGATGTCGTTGGTTATCATCAGCTGTGCCGCGTCGCGCGCGGTCTTTGGCTCGGTGACGGTCACCACGTCGCTGGTCATGAACTCCCGGACCGGTCCGGCGGGGATCTTCACGTTCCGGGTCGGCAGGTAGCGGTTGCCGACCGCCTTGATCCCCTCCCAGGCCCACTCGTCGTCCTGGTTGGCGATGCTGTCGCCGGTCTCGGCCTCGCCCTCCACGACGCGGGCGACGTCGAGGACGTCCACCTCGGTCAGGACGCCCGTCATGCTCCCCTCGTCGTCGAGCGCGACGGCGTACGGGACGTTGGCGTAGAAGATCTCCCGCTCGGCGACGGGCAGGGGGGTCTCCGCCCAGACGGCGTTGATGTCGCGCGAGGCGAGGTCGCCGACCTCCCGGTCGCCGTCGACGGCCTCCTCCGCGATGGCCCGGATCACGTCCGTCACGGTGACGATCCCTTCGAGCTGGCCGTCGACCACGGGGATTCGGCGCTCGCGTTCGGTGACCATCAGCCGGCTCACCTCCTCCAGGGAGGTGTCCTGCGTGGTCGTCGGGACCTCGTTCATCAGGAGGGCGAGCTGGTCCTCGTCGGGGTTCTCGATGAGCGACTCGCGGGAGACGAGCCCGCGGAACTGTTCGCCCTCGTCGGTCTCTTTGATCACCGGAACGGACGAGAACGACCGTTCCTGCAGGTACTCCAGCGCGTCGTCCCGGTTGCCCGGGAGCTCCACGGTCACGACCTCCGAGCGAGGGGTCATCGCGTCAGCGACGTTCATACCCGCGGGGTACGATCTCTCCCTTCTTGTACCCTACGAACGGTCCGTTAGAACGAAACTCCGGGACGAGCGCGTCAGGAGCGGTCCTCGTCGAGGTCGACGAGGCGGTCGGCCTCCGGGAAGAACTTCTCGTAGCCGTCGTGTCGGAAGGACCCGAGCTGTTCCCCGGACAGCGTCTGCGCGTGCGTGTACATCTCGTCCGCTTCCAGCGCCGTCCGGACGAGCCCGTCCGCTCTGCGGCGCAGGAAGTTCGCCGCGATCAGGATCGCCGTCTCGGTCTCGGGGTCGAGCAGCTGCGTCACGTGGAACACTCGGCCCTCCGCCTCGGCTCGGAACAGGTCGAACTGCGGGAACTCGCCGCGCTCGACCGCGGACCGGAACTCGTCGGCCAGGTTGTCCGGGACGACGTGGACCAGTCCCCAGCGGCCCTCCGGGCCGGCGTCCGGTGGTTCGGGCGCCGTGTCGGCCGTGATGACCGTCACGACGTCCCAGCCCTCTTCCTCTAGCTCCTCGCCCATCGCCTCCATGTCGTCGATGGTCCGGGCCCAGGCGTCCTTGTGGACGTCCGCGCTCGCTTCGAGCTCTTCGCCCGTGCCGGGCGGCTCGTTCAGCTCCGCGTCGTCGGCGGGGTCGTCGGCTTCTCGCATACTCGTTCGTGACGGTCGCCCGGTGTAAACCTTACCGGTACCGTCCGGGGTCACACCCCGACGCCGAAGACGAACTCCATCAGCATCGACGTGAGCAACACGGCGATGCTCCCGAGAAACAGGCGCGCCCCCGCGGACCACCGCTCGTCGGGTCGGACGGCGACTCCCGACGGCAGCGCGCGCCGCGTCGCGCGAGCGAACCGGGACTCGTCCTCGCCCTGGTGGTTGACGGTACCGTCGTCGTCGTCGTCCTTCCAGCCCGCTTTGGGCCGGAGCATGAACGTCCCGACGCCGAACAGCAAAAGCCCGACGAGAAACAGCCAGTACTTCACGCCGATCCACCCCCAGCCGAAGGGGAGACACACCGCGGCTCCGACGACCGCGAGCGCGGCCGCCAGCGCGACCGCGTACGCGACGCCGTCGACGGACCGGCGGAGCCACAGCGGGGCGTGACCGTCTGTCATCAGTCGCTCGTCTGCTCTCGGAAGGCGTCGGGCTCGGCGAACTCCTCGCGGTGGCGGTGACAGCGGCTCCGCCGCCCGCTCGCACTCACCTCGTGGGCGTCGGGGAACTCGCCGTCACAGATGCTGCCGAACTCCTCGGCGAGGTAGTCGCGGGCGCTCTCCTCGTCGCCGTCGGCGACCCGCGAGGCGGCCTCGCTGACGTGGGTCTCGACCTCTGCGGGCACGTCGAGGTCGCCGAACAGCTCCTCCGTGATCTCGTCGATGCTGGCGAAGCGGGTGTCCATGTCGAGGAACTCCTTGATCCGCTCCGTCGTCGTGCGCTCGGCGCGGACGCGCTCACGGAGCACCTCGCGGAACACCTCTATCGCCGTCCAGAGCTCCTCGTCGATGCCGCGGTACTTCTCGGGCCGGATCTTCATGGGACACCGCGTGGTGAACGGACAGCCGGTCGGCGGGTCCCGCGGGCTCGGCGGCGTGCCGCGGAGCGTGATCCGGTCTTTCTCCAGCGTCGGGTCCGGCTCCGGGATCGCCGACAGCAGCGAGTGGGTGTACGGGTTCGCCGGGTCGGTGAACAGCTCCTCGGTCTCGCCGAGCTCCATGATGTTCCCGAGGTACATGACCGCGACGCGGTCGCAGATGTGCCGGACCACCGAGAGGTCGTGAGCGATGAACAGGTAGGTGAGGCCGAACTCGTCCTGCAGGTCCTCGAGCAGGTTGAGGATCTTCGCCTGCACGGAGGCGTCCAGCGCCGAGACCGGCTCGTCGAGCACGACGAAGTCCGGCTCCAGCGCCAGCGCCCGGGCGATGCCGATCCGCTGCTGCTGGCCGCCGCTGAACTGGTGCGGATAGCGGTAGTAGTGCTCTTCCTGCAGACCGACGGTCTCGAGCAGGCTCCGCACCCGACGGCGGCGGAGCTGGGCCTTCGACTTGTGGACCGTCACCTCGACCTCGAGGTCGTCGCCGCGCTCCGCGACGTTGATCGTCAGCTCGGAGCTGTCGACCGCCGCGCTCTCGCGCAGGTGGACGATCTCGGCGTCGCGGGTCACCACGAGGTCGCTGTCCTCGTACTTCGCCTCCGAGACGTGACGTACCATCTCGCCCTCGACGGTCACGCTCTCGGCGTCGACGCCCTGCACGCCGACCTCGAAGGTCGGCCAGTCGTGGACGTCGAGCGGCTCGCGGACGATCTCGCCGATCGTCATCCGGTTGTTGAGACTGGAGTCCGGGTCCTGAAACACCATCTGGACGTTCTGTCGCCACTGCTTCAGCTCCTTGCCGTCCAGAGTGGTGATGTCCGTCCCGGCGTAGGTCACCTCGCCGGACGTCGCGGACTCCAGTTGCATCAGCGTCCGGCCGAGCGTCGTCTTCCCGCAGCCGCTCTCGCCGACGAGGCCGAGCGTCTCGCCCTTCTCGATGGAGAAGGAGACGCCGTCGACGGCCTTGACCGGCTTCCCGCCGAGCAGGCCGCCCTCGCTCCCGTAGTAGGTCTTGAGGTCGTTCACTTCGACGAGCGTCTCGCCGGTCCGGTCCGTTGCGGTCGTCTCCTGCTGTTCGTAGGCTGGCTTACTCATCGGTTCCCTCCCGGGGGGCGCCCCCCCGTCGTTCGTGTTCCGCGATCGCTTCCGTCCGACTCGCGTCCTCCGGGTAGAGCAGGCACGCGGCCGTGTGCTCCTCTTCGCCCGAGCCGGCGGGTACGTGTTCCGGGTGGACGTCGGTACACTCGTCGAACACCTTCGGGCACCGCGGCGCGAACCGACAGTACGACGCCGGTTCGTTCGGCGTCGGCACGTCGCCCTCGATGGTCGTCAGGCGATCGGCGTTCGGGTTGCGACCGGGGATGCTCTGCAACAGCCCCTGCGTGTAGGGGTGGGCCGGGTTCTCGAACATCTCGACCACGGGCGCTTTCTCGACGACCTCGCCCGCGTACATCACGTTCACCCGGTCCGCGACCTCGGCGATGACGCCCATGTCGTGGGTGATGAACATGATGCCGAGGTCCCGCTCCTCCTGCAGTTCGTCCAAGAGGTCCAGGATCTGGGCCTGGATCGTCACGTCGAGCGCCGTCGTCGGCTCGTCGCAGATGAGCACGTTGGGGTCGCAGGCCAGCGCCGTCGCGATGACGGCCCGCTGGCGCATCCCGCCGGAGAACTGGTGCGGGTACTCCTTGAGCCGACGGTTGGCGTCCGGGATGCCGACCGCTTCGAGCAGGTTGGCGGCCTCCTCGGTCGCCTCCTTCCCGCGGAGCCCCTGATGGAGTCGGAGCGACTCCTTGATCTGGTTCCCGACGGTGTAGACGGGGTTCAGGCTCGTCAGCGGGTCCTGAAACACCATCGCGATGTCCCCGCCGCGGATGCTGTGCACCGCGTCGTCGGGCGCGTTCGCCAGTTCGACGTAGCCGTCGTCGACGGTCACGCCGCTCCCGCTGCCGCTCGCCTCGGCGAGCGCGACGAAGCCGTCCTCGCCGTCGGGGATGGTCTCGCCGGGTTCGACCTGCACGGTCGCGTCGGGATACTCGCGCGCGAACCGCTCGACGGTGCTCGGCTCGGCGTACCGGATGCTGCTTCCGTCCATGACCATCCCGGGCGACTCGATGAGGCCCATGACGGAGCGCGCGGTGACGCTCTTGCCGGACCCGCTCTCGCCGACGATGCCGAGGGTCTCCCCCCGCTCGATGTCGAACGAGACGTTGTCGACGGCGCGGATCGTCTCCTTGTCGGTGAAGAAGGCCGTCTCGAGGCCATCGACCGAGAGGAGCGGGTACGCCGACTCCTGCACGGGGTCGTAGGCCGTCTGGCTCATGCTCCACCTCCTGCCGCGGCGCTCTCACCGCTCGCGCCGCTGCTCTCGCTCTGCGGGTCGATCGCGTCGCGAATGCCGTCGCCGAGGGCGTTAAAGCCCGTCACGACGATGACGATGAGGATGCCCGGGATCATCGAGATGTGCCAGGACGAGGTCGCGACGTACTCCTGTCCCATGTTGATCGCACGGCCCCACTCCGGCGTCGGCGGCGTGATGCCGAGGCCGAGGAACGACAGCGCGGACGTACCGATGATGATGCCGCCGAGGTTCATCGACGCGTAGATGAGGAGGTAGCCGACCACGTACGGGGCCATGTGCTTCTGCATGATCCGCCGCGGCGTCTGCCCGTAGCTCCGCGCTGCGTCGACCCACTCGCGCTCGACGACCTGGAACGACGGACCGCGCACGGCCCGCCACAGGCCGGGCCACCCCCAGCCCCCGAACAGGAGGGCGAGGAGGAACCCGCCGTTGTACACGTCCGCTATCCACGTCCCGCGCAACAGCACGGCCGCGCCGATGAGCACGAGCAGGCGCGGCATCGCCTGGATGGAGTCGGACAGCAGGACGCTGGCGAGGTCGATCGCGCCCTTGTAGTAGGCGCTGACCATCGCGAGCGCGAACGCGATGGCCGACGAGATGCCGATCGCGACGATGCCGATGAACAGCGAGACGCGCGACCCTAACGCGATGAAGGTGAACAGGTCCTTCCCGTTCTGTAGCGTGCCGAACGGGTGGAACCGGTCGTAGGAGTCGTAGCTGACCAGCCCGAAGTTGCTGTCCGCGTTCCCGAGCGACCGGGACTGGAGGTTGGCGTTACCGACGAGGGTCGTCTCCACCTCGCCGGTCTCCTTATCGAGGTACTCGAGTTCGTGGCTGTACGGCTTGTTGATGTTCTCGTCGAACGTCGTCGGCCCGAGCGTCGGAGCGAAAAGCGCCATCACGACGAACATCGTGATGATGACGAACCCGAACTGGCCCCATCGGTGCGTGCGCATCCGGTCGATGATGTCGTCGGTCGGGGTCCAGTCGGCGTAGCGGTAGTTCTCGCGGAACACGAGGTACGCCTTCCACAGCCACGCGAGCCAGACGAAGGCGTAGAGGTAGACGAGCGCGACGCGGATGAACCACGCCACGGCGGCCGGCAGGCCGAGGAAGGTACCGCTCCACTCCCAGTAGACGATCTCGAAGCCGCCGATCGCCATCTCGAACACCGGCCCGCCGGCGACGCGGTGCCCGCGGTTCGGGATCAGGTCACGGGAGAGCAGCGTCGGGATCTCGGCGAGGCGGTCGCCGGCGCTCGCGATCGCCGCGAACGCCGGTTCGAGCGCGCCGAGAAGGGGCACGCCGAGCACGTAGCCCGCGAGCGTGTCCCACGGCGGCAGCTCCATCGTCGCGCCGAACACCGCGCCGATCTGGAGCGCGAGCAGCACCGCGGCGACGGCGGCCCAGCGGATCGCGGGCTGCGGGTTCTCTCGGATGCGGTCCAGCAGCGGCGCGTCGTCGTCGTCGGCTGTCGTATGCTGGCTCATCGTTACTCACTCTCGTAACCCACTCGGGGGTCGATTATCGTGTACAGCAGGTCTTGCATGATGTTGATAAACACCAGTAGCAGAATGAAGACGTACATCAGCGACCCCGCGACGGGCAGATCGGCCTGTACCAGCGCCCGGAAGAACAGCTGTCCGATGCCGTTTATCGCCATCACCGTCTCGATGAGGACGGACCCGCCGAGCAGCAGGTTCGCCTCCGCGGTGATGACGGGAACGAGCGGGATCAGCGCGTTCCGGAACATGTGCTTCCACACCAGCGACCGGCCGGAGACGCCCTTGGCCTTCGCCATCTCGACGTAGTTCGAGTGTTTCGTCTCCAGCATCGCGGTCCGACCGATGCGCATCTCGTTGCCCATCGACGCGGAGCCGAGAACGATCGAGGCGGGCAGTATCTGCTTGGTCGCCGTCGCCCACTGGATCGGCTCGATCTGCCCGGCCTTGAGACCGCTCCAGGCCGCCTGGAACTCGTTCGTGCCGATGACCTGCGGCGTGTGGAGGATGAACCCCTTCCAGTCGAAGCCGAACAGCAGCGACTCCGAGTTAGAGAGGCCGATCATCAGGATCACGGCGAGCCAGAAGTTCGGCATGGCGCGCCAGACGATGCCGCCGAACGAGGCGGCGTAGTCGCCCGCGGTGTTCGGGTTCAGGCCGGCGTAGAAGCCCAGCGGGATCCCGATGAAAAGCGGGATAAGCACGGCCCAGAAGCCCATCCAGATCGTTCGCGGCGCCCGCGACAGGATCAGGTCGACTGTGTCCGTACCGGGCTGGAGAACCCAGGACTGTCCCAGTTCGAACCGGAACATGTCCCACATGAACTCGAGGTACTGCTGCCACAGCGGGTCGTTCAGTCCGAGCGATTCCCGCATGCGCGCCATGTCCGCGGCCGTTCCGCTGTCTCCGTACACCGCGGCGACGGGATCTATCGGCCCCATCCGGATTGCGATAAAGGTCAGCGACGTTCCGAACAGTATCACCGGGATCGACAGTATCAGTCGTTTCGCGAAGTAGGACCAGCGGCTCATGGCGTCTCACCGCTGTTCGCGCTGTCTCTATTCATCATTTAATTACGTGTAGGTGCATGCATTATTTGCGTTCCGCTTCTTCGGCGAACTCTGATGGGATCAGTCGTATACGAAAAAACCCGGGATACGGGGGTTACTCGCGGTCGTCGATGCTGATATTCGCGAACTTCTGGGACGCGGGACCGGCGCCGCCGAAGCGCGGCCGGTTGACCCACTGGTAGTCCATCCCTTCCGTGATCGGGTGGTAGATGTTCAGGAAGACGACGTCTTCCCAGTTGGCCTCCTCCATCGCGAGGTAGGCCTCGTTACGCGCTTCCTGACCGCCCTCGGGGTCGGGGTTGTCCTTGAACTGCTGCCAGGCGTCGGCGGCCTGCTGGGCGGCCTCGCTCTCCTCGGGGTCCCAGTCGACGTAGCTGATGGGCGCGCTGAGGGAGGTGTCCGTCTGCGGCGGGTTCAGCAGCTTCAGGAAGTTGTCCGGCGCGGGGTAGTCCATGCCCCAGCCGAGCGTGTACGCGGCGAGGTCGCCGTTGCGACCGCGCTCGATCAGCGTCGAGAACTGCGTCGGCTGGACGGAGAGGTCGATGTACGCGGAGGCCAGCTGGTCCCGGAGGATACTCGCGGTCTCCTCCCAGAACCCGCTCTCGTAGGTGGTGAACTCCAGCTCGTACATGTTGTCGTCGCCGTAGCCGGCCTCCTCCATGATCGACTGGGCCTCGCCGATGCGAGTCTCGTCGATGCCGTAGGGGTATTCCTCGGCGTGGGACTCGTAGTTCTCGACTCCGCCCGGGAAGATGCCCGGCGGGACGTAGTGGGGCGCGGTCTTACCGGGCTTTTTGAGGACCTCGTTGACGATCTGGTCTTGGTTCGTCACGTGGGCGAACGCCTGCCGGACCGGCTTGGGGACGTTCTGCTGGTTGAAGGCGATGTAGTAGGTGACGATCTCCTCCACCTGGTAGTACGAGACCGTGCGGCCGTTCTCGAGGGGTCCGTACGTACCGTAGTCTCGCCCCTTGCTGTCTCGGCTCTCGATCGAGACCTTGTCGGGGTCGTACTGCGCGTTCGGAATGACCGGGTGGTCCGCGTTCTCGTTGATGACCGTGTACGTGTACAGCGCGTTGGGGTCCTCCGCGATCCGGAAGTGGACCGAGGAGACGTACGGGCCTTCCTCGTGGTAGTCGTCGATCGGGCGGGCGTTGAGCACGGCCTCGCTACCGGAGTCCCAGTGGTCGAGGGTGAACGCGCCGGCGCCGACAGGGTTCTCCTGTGCGAACTCCTCGTAGGACATGTCGCCGTCGTAGCCCTCGATGTCGCCGACGATGCCCTCCGGATGGATGGCGAACGAGTCGTACGCGAGGATCTCGGCGATCGCGTGGAACGGGGAGTCGAGCGTGATGTTGACGGTCTTCTCGTCGGCGGCCTCGATGGCCATCGACCCGGGGACGTACGCGCCGTCGCTGTTGGTCTCGTGCTGGACGCCGAGGTCGCCGAGGAGGAAGCTCGCACGCCGGGAGTTGTCGGAGGCGGCGAGTCGCTCGAACGAGTAGACGACGTCGGAGGCGGTCACGTCGCCGTAGTCGCCGGTGAACGACACGTCGTCGCGGAGCGTCACGGTGATCTCCGACCCGCCGCCGGTGATCTCCAGCTCCTCCGCGAGGAGGTTCTCGACGGTCTGCGCGTCGCCGTTGGGGTAGTTCGTCAGGGCGTCGAACAGGTTGTGGGCCACGTAAATCGACGCCTCGTCGGTGAGCGCCACCGGGTCGAACGTCGTCATCGTGGAGTTGGTCCGACGGTACGTCTTGTCGCTCTGGACCTGTTCGCGCTCCGTCGTCTCCGTCTCGGGTTCGGTCGTACGGGTGTCGGTGTCGTCCTGTTCGCCTTCGTCGTCGTCGCCGCCACCGGAACAGCCGGCTAGCGCGACGGCGGCCGCGGCTCCGCCGGTCGTCTGCAGGAATCGCCGGCGGGTAGTGTTATTATCTGTCATCCCAACCCCCCCTTCTGGATGAATCAGTTTAAATTTTCCGTTATGAAACGCATTCACAGATGGCTTTTCGCCTGAGGGCGGGGGTTAATAACTACGATAGTACTCCTTGTTTACCCTTAATACGGGGAACGGTCCTGTCGTTCCGACGAGTTTATAACTGCGTGAACGATAATTATCGATATGGCGACGGATGCGTCAGGCCCGAACGACGGACTACGCGACGACGGCGAAGTTATCGCCGCCGTCGACGGCGACGGCACGGACCAGGAGTACGTCATCGCCGACATCAGCGAGGACGAGGCCTGGCTCTCGGTGCGAGTAGACGACGCCCCGACGCTTCCGGCCTGGCGATAGACGACCTTTTCCAACGACCGTTTTCCCGTTCGGATCGCCTTCCGCGACCGCTCACGGCAAAAAGATCGGTCAAAAACCCCGATCAGTCGCATGCTCGCGGCGCTACGCGCCGCACGAGTGGTCTAGAGGTCCCTACATCTCCCGCTATTCGCGGACGCTACCCCTTACCGCTGTTCGTCTATAGCGACGCCCTTTCCCGTCGCGGACGGACTCGGCCCGCACGGGGGCCTCGTCGTCTGCCCGGCCGCTTTCCGGCCGTATCGATCACGCCACGCGGGCGACCGCGGCCGCCCGCCTCACGATACGCACCTTTTTTGGTCCGGCCGCCGCTTCGACTGGGTATGCAATACCGCGACGTCGAAACCACGGGGGAGTATCTCGCTCGGCTCGACAACGGCGCCGACTGGCGCGGGGAGATCGAGTCGCTCGCCGCGGAGGTCGACGCCGACGCCGCCTGGTTCACCGCGATGGGCGCCGTCCAGGACGCGGAGATCTGGTTCTACGACCAGGACGAGTACGAGTACGAGCCCGTCGAGTTCGACGAACCGCTCGAAGTCGCCTCCTGCGTCGGGAACGTCGCCTGGTTAGACGGTGACCGGTTCGCCCACACACACGCTGTCCTCTCGCGGGACGACGGCGAGACGCTCGCGGGGCACCTGAACGCCGGGACGGTGTTCGCGGGCGAGGTGCATATGCGGACGTTCGACACGACGCTCGAACGGGAACACGACGAGACCACCGACCTGGACCTCTGGTTATAGATGCGGCCCGAAGACGAACGGTACTTCGAACGGCTCGAACGCGGCCTCGACGACGCCTTCGAGGTCGCCCGCGCGGCCCGCGAGCAGGGCCGCGACCCCGAGACCGAGGTCGAGATCCCGGTCGCGAAGGACATGGCCGACCGGGTCGAGAACATCCTCGGGATCGACGGCGTGGCCGAGCGCGTCCGCGAGCTCGAAGGGGAGATGAGCCGCGAGGAGGCCGCGCTCGAACTCGCGAAGGACTTCGCGGAGGGGCGGGTCGGCGACTACGAGACGAAGGCCGGCAAGGTCGAGGGCGCGGTCCGCACCGCCGTCGCTCTGCTCACCGAGGGCGTCGTCGCGGCGCCCATCGAGGGGATCGACCGGGTCGAACTCCTGGAGAACGACGACGGCACCGAGTTCGTCAACGTCTACTACGCCGGTCCGATCCGCTCCGCGGGCGGGACGGCGCAGGCGCTGTCCGTGCTGGTCGCCGACTACACCCGCGCGCTCATCGGCGTCGACGAGTACAGGGCCCGCGACGACGAGATCGAGCGCTACGCCGAGGAGGTGTCGCTGTACGACAGCGAGACGGGCCTCCAGTACTCGCCGAAGGACAAGGAGACGAAGTTCATCGCGAAGCACGTCCCCATCATGCTGGACGGGGAGGCGACCGGCGACGAGGAGGTCTCCGGCTTCCGCGACCTCGACCGCGTCGACACCAACAACCCCCGCGGCGGCATGTGTCTCGTCCTCGCCGAGGGGATCGCGCTCAAGGCCCCGAAGATCCAGCGCTACACCCGCAACCTCGACGAGGTCGACTGGCCCTGGCTCCAGGACCTCATCGACGGGACCATCGGCGAGGACGGCGGCGGGGAGAGCGACGACGGTGACGACGGCGACGAGGCGAGCGAGGGCGGGGACGAGGACGGCGAGACCGACGCGGACGGGGAGGCCGACGAACCGGACGGCCCGCCCCGCGTCGACGAGTCCTGGAAGTTCCTCCGCGATCTCATCGCCGGCCGCCCCGTCTTCTCGCACCCGAGCGAGACGGGGGGCTTTCGCCTGCGGTACGGCCGCGCCCGCAACCACGGGTTCGCGACGGCGGGCGTCCACCCCGCGACGATGCACCTCGTCGACGACTTCCTCGCGACCGGCACGCAGATCAAGACCGAGCGCCCCGGCAAGGCGGCGGGCGTCGTCCCCGTCGACTCCATCGAGGGGCCGACGGTCCGCCTCGCCAACGGCGACGTGCGTCGGATCGACGACCCCGAGGAGGCCCTCGAAATACGGAACGGCGTCGAGAAGATCCTCGACCTCGGCGAGTACCTCGTCAACTACGGCGAGTTCGTCGAGAACAACCACCCGCTCGCCCCCGCGTCCTACGCCGTCGAGTGGTGGATCCAGGAGTTCGAGGCGACCGACGCCGACGTGCAGGCGATGGCCGACTCCGTCCGCGTCGACCTCGACGACCCCGACCCCGAGGGGGCGATCGAGTGGGCGACCGAGTACGACGCGCCGCTGCACCCGAACTACACCTACCTCTGGCACGACCTCACCGTCGAGCAGTTCGCGGCGCTCGCCGACGCCGTCGCCGCCGGGGAGGTCGTCGACGGGGAGTTGCTGGTCGAGCACGACGACGCCACCCGCGAGGCGCTGGAGTCCCTGATCGTCGAGCACCGCCAGGGCTCCGACGCCATTGCAGTGCCCGAGTGGCTCCCGCTCGTCCGTTCGCTCGGGCTCACCGCCGATCTGGAGCGCACCTGGGACGACCTCTCGGCCGACGCCCGCGAGTGGCCCAACGCGATGAAGGCGGTCAATGAGGTCGCGCCGTTCGCTGTCCGCGAACGCGCGCCCACGCGGATCGGGAACCGGATGGGCCGCCCCGAGAAGTCCGAGTCCCGCGAACTCAGCCCCGCGGTCCACACCCTCTTCCCCATCGGCGAGGCAGGCGGCAGCCAGCGCGACGTCGCCGCCGCCGGGAGCCACGCCGAGAGCATGGAGGACACGCCCGGCGAGGTCGAGGTGGAGATCGGGAACCGGGAGTGTCCCGGCTGCGGGAACGAGACGTTCAGACCGAAATGCCCGGACTGCGGGGCCCACACCGAGCCCCACTACCGGTGTCCCGACTGCGAGCAGGACCTCGAACCCGACGAGGCGGGCCGGGTCCACTGCTCGCGCTGCGAGATCGACGGCACCTCCGTCGAGTCTCGCGTCATCGACGTCCACGCCGAGTACCGCGAGGCCCTCGAACGCGTCGGCGAGCGCGAGAACGCGTTCGACATCCTGAAAGGCGTGAAGGGGCTGTCGTCGACGAACAAGACTCCCGAGGCGATCGACAAGGGGATCCTCCGCTCCAAGCACGGCGTCTCCGCGTTCAAGGACGGCACCGTCCGCTACGACATGACGGACCTCCCGGTCACCGCGGTCCGCCCCGAGGAACTCGACGTCTCCGTCGACCAGTTCCGACAGCTCGGGTACGAGGAGGACATCCACGGCGACCCCCTCCGCCACGACGACCAGCTGGTCGAGCTGAAGGTGCAGGACGTCGTCCTCTCGGACGGCGCGGCCGAGCACCTTCTCAAGACCGCCGACTTCGTCGACGACCTGCTCTCCCAGTTCTACGGTCTCGACCCCTACTACGAACTGGACGAGCGCGACGACCTCGTCGGCGAGCTCGTCTTCGGGATGGCCCCGCACACCAGCGCGGCCGTCGTCGGGCGCGTCATCGGCTTCACCAGCGCGGCGGTCGGGTACGCACACCCGTTCTTCCACGCGTCGAAACGCCGGAACTGCTTCCACCCGGAGACGAAGGTCTGGTACGAGGACGAAGAGGGTGAGTGGTACTACAAGTCGATCCAGTCGCTCGTCGAAGACCGTCTCGACGATCCGGAGGAGGACGACTTCGGCACGCTCGTTCGGGAGTTAGACGGTGACGTGCACGTTCCGTCCGTGGACGAAGATGGAACGCTGCGTCGCAAGCGCGTCGAGGCCGTATCGAAACACCCGTCACCGGACCACCTCGTCGAGATCGAGACGCGGAGCGGGCGGGAGATCAGCCTGACGCCCGACCACGATGTCCACGTGTTCGACGGCGACGGCATCGCCTCCAAGCGAGCCTCGGAACTGTCTGAGGACGATTCGGTCGTAAAGCCGAGCCATCTGGATTCGATCGAACCGGCGGAGACGCCGCCCGTGTTCGATCTCCTCGCGGAGTGTCTGGAAGTCGGCGAGATAGAACCGGACCGCCTGATGGTTCACGGCCTCGGCAAGGACCGACTCTACGACCTCTTCGAAGAGGCATTCGCGGACCAGTGGGACGGTCAGTTCTACCCGCTGTACTCGACTGCGGAACGCCTTGGGATCAACAAAAAGACACTGAGTAACTACCTCTATCGTGAGAGTATTCCGGTAAGCGTCATCTCGGAATGTTTCGACTCGACGTCGGAACTGCTCGAATGGGTACCCGATGACGTCGAACTGGGGATGAAACGTGATTCGACGACGATCGATCGGCGGATCGAAGTGAACGAACGCGTCGCGACGCTTCTGGGCTACTACGCCGGCGAGGGATTCGCACGGGTTCAGGACACGCCGAAAGGCGCGATCCATCAGACGACCATCTGCGGGACGGAATCCGAAGCCAGACAGTTCTTTGAACACGTGATCGCGGAGGAGTTCGGCGTCGAACCGTACCGCGAGAATCACGCGAAGATAACGGCTTCGGGTCGGCTTCTACGGGTCTTCTTCGACACTACGCTCTCTGCCGGCGTCACTGCTGACTCGAAGCGTGTCCCGCAGTGTATCTTCGACGCGCCGGACGAGATCGTTGCCGCCTATCTGCGCGGGTACTTCAGCGGCGACGGCTCCGTCGCCTCGAACGCGCTGGAGGTGTCGGCGACCACTGTCAGCCGAGAGCTCAAAGAGGATCTCGTTGCATTACTGACTCGACTCGGGATCACGGCGCGCGTCGACGAACGCGACCCCGTTCGGCTCTGTGAGAAGTTCCCCGACTCCTACGAGATCGACGATGAGTCGCTGTCGGCGCGACGGTACGTGCTGCGTATCTCCACCGACGATGCTGTCGCGTACTCGAACCGCGTGGGGTTCCACCTCTCTCGCAAGTCCGACCTGCTGAAGGCACAAGTCGACGACATCGCCACGAGGGGCAGACGAGTGTTCGACGGCGGCGACGGCGACTACCTCGCCGAGCCGATCGCGTCGGTCGATGTCGTCGAGTCCGATGTCGATCACACCTACTGTCTCACGGTCGAGGACACACACTCGCTCGTCGCGAATGACTTGTCACAAAAGCAATGTGACGGCGACGAGGACTGCGTAATGCTCCTGCTCGACGGCCTGCTCAACTTCAGCAAGTCCTACCTCCCCGACCAGCGCGGCGGCCAGATGGACGCGCCCCTCGTCATGTCCTCGCGCATCGACCCCTCGGAGATCGACGACGAGGCGCACAACATGGATGTCGTCTCGCGGTACCCCAAGGAGTTCTACGAGGCGACCCGGGAGATGGCCGACCCCGAGGCGGTCGACGTCGAGATCGCGGAGGACACGCTCGGCACCGACGAGGAGTACGCCGGGTTCGAGCACACCCACGACACGACGGACCTCGCGATGGGGCCGGACCTGTCGGCGTACAAGACGCTCGGTTCGATGATGGACAAGATGGACGCCCAGCTGGAGCTGTCCCGGAAGCTCCGCGCCGTCGACGAGACCGACGTCGCGGAGCGCGTCATCGAGTTCCACTTCCTCCCGGACCTCATCGGGAACCTCCGGGCGTTCTCGCGCCAGGAGACGCGGTGTCTGGACTGCGGCGAGAAGTACCGGCGGGTGCCGCTCTCGGGCGACTGCCGGGAGTGCGGCGGCGACGTGACGCTCACCGTCCACGAGGGGTCGGTGAACAAGTACATGGACACCGCGATCCAGGTGGCCGAGGAGTACGGCACCCGCGACTACACGAAACAGCGGCTCGAGGTGCTGGAGAAGTCGCTAGAGAGCATCTTCGTCAACGACAAGAACAAGCAAACGGGCATCGCGGACTTCATGTAGTCGCCACGAGCGGGATTTTTGGTCCGGCGTTTCGCTCCGAGCGGTGGCCGAGCGTCGCGAGGCCGACCGACGCGGGGCCTCGTCAGTCCGTGAGGCTCGCCCCCTCGAAGTTGCGCGGCGGCAGTCGCAGGTCTTCGAGGCAGGGCAGGTGTTTCACGTTGTAGACGACCTTCATCTCGTCGCTGGTCGGCACGCCGTTGCAGGAGAGCCGGAGCCCGCGGTCCATCATCTCCGGCGGGAGGATGTGGTCGACGGGCATCGACAGTTCGCCCTCGACGACCGCGACGGCACAGTTCGCGCAGGCCCCGCCCCGACAGGAGTAGGGCCACGAGAACCCGCGGTTCTCGGCGGCTTCGAGGAGGGTCTCCCGGGGTTCCACCAGGAACCGGCCGTAGTCCGCCGAGTCGAGGTCCGCCGCGGACGCCTTCTCGAACAGGTCGTCGTCGTCGAGCCCCCACCCGTAGTCGTCGAGCACCTGGAAGTTGAGGTACTCGACGCGGGTCTTCTCGGGCTCGTCCGAGTCGTCGACGGCCTCGGTCCGGAAGTCGCGGTCGGCGGCCGACAGCTCCTCGTCCACGTTCCCCTCGGCGATCTCCTCGTACGCGGCCTTGACGAGCTGGAACTCCCTGACGGACCCGCCCTGGTCCGGGTGGGTCTCCTTCGCCCGGCGCCTGTAGGCCCGCCGTATCTCCTCCTCGTCGGCATCTGGGTCTACCGATAGAATCTCGTACGGGGACGACACGGCTATCGCTAGCCGGAAGGGAAGCAAAAGAGTTGCCCTCGCGGCGAGGACGCGGAGAACTCTCCGCCGGACCCGTCGCTTCGACCGCCGCTTTGGGGACGTTTATTACCGATCGACCGTGATGGTACGCGTATGCTTCACTCGAAGGGGCCGCTTCTGACGGTCGACGTCGGCGAGCAGAGCGCGGAGACGACCGACGTCGACGACGTGCTCTCGTCGTTCATCGGCGGCCGCGGCGTCGGGACGAAACTGGCGCACGACCGGATCCCGTTCGACGCCGACCCGCTCGGCCCGGAGAACGGCCTGTTCTTCGCGACCGGGCCGATGCAGACGTCGAACATGAGCTTCACCGGGCGGACGAACTGCACCACGCTCTCGCCGCTGACGGACGGCCTGCTCTCGTCGAACGCGGGCGGGTTCATGTCTCGCCACCTCGCGGACACGGGCTACTCGGCGGTCGAGATCACGGGCGAGAGCGACGAACTGGTGATCGTCCACGTCCGCGACGACGGGGTGGAGTTCGAGGAAGTCCCCGACCTGGCCGGCGCGACCGTGCCGCAGGTGACCGAGCACGTCGAGGGGCGCGACGAGGACCTGGACGCCGAGAACGTCGCCGCCATCGGTCCCGCGGGCGAGAACCTCGTCCGGTTCGCCGCCATCATGACCACCGAGAGGCGGGCGTTCGGCCGCGGCGGCCTCGGCGCGGTGTTCGGCGCGAAGAACGTGAAGGCGGTCACGTTCGCGGGCGACTCCCGGCCGGAGATCGAGGTCGACCCGGTCCAGATGGACGTCCACCGCGAGGCGGCGACGAGCGACCACATCATGAAGCGGCAGGGGACGACCAGCGTCACCGACTACGCGAACCAGGTCGAGGCGCTGCCGACGCGGTACTTCTCGGAGCTCTCCTTCGAGGGCGTCGAGAACGTCAACGGCGACCGCGTCGAGGAGAAGAAGTTCGAGAAGGGCACCTGCTCGGCCTGCGCGTTCGCCTGCAAGCTCCCGACCAGAGACGAGGAGCGAGGGATCGAGACCGAGGGACCGGAGTACGAGACGCTCATGGCGTTCGGCCCGAACGCGGGGATCGACGACATCGTCGACGTGATGCAGTCGAACGAGCTCTGTGACACCCTCGGGCTGGACACTATCTCCTGCGGCGACACGGTGTCCGCGTATCTCGCCGCGGAGGAGGAGTTCGGCAACGCGGAGCTCGTCCACGAACTCGTCGAGAAGATCGCCTACCGCGAGGGGGAGGGCGACCTGCTCGCGGAGGGAATCGACCGCGTCCACGAGGAGCTGGGCGTCGAGAACTGGTCGGTGAAGGGGATGGAGTTCCCCGCCCATGACGGCCGGACGCTGAACGGGCAGGGGCTCGGCTTCGCCACGTCGAACCGCGGCGCGGACCACATGTACGCAACGTTCTACGCCTACGAGTACCCGCTCGTCGACGCCGACTCGGCGTACGAGATGACGGGGTTAGACGACAAGCCGCCTGAACTCGTCCGCCAGGAGAACAAGCGCGCGCTGGAGGACTGCGGCGTCGTCTGTCGGTTCTCTCGCGACATGCTCGACGCGGAGCGGTTCGAGGCGCTGTTCGACGCCGACTTCGAGGACCTGCTCTCCGTCGGCGCGCGCGTCATCGACCTCGAACGCCACTTCAACAACCAGCGCGGCTTCGACCGGTCCGACGACCGACTCCCCTACGACATCGACGGCTTCGACGCCGCGCTCGACGAGTACTACGAGGTGCGCGGCTGGAACGACGACGGTACCGTCTCGGCGGCTGGCGGCTCCTCGGCCGCGCCCGCCGACGACTGAGCGTCGCTCCTACTCCGCTTCTTCGATGCCATAGAACGGGAACGCCCGCGAGCGGGACTCGAACCGGTCGAGCGCGAACGCGACCAGCGGAAACGGCGCCGATCCGCCGGTCGTGACCGCCCGGACCGCGGTCGCGGCGACGGGCGCGGTCATCACGCCCCGCCCGTGGAACCCCGTCGCGGCGACCAGCCCCTCGGGAGCGTCGGCGGGCGCGTCGACGATCGGCCGCGTGTCGGGCGTCGCGCCGTCGACCCCGGCCCAGTGGTCGACGATCCGGGCGTCCGCCGCGTCTCGGAGGAACCGCGGCAGCCGTTCGAGAACGCGATCGCGGAACGCGGGGTCGGCATCGTGGTTCGCTTCTGCGGAATCGACCTCGTGGGGTGCTTCTGCAGGGCTGCCGACGGCGACGGCCCCGCCGACGACGAGCAAGCCACCATCCGGCGTCGGCCGGAGGTAGACCCCGTCGCCGGGAACCCACCCCATCGGGAACTCGCCGTCGAGAGGGCGGCCGAGCGAGACGCGGACGCACTGAGTCCGATACGGGCGGATCGGCAGGCGAAGCACGTCGCGGAGGAGCGGCTCCGTCCGCCACCCCGCAGCGACGACGACGGTGGGAGCACGGCGTTCCCCGTCGTCGGTCGCCGCGCCGACGACCCGTCCGTCCTCGACGAGTACCTCGGAGACGGTTACGCCCGTCTCCACCGTCGCGCCGCGCTCCCGTGCGTCGGCCGCCAGCGCGGCGGTGAACGCGTCGGCGTCGAGAAAGCCCGTCTCGCCGTAGCGCACCGCGCCGGCGAACGCGGCGAGCGAGAGGCGAGGGTAGCGGTCCTCGACGCGCTCCGGGGCGAGGAAGGCGACCGGGACCTCGTCATCGGCGAGGCGGTCGACCCGCCGCCGCGCCTCGTCCTCCCGCGCCGGCGGCACGAGTTCGAGGCTGGGTCGCTCGACGAAGTCCGCGCCACCGTAGTCGCGGAAGAAGGCGTTCGCGTGCGCCGCGACGCTCGGCAGGTCGGAGTACGCCGGCGTCATCGTCACCTCGCCGGCGGCCCGCCCGGTCGCGCCGGCGGCGATCCGGTCGCGTTCGAGGAGCCGGACCTCGCGGTCCCGCGCCAGCGCTCGCGCGACCGCGCAGCCGATCACTCCGCCCCCCACGACCAGCGCGTCGGCGTCGCTCATCGTCTGCGCCACGGGCGCGGAGCGCCTTAACCGCGCCGGCGGGTCCGTCGGAACGCCCGCTTCCGCGACGCGCTCGCGAGTCAGGGATCTGACTGGCCGCCCCACGTTTATGCCCGCTGCCGTGGTGCGTCTATGTATGTCTGGAGGAGGGGAAACACCGAGCGCGGAGGGAGAAGCGGAAGCAGAAGAAGCAGTCAACCGACTCGACCTCGGTCAGGTCGTCTACGACGCGGACGGCGAGGAACTGGGGACGATCCGCGGTTTCGAGAAGGGCGGCTTCTTCGTCACCACCCGCGAGGGCATCGAGGGCCTGAGTATCGAACACGCCCGGTCCGGGCACGACTTCGGCGAGGCCGAACTGATGTGGCGCTGCACCGAGTGCGGCGAGATGGGCGAGATAGACGAGGGGCTGCCCGACGAGTGTCCCGGTTGCGGCGAGCCGAAGGAGGCGCTGATGTACTGGACGGAGGACTGATTACCGCGCGCCGAGACGGCCCGGTATGGACGTCGTCGTCTTCGGTGCCGGCAGCCTCGGCAGCCTCGTCGGCGGTCTCCTCGCGCAGGAGCACGAGGTGACGCTCGTCGGGCGCGACCCGCACGTCGCGGCCGTCGCCGCCGACGGGTTGACCGTCGAGGGCGAATTCGACTTTTCCGTAACGCCCGACGCGACCACTGACGGGTCCGGCCTGCGCGCGGACCTCGCGGTACTGACCGTCAAGGCGTACGACACGGCCGAGGCCGCCGGGACGCTCGCGACCGGCGAGTACGGCGCGGCGCTCTCGCTCCAGAACGGGATGGGCAACGAGGCGACGCTCGACGAGCGCCTCGACTGCCCCGTGCTCGCCGGCACCGCGACCTACGGCGCGGTCCTCCGCGACCCGGGCCGCGTCGAGTGCACCGGCGTCGGCGAGATAGCGCTCGGTCCCTACGAGGGGGGCGACTCGGCAGCCGCGGCCCGCGTCGCCCGCGCCTTCCGTCGGGCCGACCTGACCGTCGCCGTCGCGGACGACATGCCCCGTCGCCTCTGGGAGAAGCTGGCCGTCAACGCCGGCATCAACGCCGTCACGGCGCTCTCGCGGGTCGAGAACGGCGCCGTGCTCTCCGGCCCGGCGAACGACCTCGCGCGGACGGCGGCGCGCGAGACGGCCCGCGTCGCCCGCGTCGCCGACGTGACGCTGTCGAACCGCGCCGCGGTCGCCGCCGTCGAGGACGTCGCCGCCGGGACCGCCGACAACGACTCCTCGATGCTCCAGGACGTCCGCGGGGGCCGGCGGACGGAGGTCGACGCGATCAACGGGTACGTCACCGACCGGGCCGCCGAGTTCGACCTCGACACCCCCGTGAACCGGACGCTGATCGCGCTCCTCCGGGCCTGGGAGCGGGGCCGGGGGCTGCGGTAGCCCGACCGCGCCCCCGGTCTCAGGCGCGGGCGACGACCCACAGCGCGGCGAGGCCGCCGACCGCCAGCGCGAACCAGTAGCTCGCGAGCCGGTAGATGGTCGCGACCGCCAGCGCGTCGGCGGCGGACAGCGCCGTCAGCGCGACGACGAGGCCGACCAGCGCGCCCTCCACCGCGGCGAGACCGCCCGGCGTCGGCACCATGCCCGCGAGCGTGCTCGCCGGGACGACGAAGAAGACGAGCAACAGGGGTATCGGCAGGTCGAGCGTCAGGCCCGCGAAGTACAGCGGGAGCGCGAAGAACACCCAGCCGAGGTAGGCGAACCCGGTCGCCCAGGCGAGCGCCCGCGGCGAGGCGGCGATCAGCTCGACCGACTCGTAGAACCGCCGGATCCGGTCGCGGACGCTCTCGACGGTGAACCGGTCGGTTCGCCGGGACAGCGGCGCGACGACCCGCAGGACCCCGCGCTCGACCGCGGTCCGGTACTGCCACCCGCCGACCACGAGCGCGGGGATGCCGACGGCGAGCGCGCCGAGGCCGAACGCGAGGTCCTCGGCGGCCTCGGTGAGCTGCGACCGCAGGAGCAGGTAGCCGAGGCCGACTGCCGCGAAGTTGAAGAAGGGCAGGAGGTTGAGCAGGTCCGCGGTGACGACGCTCGCGAGGCTCTGCTCGTAGCTCGCCTCCGTGTCCTGCGAGAGGACGTAGGCGATGAAGGGCTCGCCGCCCGCCTGCCCGAGCGGCGTCACGTAGTTGGCGAACGTCGCCGCGAAGTAGGTGACGACGAGCTTCCGGTACGGGACGTCGATGCCGCCGACGCGGAGGACGATCTGCCACGCCTTCCCCCACGCGGCGAGGCAGGCCGTCGTCGAGAGGCAGGCCGCGCCGAGCCACCGCAGTTCTGCGTTCCGGAGGTGGGTGAGCGTCCGCTCCAGCCCGACCGCGACGCCGAGGAGGTAGACGAGGATCGCCGCGACGACGAACCCGACGGCTATCTTGCCGACCGTCCGGCGGTCGAACATGTTTCGCAGGTCGGTCGCGCCGGCGTCGCCGGCCGCGGCGGGGGCGTCGTCGCTCACGTCAGTCGATGTAACCCAGGTCCTGCAGTCGGTCCTTCGCGTCCTCGCTCATGTCGTCTAACACGTCCTCGTCTGTGCCGGCGGCGTCGCCCTCCCAGGGGCCGCCGACCCGCTCCTCGAAGCGCGAGAGCGCCGCCGCCACCTCGGCGACGGCCTCGTCGTCCCCGCCGGCGAGGTTCTCCGTCTCGCCCGGGTCCGAATCGAGGCGGTACGCCTCGTCCGGGATGCGCTCGTTCCGGATGTACTTCGCGTCCGGCCTGCGCGCGGCCCGCATCCGCGAGTAGAACCGGGAATCGCGGTCGACCGTGATCCCGGCGGCGCTCGCTTTCTGCTCCAGTTGCTTCAGCTCGACGACGGGCCGGGAGTACTCCACGAAGGCGAACTCGCCCTCGTCGAACTCGCGGTGGTCGTCCGAGAGCAGCGACCGGCGGTCGTCGAGCGACACCGCGTCGGGGTCCTCGGGGTCGACGCCCGCGTGGTCCAGCACGGTGTGATAGAGGTCGAGCAGTTCGACCTGACGCTCGTAGCGCTCGGCGTCTAGATCCGGGTGCTTCACCATGAGGGGGACGTTCACCAGCGGGTCGTAGATGCAGAACTCGTGGCCGTAGAGGTCGTGCTCGCCGTGGAGTTCGCCGTGGTCGGCGCAGACGACGACGAGCGTGTCCTCCCAGCGCCCCGCCTCGCGGAGCGAGTCGAACAGCCGGCTGAGCTGAGCGTCGATGTGGCGGATCTCGGCGTCGTACAGGCCGCGGATGTCGTCGAACTCCTCGTCGGAGATGTCGCGGGCCCCGCAGTTGTACTCCTTGGAGTTCTGACAGACAGCGGTCGAGTCGACGCCGGGCGCGAACTCCTCCTTGTACTCCTCGGGCGGGTGGTACGGGAGGTGCGCGTCCATCAGGTTGATGAACGCGAAGAAGTTCTCGTCCTCGTCGACCCCGTCGACGAACTCCCGCGTCCGGTCTATCACCTGCGGCGTCTTCGAGTCCGACCCCTCGCCGCTGGCGAAGTACTCGTGGAACTTGTTGCCGACGCTGACCAGCCAGTCGGCGGCCTTCCGCAGGCGCTCGTCGTCGTTCATCGTCTTCCAGGCCTTCGCGAGCGGGCCGCTCATGAACTCGCCGGGCATCACCTGGAAGAAGTTGTCCTGGTCGTCGAAGCCATCCGTGAGGTGGGTGTACGGCGTGATCCAGGCGTTCGAGGAGTAACAGGCGCTCGCGTGCGTCTCCGAGAGGCTCTCCGCGAGCGTCGTCGCCCCTTCGAGGTACGGGTTCTCCTGGTTCGCGCCGTGTTCGTTCGGGTACAGGCCGGTGAACAGCGACGCGTGAACCGGGAGCGTCCACGGCGCCGGCGCGACGGCCTGCTCGAAGACGGCGGCGTCCTCGGCAAACGCTTCGAGTCCGGGCGTCGTCGGCCGGTCGTAGCCGTAGACGGAGAGGTGGTCCTTCCGGACTGTGTCCATCACGACGAAGAGAACGTCGCGCCCCGACGCGTCCGCGTTGGTCATGTCTATCGGGGGTAGCCGGAGCGTTAAAAAGACTGCTTATCGCACGCCCGCGCCGCTCGCCGGCCTCAGAACGGGGCCTGCGGGCCTTCGTCGGCCGCGCCGTCCTCGTCGTCGTCGACCGTCTCGCCGGGGAACGACGGCTCCATGCCGCCGCCACCGCCCATGCCGCCACCGCCGCCGGTGTCCGCGTGGACCGTTTCGATCTCGGGGATCTCCTTGACCATACGGCTCTTGATGGCCTGAATGGTCATCGGGGAGATACCGCAGCCCGAACACGCGCCGCCGAGCTGGATGGAGACCTCTCCGGTCTCGCGGTCGATGTTCTGGATGGCGGCGCTGCCGCCGTGCATCTGGATCTGCGGGAAGTTCCGACGAAGGAAGTTCGACACCCGCTCTTCCAGGTCGTCGCCGTCCTCTTGGGCGTCAGTACTCATGGATACGGGTTGGGGGCCAGCACCCTTGAACCTTTTGTGCTACTGGTTCGTTCGCCCCGTTCGACTCACTCGAAGCCGAACGTCTCCCGGATCTCCGCCTCGATCTCGTCGACGTAGATGTCGAGCACCTCACGGAGCTTCTCGTCGTCGACGACGATCCCGCGGACGCGCTCCTCCGGGTTCTCGGGCAGGTCGACGCGGAACTCGCCGTCGCCCTCGTAGAACGGCTCGCTCTCGTTGAGGATCTGCTGGTCGATCGCGTGGATCAGCTCCGAGTCGTACGTCTCGTTCATCGTCTCGAAGGCGTCCTTGTACGCCCGCTGGAGCTCCGTGAAGTAGTGGACGTACTTGTCCTCGAACTTCTCGGGGTCGAAATCGGCCATGTCCGACCGAATGGACCGCCCCGACAAAAGTCGGGCGATCCCCTCGCTGATAGCTCAAACGGCGATTTTACCCTACGATGGCCTCATGTGGTCGGTTCGCGTTGGTTCTCGCATGCCCGATCCCTGCTCGCGCAGACGATACCTCCGACTGGCCGCCGCGGCCGGGACGCTCGGCGTCGCCGGCTGCTCGCAACGGCTGTCCGCCGGCCGTTCCGGACCGACGGGAACCGGTACCACGACCACCACGACCCCCGCGACCGACAAGGTCGACGATTGGCAGTTCGACCCCGACGAGGCGGCCCGGTCCGGTAGCACCGGTGGATCCTCGGGGAGCGTGACGTACACCAGCGCTCAGACGGAGTCGGTCGAGATGTCCGCCGACGCGAGCGACGACGTCGGCCTCACCGCCGGCGGCGCGATGGACGCGAACAACTTCCGGGACAACGTCGACGAGGGGTACCTGCCGATCCCGTTGGACCTCTCCTACGAGGGCCTGTTCAACCAGTACTACTTCGACACCGGTAGCGACCGGGCCTGTACGTCGCTTTTCTGCCCGTCGTACAGCACGGCCGTCTCGCCCGACCCGCTCTCCGGCGAGACGGAGCGGTACCTCACTGTCGGGCTGAACTCCGGCATCACCGACTTCGAGCGCAAGACGCTCAACCTCGTCGTCGTCCTCGACATCTCCGGGTCGATGAGCTCGCCGTTCGACCGCTACTACTACGACCGCTTCGGCAACCGCCACGAGGTCGAGAACTACACGGAGCGGCCCAAGATAGACGTCGCGACGGACGTCGTCGCCTCGATGACGGAGCACCTCCGCGGCGACGACCGACTCGGCGTCGTGCTGTTCAACGACGAGTCCTACGTCGCGAAGCCCATGCGCGAGGTCCGCGAGACGGACATGGACGCTATCCGCGACCACGTGCAGGAACTGCGGGCCGATGGCGGGACGAACTTCTCCGCGGGCGCGGAGTCCGGCACCGACCTCCTCGCGGAGTACGCCGACGCCGACCAGTCCGAGTACGAGACGCGGATGCTGTTTCTCACGGACGCGATGCCGAACCGCGGGACGACCCGCGAAGGTGGCCTGGTCGACATCGCCGAGGAGAACGCCGCCGAAAACGTCTACAGCACCTTCGTCGGTATCGGCGTCGACTTCAACACGGAGCTCGTGGACTCGCTCACCGCCGTCCGCGGGGCGAACTACTACTCCGTCCACTCCGCCGACCAGTTCGAACGACGCATCGACGAGGAGTTCGAGTACATGGTCACCCCGCTCGTGTTCGACCTCTCGCTCGAACTCGACGCCGACGGGTACGACGTCGAGCAGGTGTACGGAACGTCCGCCGCCGGGGACGCTACCGACTCGCTCATCCGCGCGAACACGCTGTTTCCGTCGCCGACGGAGGGGGGCCGCACCCGCGGCGGCGTCATCCTCGCGAAGGTCCGTCGGACCGGCGGCGACCCCGAACTCCGGCTGACGGCGAGTTACGAGACCCGGACCGGCGAGCGCCGAGAGCGGACGCGGACGGTCGAGTTCCCGAGCGTCACCGCGCGACACTACGACAACTCCGGGATCCGCAAGGCCGTGCTGCTCTCGCGGTACGCCGACCTCCTCCGGTCGTGGATGGTCGACGAGCGCACCGGCGAGTACGGCCCCGAGGACGTCGAGCCGCCCGCGGACGACTACCTCGGGCGCTGGGAGCGCCAGTCCGACCCGCTCACGGTCTCCGAGACCTACCGCGAGCGGTTCGCCGCGTTCGCCGACCACCTCGAACGAGAGATGGCGGCGCTCGGCGACGACGAACTGGAGCGCGAACTCGAACTGCTGCGCGAACTCGCCGACCGCGAGGCGAACGCCGCGTTCGCGCGCCGGCTCTCGGCGGCGTCGTCCGACGCTCGGTAGCGGTCGCCGTTCCGATGCGCCAAACTCGGGCGAATCTCCCGCAGCCCGTCCATTCTCTATAGCGAACAACGATTTATTCGGTCGGATCGGCGACACTTCTCCCTCGGCTGCCGTCGTTTTCCACGACTTCGCGCCGGGGTGTCGCGACGGATCGGCGCGACCGCGAGGTGTTCGACGCCGCACCGCGGGAACTCGACGCGACCGAAGCCGAACTCCGAGAGCCGATCGGTACCGCGACGCCGATCTCCCCGGCCCGCGACGCGTTCGGCGTCTGGCTCCGAGACGCGACCTACGGACTCCGCACGGAACCCCGTTCGTCGCCGGCCCGCTACCACGTACCTCGGCTGGACTGGTTCGCGAGCCAGATCTCAGTCCCCGCGAGTGCGCGTAGTATATCAGTCAGACCGCTATCGCCGGGAAACCGATCGACCCCGCGATCCGAAACGGTCCCGGGCCGTGCTCACACGCCCGAGTTTCCGGTCTCGATCTTCGGCGGTGACGTGCCGCGCGGACCCACTCTTCCCGTCGTCGACCCCTGGGTTCGACGCCCGATCGTCCGTATCCGACGGCCCCGGTCGTCGAGTCCGTCCGTCGCGGACACGGTTCGGGAAAGCGGTGCGAGCTCACGGAGTCCCAGTACTGATTAGCAGCACCTGTGGTGCCGACATCCGCCCCGGTTCTGTGAGCAGTCCAGTCTTGGGGTATCACCGCAGTCTGCGTCGCCGTCTAGCGAGCCACGGACGCCGAACGGTGGGAGTGACGCTCTGCGGCCAACCCGCTATCGGCCGCGCTACTGGAATTCTGTATAGCGTTAATTGATTCATTATATAAGAGGGCCAGCCACCACCGTCGATTGCGAGGCCTCGCAGAGTCCTTCCGGTCAGTTCCCGCCGGTGGGCCGTTCCCGTTTGCGGGTGCTGACTAGCTGATCGGACCGGCTGCTCCTCGATTTCCGACGAATCGCCTCGGCAAGCGTTCGAACGAGAGACTGCTCGCCCGGGAGATTACGTCTGTCCGTGCCTTTATTCCCTAACTGCGTCACGTGTCCCGAAACGCCATCCGTCGCGCGCGCCTTCGCGCGGGCACGGTCGACTGTCCGCTCTGCGGGCGCCAGATCGCGTTCCCCGCCGACCATCTGGTCGTCTACGGTGCCGAACCGCCAACCGTCGAGAACGCCGACGCGGTCGAGTGTCCGGCGTGCGAGGGCGTCACGTTTCTCGTCGACGGCGATCGATAGCGCGCTCGGGGATTCACGAGCTCGAACCCCTCGAACTTCCGGGGTGGGATCAGGGTCCGGCCCGACGCGTCCCTCGTCAACCGCGGTTAGCTATAGCGACGGGCAGTTGGGGCCGAACACCGTTCTCGGCCCGGTAGTAAAACCTCGGACTCCGGCCGCTCCCCCTGGGGTTGTACCGTCAACATACACTCCGTTCTAGTCGAGGTTCGGTGACTACGCCAGTCTCGCTGATCGAAGGCGGCTCTCGGGAGCCGCTATCGCCGATCATGTGGTGAAGAGCGTCGATATCGGTCTCGATAAATCTCATATGGCGATACGAAAGAAGACGAAACGAGACGCGATCCGCTGTCCACGGAAAGGGGAGAAATCGCCGGGTTGCGTCGTTCAGTCTCGGAGGGCGCCCCCGATCGCACCGGCGATGGCGCTGTCGAGCGCGAACAGGAGCGAGAGAAAGAGGACGACGACCGTCAGCCCCGCGCCGCCGACGACTGCGTTGACCGGTTCCGTGACGGTCAGGCTGAGCAGCGACGTCCCCACGAAGACGAAGACGGCGATGATGAGGCCGCCGATGGCCCCGGCCAGCAGGCCGTGCCACGCGCCGCTCCCGAGGCCGCCGCCGGCGAGGTAGCCGGCGAGGAAGCCGCCGACGAGGCCGCCGCCGATCTGGCCGATGATGGGGAGCGCGAGGCCGACGGTCGCGATCACGAGACCGACGAGGAAGCCGACTCCGACGGCTCGCCAGTCGGTCATCGGTCGGTCACCCCGGTCGCCCTGCTGTCTGTCGCCGAACGCGGTCGGTAGGATGGCATCACCGCGCCTAGGTGCGGCGAACGTATTGTTATTGAGCGAGTAGTCCCGCTAAGGCCGGACTACGAGAGCTGTTCACCGACGATCTCGTCGACGCGCTCGACGAACTCTTCCCGCGTCCCGTCGGGGATGGTCGCGCCCGCGGCGACGTTGTGACCGCCGCCGTCCCCGCCGACCGCGCGGGACGCCTCCGTCATCGCGGTCGAGAGGTCGAGGCCGCGCCGGGTCATCCCCGGCGTCCCGCGCGCGGAGACCTTCACCTCGCCCTCCTCCTTCTCGGCGAAGGCGACGATCGGCCGGCCGCGGTCGATGCCCTCCGTACCGACGGCCATGCCGGCGACGATGCCGACGATGGTCTCGCGGATCTCGCTCCCGGCGTCGAACCACTGAACGTGCTCCTCGCGGGTGACGCCCTCGTCTTGCACCCACTGGAGCCCCTCCGAGAGGTTCCGCCGGTGGTTCGAGAGGAGGGTCTGCGCCCGGTCGAGCGCTCCGTCGCGGTCGCCCAGACAGACCGCGAGGCCGACGTCGGCCCGCTCGTAGCGGGCGGTCGCGTTGAGCAGCGTGGAGAACTCGCTCGCGTCGCGGAGTTCGGTGCCCGCGGGTTCGGCCGTGAGGGTGTACGTCGTCCCGAACAGGGCGTCGATCTTGTTCGGGCGGACCCCCTTGTCGATGGCGTGCTGGAGCAGGGCGTTCGTGAGCGTCTGTTTCTCGTCGCGACTCAGGTCCACCCAGCAGCGCCAGTCGCCCCCCGATTTCAACTCCAGACCGAGGTCGTCGAGAAAGCGGAGGGCCCCGTTCCGGTCGTTGGAGATGCCGGGGATCCGAACGTCGGTCGCGTACTCCAGTAGCTTCGGGAGCGGACGGGTCTGCTTCCCGTAGAGCGCGAGGTCGGTACCGGTCTCCAGGGCGCCGGCGGCCTCGCCCTCCGTGACGATCTTCCGGTTCGCACCGACGAGTTCGCCGTCGCTCGCCTGCATGTCGCCGACCGCGCCGACGACGGCGAGGGCGGCGAGGTCGCGGTTGTCCCCGTCCGCGGGCTCCAGCGCGCGGGCAAGGACGTAACTCGCCCCCGCGCCGGAGAGCTCCGACGACCCGTCGAGGCCGAACAGGAGGGGGTTCAGGTGGAACTCGGTGTCGACGTCGGCGGGCCGGTGGTGGTCGGCGATCACGGGCGTGAAGTCGCCGGCGGCCTCGTGCTCGGCGATGATCCCGAGTTGACCGCTCCCGAAGTCGGTGAACAGGACGGTGTCGTAGTCGGTGGCGGCGATGCTCGCGATCTCTTCATCGTCGAGCTGCTTGCTGAACACCGTCTCGAAGGGGATCCCGGCCCGCTCAAGCGCGCTCGCGGCGACGGCCGCGCTCGTCAGGCCGTCGGCGTCGATGTGCGAGGCGAGCAGCACCTCGTCGGCGGCGCGCAGTCGCTCCGCGCAGGCGGCGGCGCGGTCGGCCATCTCCGGGACGGGAGCGTTCATCGCCATCGGGTTGGAGCCCCCTCTGGGTTAAACCTGCGGTCCGCTCACTCGCGGTAGGACGGGGCCGCCCGCTCGACGACTGCGGTCGCGAGCGCCTCGAACGCGGCCCTGTCCGGCACCGCGTCGACGCCGATCCCGCGGTTCTCCGCGGTCTCCCTGGTCGGCTCGCCGATGGCGCCGACCACGGCGTCGTTCAGGCCCTCGACCGCTTCCTCGCGGACCCCGCGCTCCGCGGCGGCGTCGAGGAAGTGCTCGACGGTGAGCGAGGAGGTGAAGAGGGCGGCGTCGAGGTCGCCCGCCGCGCCGAGTTCGGCGGACTCGCCGCTCCCCTCGGGTCTGACGAGGCGGTACAGTACCGTCTCGTGCACGTCCGCGCCGGCGTCCGCGAGGCCGTCCGTGAGTACGTCGCTCCCGTGGTCGCTCCGGGCGACCTCGACGCGCTCGCCCGCGACCTCGTCCTCCAGCGCGGCGACGAGGCCGGACGAGGAGTACTCCTCGGGGACGACGTCGACCGTCCACCCGGCCTCGCGCATGGCGCGGGCGGTGCGCTCGCCGATGGCGACGATGGTCGCGTCGCCCGGCGTCCACCCCTCGTCGGCGACGAGTTCGACCCCGGTCTTGCTGGTCATGACGACGTAGGGCGCGTCCTCGGGCGTCGCGCCGGTCGGCTCGACGGCGAGCATCGGGTCCGGCACCGGGTCGGCGCCCAGCGACTCCAGGAGTTCGACGGCCTCGTCGATGCGCTCGTCGCCGGGGCGGAAGACGGCGGCGCGCACGTCGCGGGTCACGCGCCGTCCCCCCGCAGTGCCGCCTCGGCGTCACTGTCCTCGCCGCCTCGGCCGCGCAGGAACTCGACCACGCGGTCGCGGGACGCGGCCACCTCGCCGATGACCGTGATGGCGGGCGGTTCGATCCCCGCCTCGTCGCGGGCGTCGACGATGGTGTCCAGGGTGCCGGTCGCGACGCGCATGTCCGGCCAGGTACCGCGCTCGACCAGGGCGACGGGGGTCTCGGGACCCTTGCCGGCGTCGCGGAGCGCGCGGGCGTAGTCGGGGAGCCTCCCGACGCCCATCAGGACGACGATGGTGCCGCCGGTGTCCGCCAGTGCCTCCCAGTCGACGGCCGACTCCTCCTTGGTCGGGTCCTCGTGGCCCGTGACGAACGAGACGCTGGAGGCGTGGTCGCGGTGCGTGACGGGGATGCCCGCGACGCCCGCCGCCCCGACGGCGGAGGTGACGCCCGGGACGACCTCGAACGGGACGCCGTTCTCCGCGAGGTGTTCCATCTCCTCGCCGCCGCGGCCGAAGACGAACGGGTCGCCGCCCTTCAGGCGGACCACGTCCTCGCCCGCCTCGGCGAGGTCGACGAGGCGCTGGTTGATCTCCGACTGCGGCGTGCGCTCGCCGCCGGCGCGCTTGCCGACGTCCTCGCGCTTCGCCTCGGGGATGTTCTCGATGATCTCCGGGCCGGGGAGCTTGTCGTGGAGGACGACGTCGGCCTCGTCGATCAGGCGCGCGGCCTTGACGGTCAGCAGTTCCGGGTCGCCGGGGCCGCTCCCGACGAGGTAGACGGTGCCCGTCATTCCTCCTGGATCTCCCGCTTCGCCTCGGTCTCCTCCTCGCTCTCCCGGCGCGCCGCGGCGATCAGGTCGGCCGCGCCGCGGTCGGCCAGATCGCGGGCGAACTCCCGCGCGGCGCGGGCGTGGTCCTGCACCGGCAGGTCGCGGGTCGCCGTCACGCTCTCCTCGCCCTCGCGGTCGAACACCTGCACGGCGGTGTGGACGTACTCGCCCTGGATGACGGCGTGGACGCCGATCGGGGCGACGCAGCCGCCGCCCAGCTCCGAGAGGACGGAGCGCTCGACCGTCGTCTCGACGCGGGTCCGCGGGTGGTCGAGCACCGTGTGGAGGTCCTCGGCGACGTCGCCGTCCAGCGCCGTGACCGCGAGCGCGCCCTGGCCGGGCGCGGGGACGAACTCGTCGGTCGGCAGCCGCTGGTACTCGACGTGGTGGGCTAGACCGCTACGTTCGAGGCCGGCCTCGGCGAGGACGATGGCGTCGTACTCGACCTCGACCTCGCGCTCCAGCGCGCGGCGCTCGATCTCGGAGAGGTCGTTGAACCACTCCTCGACTCCCTGTTCGTACGGGAACTGGTAGTCGTCGTTTCCGGCGTTGCCCTTGCGTTCCTTCTCCTCCTCCGTCCGCTCCTCGTGTTCGCGCTGGAGGCTCGGCGCGAGCAGTTTCTCTATCCGGGTGTCGACGTTGCCTCGCAGGGGTTCGACCGTCAGGTCCGACCGGGCGTTGCGGATCTGCGCCCCGCGGCGGAGGCTGGACGTGCCGACGGTCGCGCCCTCGGGCAGTTCCTCCAGCCGCCGGCCGTCCGGCGTCACCAGCGCGTCGCCCGGCGCCGCGCGCTCGGGGACGCCGGCGACGATCAGGCCGTCCGGCTGCTCGGTCGGCATGTCCTTCATCGAGTGGACGGCGGCGTCGACCTCGCCCTCGACGATCTGCTCGTCCAGCGCCCGGACGAACGCGCCGGTCTTGCCGAGTCGGTGGATGAGCTCGTCGCTCACCCTGTCGCCCTCGGTCTCCACCTCCACCAGTTCCGCGTCGAGCCGGCGGTCCGAAAGCGCCGACTTCACCGTCGCCGCCTGCCGCATCGCGAGGTCGGAGCCCCGCGTTGCCAGGCGGATCGTCCCGTTCTTGCTCATACCCCCCTCTCGGCGTTCCTCCTTGAAACCCCCTTCGTCACGCGGTCCTCGCAGGTGACAGGACGCCTCGCGGGGAAACAGCGCTCCGCCGACCGGTCAGGGGACCCCGACGTGCTGGTGTCGCCTGTACAGGTAGTACGCCGACAGCGGGACGGCGAACGCGAAGGCCGTCGACAGCGCGCCGACGACGCCGACCAGCGCGTACAGCACGGGGTCCGGGTCCCACCCGACGCCGGCGTCCGCCACCGCCCCCGCGTCGAGGTACAGCGCGACGGGGTAGGCGGCGGTGAGGAGCGTGCCAGCCGTCCCGAACAGGAGCATCCCGAGCAGCATCGGCGCGAACGCGAACGGCATCCCGCCGCCCGGCATCGGCATCGCCGCCGGTCCGAACTCGCCGGCGCCGAGCAACGCCCAGGCGATCATCCACCCGACGAAGGCGGTGACGAACAGGCCGAACAGCGGCACTATCGCGACGACGTACCACCAGTTCGAGTCGACGCGCGGACGAGCCGAGAGGGACGCGGAGGGATCGCGGGCGGCCATACCCGAACCGACGCGGTTCCGGTCCATAAAACGACGGCCAGCGCGAGCGCGCGGCGCTCCGTCGCGCCGCGTGCGAGCGTTCCGGGAAGGGCAGGCGAGCGGAGTAACGAGCGTACGGCGGCGGAGCCGCCGTTTCTCCGCGCGAGCGGAGCGAGCGCGGCCTTTTTTGGACGAGATTTTTTGGCCGAGCGGTCGCCGAAGGCGACCCGAGGCGAAAAAAGGTCGTCTAGAAGTCCACGTTCGTCTCCATCCCCTCGGTCGCGTCGTCGAGGCCGTCCTCCTGAACGTCCTCCGTCATGCGGGTCGCGAGGTCGCTGTCGGCGAGGATGCTGTCGAACTCGTCGCGGTAGCGGTCGTTGGCCTGCCGGGACTCGGTCTGGGCCTCGACGACGCGGCGGTAGCGCCGGACCGTCGACTCGCTGACGTCGAACTCGTCCGCGAGGTCGCTCGTGGCGGGGTCGTCTGTGAGTCGCCCCCGGAAGTCGTCCAGGTCGAACGGGGCGTCGCGGTCGCGCTCGCGGACGAGATGCAGGTCCATCCGGGCGCGGAAGACCGTCTTGCGCGAGGCGTCCAGTTCGCGGGCGATGTCGGCGTCGCTGGCCTCGTCGTAGAAGAGCTCGACGAGGTCACAGAGGTCGTCGTCGGAGAGGTCGGTGCCGAACGCGTAGCGCTCGCGCATGCTGTCGACGACGCTCTCCAGGCGCTCGCGCCGCCCCTCCCCCTGGTCGGTGAGCGACCCCCGGGTCTCCTCCTGGGACTCGGTCACCGTGTCCTCGTCGGTGACGTCCATGAAGATGTCGCGGAGCTCCTCCGTCTTTTCGTCCATTGGAAGGACGTTGATTCGTCCGCTACATAAAAGCTTGTTGACGACAGATAGTCGTCAACCCGGAAACCGGACGAGGTAAACCAGTGCGTTCTTTGTGGGGCCGCCGCGACGAAGGGGTATGAGCACTGACACCGATTCGGTCGACCTGGTCGACGACCTCACGGTGGGGTACATCGCGCAGGCGGCGCTGATCGCCGCGTTCGTCGGCGCGGGGGCGTACGTCTCGTTCCCGATACCGTTCTCGACGGTCCCGGTGACGCTGCAGGTGCTCGGCGTCTTCCTCGCCGGCATCGTGCTGGGGCCGGTGTGGGGCGTCGTCTCCCTGCTGCTGTACCTGACCGTCGGGGCGATCGGCGTTCCCGTGTTCGCCGGCGGCGGCGCGGGGCTGGGGACGCTGTTCGGGCCGACGGCCGGGTACCTCTGGTCGTACCCGATCGCGGCCGGCCTCATCGGCGCGGTCGTCCACCGCGGCACCGACCTGCGCGACCCCGCAGACGCCTCGCTGCCGGTGCTGGTCGGCGCGCTGGTCGCCGGCACGGTGGTCATCTACGCGCTCGGCGTCGCCGGTCTCGTCGCTATCGCCGGCTACGGGATCGAGGGCGCCGTCAGCGCCGGCGCGCTGGTGTTCGTCCCCGGCGAGGTCCTGAAGATCGTGGTCGCGGCGGCGGTCGCCAAAAGCGGCGCGCTGCCGACGCGATGATCGCGGTTCGGGACCTGATCCACCGTTACGGCGCCGAGACGGCGGTCGACGGCGTCTCGCTGACGATCGACGGCGGCGAGTTCGTCGTGCTCGCCGGCGCGAACGGGAGCGGGAAGACGACGCTGGTGCGGCACTTCAACGGCCTGCTGACGCCCGACGAGGGCGAGGTACTGGTCGACGGCGTGCCAGCGGAAGCGGACCTCGTCGCCGCGCGCACCCGCGTGGCAATGGTGTTTCAGAACCCGCGGGACTGCTTCGTCGCGGCGACCGTGGGCGCGGACGTGGCCTTCGGCCCGGAGAACCTCGGGCTGGATCGTGCGGCGATCGACCGCCGGGTCGCGGACGCCCTGGCCGCGGTCGACATGGACGGCCGCGGGGACGACCGCATCGACGAACTCTCCGGCGGCGAGCAGGAACGGGTCGCCGTCGCGGGGGCGCTGGCGATGGCGCCCGACCACCTCGTGTTGGACGAGCCGTTCACCGGGCTGGACGAGCCGGCCAGGACCTCGCTGCTGGAGCGTCTGGACGCGCTCCACGCCGAGGGGACGAGCGTCGTCGTCGTCACGCACGACCTGCGGGACGTGCGATCGCTGGCGGACCGCGTGGTCGCGCTGGCGGACGGCCGGGTGGTCGTCGACGCCGCCCCGGACGAGGCCGCCGCCGAACTGTCCGCACACGGCGTCCGCGTGCCATGGTGACCTACGAGCCCGGCTCGTCGCTCGCCCACGGGTTCGATCCGCGGGCGAAGCTCGCCTTCCAGATCGGGATCGCCGCGGCGGCGTTCAGTCGAGGGTCGCTCCGCGGGCTCGCCGCGGTGGCGCTCGTCGCGCTGGCGGCGCTCGCGGCGGCGCGGCTCTCGCCGGTGCGCGCGCTGGTCGCCTTCCGCTTCCCGCTCCTGCTGCTGGCACTCTCGCCCGCGATCGCGGCGGTCCGTCTCGGCCCGCCGTGGGTCGACCCGGCGGCGGCCGCCGAGGCGGCGTTCGCGAGCGCCCGCGTCGTCCCGGTCCTGCTCGTCAGCGCCGCCTACGTTCGCACGACGCCGGTCCGGGAGTCCCGGGCGGCGCTCCAGCGCGTCGTCCCCGGCAAGGCGGGACGGGTGCTGGGCGCGGGGACGGCGATCACCGTTCGCTTTTTCCCCGTCCTGCTCGCGGACCTGCGGCGGATCCGGGAGGCGATGGCCGCACGTCTCGGCGAGGAGCGCCCGCTGCGCGACCGGATGCGGATCGTCGCGACCGCGGGCGTGGCGCGGGCGTTCACCCGCGCCGACCGGCTCTCGCTGGCGCTCCGGGCCCGGTGTTTCGCCTGGAACCCGACGCTGCCCGCGCTCCGGTTCCGCCGGCGGGACGCCGCCCTCTGTCTGGTCGCCGGGGCACTGGCCCTTTCTCCACTGATATAAACTATCTTCGGGTTCTAGATTTGACGGGGACGTGACGGGGGTGACGGGCGGAGAGCGGTAACAAGATTTAAGCGGCCAGTCTCCGCGTGATCGTACATGACATTCGTGGCCCAGGCGGAGGACGCGGTCACGCGGGAGACCTTCTGGACCATCAGCGAGGTCGGCGAGGTCGTGTTCTACTACCTCGCTGCCGTCGCAATCCTGATGTTCCTGTACGGGGTCTACGCCCGCTTCGCCCGCTACGCCCGCGGCACCGAGGACTGGTTCGAACGACTGAACGACCTGCCGGGGCGGGTCGTCGCGGCGACAAAGATCGTCTTCTCTAACCAGAAGCAGTTCGACAGGGACCTCTACGGCGGTCTGATGCACGCGTTCATCTTCTGGGGCTTCCTGACGCTCCTGATCGGGACGACGATCCTCGGGATCGACATGGACGTCGCCCGGAAGATCGGCGACTCGTTCTGGACGGGCGATTTCTACCTGGCGTACTCGCTGACGATGGACGCGATGGGCCTCCTGTTCGTCGTCGGCGTCGGGATGGCGGTCTACCGCCGCTACTGGGTCCGCAACGAGCGCCTCTGGGGCAAGCACACGGGCCGCGAGGACGACTTCTTCATCTGGACGCTGTTTCTCCTCGGCGTCGGCGGCTACGTCGCCGAGGGCCTGCGCATCGTCGGCACCGGCTTCCCCGAGTTCGAGACGGTGAGCTTCGTCGGCTGGTTCGTCGCCGACGTGTTCGTCCTCGCCGGGATGAACGAGTCGATGGCGACCGACCTGTACTGGTGGGCCTGGTGGTCCCACGCCGTCCTCGCGCTGGCGTTCGTCGCGTCGGTGCCCTACGCGAAGCCGTTCCACATGATCTCCTCGTACGCGAACGTCGTCACGCGCGACGAGAAGGCGGGCAAGCGCCTGCCGGGCGTCCCCGACGACGCCAGTCCCGAGGAGATCGGCTACAGCGACGTCGAGGACTTCTCCTGGAAGGAGGTCCTCGACCAGGACGCCTGCACGAAGTGCGGGCGCTGCTCGTCGGTCTGTCCGGCGAAGGCCTCTGACCGCCCGCTCGACCCGCGCGACGTGATCCTCGACCTGAAGTCCTACCGCGAGGCCGTCGAGGCCGGCGAGACCGAGGAGAAGCCCATCGTCGCCGACGGCGGCGCGAGCGTCATCGACAGCTCGACGATGGAGTCCTGCATGGCCTGCATGGCCTGCATGGACGCCTGCCCGGTCGAGATCGAGCACCTGAAGCAGTTCACCGGGATGAACCGTCGCCTGACCGAGTCCGGCGAGATGGACGCCAACGTCCAGGACGCGATGATGAACGTGTTCCAGCAGGGCAACACGTTCGGCGACCCCGACCGCAAGCGCCCCGACTGGGCCGAGGACCTCGACTTCGAGGTGCCGGACGCCCGCGACGAGCCGGTCGAGTACGTCTGGTACGTCGGCGACTATCCGAGCTACGACGAGCGCAACCAGCGCATCGCCCGCGCGCTCGCGACCGTCTTCGAGCACGCCGGCGTCGACTACGGCATCCTCTACGAGGACGAGCAGACCGCCGGCAACGACGTCCGACGCGTCGGCGAGGAGGGCCTCTACGAGATGCTCGTCGAGGACAACGCCGCCGCCATCCAGGACTGCGAGTTCGATAAGATCGTGACGACGGACCCGCACGCGTTCAACACGTTCATGAACGAGTATCCGGAGTTCGACGCCTGCGAGTGGGAGGCCGACGACGTGTTCCACTACACGCAGGTCGTCGACGAGCTCGCGAGCCGCGGTGCGCTCGACCTGAACGGGTCGGAACTGGACTACACCGTCACCTACCACGACCCCTGTCACCTCGGCCGGTACAACGACGTGTTCGAGGCGCCCCGCGACCTCGTCCGCGCGACGGGCGCGGACCTCTACGAGATGCCGCGCAACCGCTCTGACTCGTTCTGCTGCGGCGGCGGCGGGGGCGGCCTCTGGATGGACTTCGACGAGGACCCCAAGCCCAGCGAGGAACGCCTGCGCGAGGCGCTCGAAGACACCGACGCCGGCGGCGCGGTCGAGAAGTTCGTCGTCGCCTGTCCGATGTGCGCGACGATGTACGAGGACGGCCGCAAGACCGGCGGCTTCGAGGACGAGATCGAGGTCGTCGGCCTGACCGAACTGCTCGCCGAGGCGATCGGGCAGGAGGAGCGCGTCGCCGCGGCGGCGTGAGGACGTAGCGTTCGCTCGAAGACCCATCTCCGCGGCGACGGCGCGTCGCCGCCGTCACCGGAGCGGGCACCGACCGACGCACCGGTTTGACTCGGACTACCACACCTGCCCAATCTTTACTATCGCACTTTCTGAACGACTCGTATGGGCGATCTGGACAGGGAGAACCGGGAACTGTGGGACTCCTGGAGCGACGACCACCAGGCGATGTGGAACGCGGAGACGGACGAGGGCGACCTCCCGCCGGTGTATTCTCCCCTGCCCGACGCCGAATCGCTGGCGGACTGGCAGGCCGAACGACTCCCGGGGCGCGGGAACCTGGACTTCGTCGAACTCGGCTGTGGCGGCGGCCAGGGAACGGTGGGCGCCGCCAGCGAAGGGGTCGGGACCGCCGTCGGCGTCGACTTTTCGTCCCGACAGCTCCAGCACGCGAGGCGGTTGCGGAACCTGTACGGCGTCGAGGCCGAGTTCGTCGCCGGCGACGTCTCGGACGTGCCCCTGGCCGACGACGCCTTCGACCTGGCGCACTCGGGGTTCGTCTACTTCATGGTCGAGGATATCGAGGCGGCGTTCGGGGAGGCCCGACGCGTGCTCCGGGAGGGCGGCCTGTTCGCGTTGGACGTCCCACATCCGGTCCACGAGCTGTTCGATCCGGACACGCTGGCGTTCGAGCGGAGCTACCACTCCACCGGCCCCCGCCGGGACAAGAACGACGAGGTGCTACACGAGGACATCGTCGTCTTCGATCGAACGGTCGGCGAACTCCACAACGCGCTCGTCGACGCCGGCTTCGCGGTCAAGGACGTCTGGGAGTGGCCCCAGAGCGACGACCCGGAGGACTACGACGACGACGCGGAGAGCACGTCGCCGGAACTGAAGGCGATGGTGCCCCGAACGCTGGGGTTCTGGGCGGTCGCGGAGTAATCGTCGGCGGGCCGCCGTCGCTGTGAGCCGACGGCCGCGAACGCCGCTCACTCGAACGCCGCTTCCCACTCGTCGCGCAGGACGCCGAAGTACACCATGTCGACGTACTCGCCGTTCACGTTCTCGGCCTCGCGCATCACGCCCTCCTCCCGCATCCCGCACTTCTGGAGGACGCGCTTGGACGGCTCGTTCGTCGCCAGCGCCCGGCCGCGGACGCGGTGGAGGCGGAGCTCCTCGAAGGCGTAGCGCACCAGCAGACGGGCCGCCTCTGTCATGACGCCGTCGCCGTGAACGTCCGGCGTGAGCCAGTAGGCGATCTCGGCGTGGCCGTCCTCGATGTCGAACAGCGAGACCGTGCCGAGGATGTCGCCGTCGCGGGGACCGTCGCTCTCGGCGTCCTCGAAGCGCCGCGCGCCGTCGTCGACGCAGACGGCGAGTTCGACGGTGTCGTCCTCGGAGATGTGTTCCTCGAAGTGCTCGCGGGTCGTCTCCGCGTTCGTCGGCGAGGCGCTCGTGAGCGGGCGGCGGACCCGCGGGTCGTCGATGTTGTCGCGGATGAACCCCAGGTCTTCCTCCTCCACCGTTCGGAGGGTGACGCGCTCGCCGCGGAGGAAGGCGGCGCCGGGCATCACCGCACCCCCGTCCGCTCCCACTCGTCCTCCAGCAGGCCGTAGAAGTGGGTGTCGACGTACTCGCCGCCGACGAACTTCTCGTCGCGCTGGACGCCCTCCTCCGTGAAGCCGAGCGTCTCCAGGAGGGCGCGGGAGGCGGTGTCGGTCGCCAGCGCCCGGGCGCGGACGCGGTGGAGGCGGCGCTCGTCGAACGCGTAGTCGAGCAGGAGCGCGACGGCCTCCGTCGCGTACCCCTCGCCCTGCGCGTCGGGGCTGGCCCAGTAGGCGATCTCGGCGTGGCCCGCCGAGTCGTCGACGTGGAACAGCATGACGTAGCCGACGGGGTCGCCGTCGACGCAGGCGAGCAGGGCGACGTCGTCGCCGTCGTACATGTCCTCGAAACGCTCGCGCTGCCGTTCGAGGTTCGACGGTCGGTCGAACGTCATCGGGCGGCGGATCGCCGGATCGTTGCTGTGGTCCCGCAGGAACTCCAGGTCCTCCTCCTCGACGGTCCGGAGGTTCACGCGGTCGCCGGAGAGAAACGTTCCGCCTGGCATGCTTCCGACGATTCCCCCCGAGGAAATAGTTCTACCGTCGGTGTGGTACGGGTTCGCAAGCTTTGCCGCGGCCGGCCGATCAGAAGAAGGCGGTGACGTACTCGCCGAGGTAGATCCAGGTGAACGCGAGCCACGTCTGGAAGACGACGCTTCCCAGCGCCGAGAGCGCGACGAACTCGCGGTCGCCCATCCCCGCGAACCCGGCGGGAACGGTGAGCATCCCGCGGGTGAAAAGCAGGGCGTTGCTCACCGGAACGACGACGCGGCCCCAGCGGTCGAACCAGCACTCGAACCGGTCGATCGACGACTCTCGCACGCGGAACCACGGCCTGTCGAGGAGGAACCGCCGCCCGTATCGCTTCGCCAGCGCGAACAGCGCCCACTGGCCGACGGTCGCGCCCGCGGCCGCGACGAGCACGACGGCGACCGCCTCTGCGGTCGAGTCCGCGAGCAGGGTGATGCCGGCGGGGACAAGCGCCTCGCTCGGCGCGAAGTAAAGCAACATTGCGCCCTCCAGTATCAGGATGGCGAAAAGCGCCAGCAGACCGTAGCGGTCCAGCCACTGGCGAGCGAGTTCCTCGTCGCCGAGGAAGACGAGGACGATCCCGATCAGGGCGGCGACGGCGACGCCGGCGGCGAGCGCGAGCGGACCGTAGTCCGCGATCAGTCGCCGGACGCGGCCGTCTTCGACGGCGGTGGCTCCCGACTCCATTCGTCTACCCAGACCACCAGACCGCTAATATGCCTTGCGACACCAGCGCGCGGGTGTCCCGACCCGGGGGCCTTTTAGTGCCGGACCACAACGGACGCCCATGACCCGAAGCCGACGCCCGCGACGCCTCCGGCAGGACGGCGTCCGCGACCTCGTCAGCGAGACCGACCTCGCGCCCGACGACCTGATAGCGCCGGTGTTCGTCGACGCGACGGTCGACGAGCGCCTCCCCATCGAGTCGATGCCCGGCCACGAGCGCGTACCCGTGGACGAGGCCGTCGACCGCGTGGAGGAACTGCTCGCCACCGGCATCGAGTCGGTGATACTGTTCGGCGTCCCGGAGTCGAAGGACGACCGCGGCAGCCGCGCCTGGGCCGAGGACGGCGTCGTCCAGGCGGCGACACACCGGATCACCGAGGCGACCGACGCGTACGTGATCACGGACGTCTGTCTCTGCGAGTACACCGAGCACGGGCACTGCGGGGTGCTCGAGGACCACGCCGAGGACGACCCCGACGTGACCGTCCGCAACGACGAGACGCTCGACCTGCTGGCGGAGACGGCCGTCTCCCACGCCGAGGCCGGCGCGGACATGGTCGCGCCGAGCAGCATGACCGACGGGATGGTCGGGGCCATCCGCGACGGCCTCGACGCCGCCGGCCACGAGCACGTGCCGATCATGAGCTACGCCGTGAAGTACGAGAGCGCCTTCTACGGCCCGTTCCGCGACGCCGCCGACGGCGCGCCCGCCTTCGGCGACCGACGCCACTACCAGATGGACCCGGCGAACCGCCGCGAGGCGATGCGCGAGGCGGCGTTGGACGTCGAGGAGGGCGCAGACGCGCTGATGGTCAAGCCCGCGCTCCCGTACCTCGACGTGGTCCGGGACGTGCGTGAGGAGTTCGACCACCCGGTCGCCGCGTACAACGTCTCCGGCGAGTACGCCATGATCCACGCCGCCGCCGAGAAGGGCTGGCTGGACCTCGAAGCGACCGCGGTCGAGTCGCTGCTGTCGATCAAGCGTGCGGGCGCGGACCTCATCCTCACGTACTTCGCGGAGGACGTGGCGGACGCGCTCTGAGCGGCCGACCGTCCGTCCACCCCGCCGCCGTCCCGGACCGACCGTTCGTTTTCTCGGTCGCCGAACACGTGTGTGCGTTCGTTCGCACGACGCGCGGACGCTTTCGCCCGACCGTTCACCGCGCCCGCGCCGCGGCGCCGACCGTTCGTCCACGCAACAGTCAGGAACCCATGCGTCTCACGGTGGATGCCGAAAAACGGCCCGAACGCCCCGATCACCGCAGTGGACGAACGTCCGAAATACCCGATCACGACCGTCCAGTTCCTCGTCGCTCAACTACCTTATATGCGTAATATCGAGTATTACTCCGGACACCCGTCGAATTAGGGGTTCGGGAATAAATCATACGTCAACGAGAACCATTATATGGTTCTCGGTATTGGCGTTATCTCGTGAGCTGGAATACGAACATGGCGCTCAGACTCGAAATAGAAAACGTTCGTCGCAAAATAGATCCGGTGTCGTTCGATCCGGAGGTGACGCTCGCGTGACGACCGCGCCGCTGCAGGTCGACCCGCAGGTGATCGCCGACGGCGTGAACCTGGTGTGGGTGCTGGTCGCTACCTTCCTGATCTTCTTCATGCACGCCGGCTTCGCCATGCTGGAGGCGGGCCAGGTGCGCTCGAAGAACGTCGCGAACCAGCTGACGAAGAACCTCCTCACGTGGAGTATCGGCGTCGTCGCGTTCTTCTTCGTCGGCGCGGGCGTCTCGGCGCTCGTCGGGAGCGTCACCGGCACCGCCGAGTTCGGCGGGATCCTCTCGACGACCTCGCCGGACTCCGTGAACGCGTGGGTCGACTGGCTGTTCGGCGCGGTGTTCGCGATGACGGCGGCGACCATCGTCAGCGGGGCGGTGGCCGGCCGCGCGAAGCTCCGCGCGTACGTCAGCTACACGCTGCTGCTGGCCGCGGTCATCTACCCGGTCGTCACCGGCTTCACGTGGGCCGGCGGCTTCCTCGCGGAGCTCGGCTTCGCCGACTTCGCGGGCGGGATGATCGTCCACGGGATGGGCGGCATCGCCGGCCTCACCGCCGCCTGGGTCCTCGGGCCGCGGATGGACCGCTACAACCCCGACGGCACCGTGAACGTCATCCCCGGTCACTCGATGACGTTCGCGGCGCTCGGGACGCTCATCCTCGCGTTCGGCTGGTACGGCTTCAACGTCGGCACCGCAGCGACGGTGTTCGCCGTCGAGGACGGCTCGCTGGTGCTCGGCGCCTACGAGACGGTCGGCCGCGTCGCCCTGAACACCACCCTCGGCATGGCGGCCGGCGCCATCGGCGCGGGCGCGGTGTCGCTGTACAAGACCGGGAAGGTCGACACGCTGTACGTCGCGAACGGGCTGCTCGCCGGCCTCGTCGGCGTGACGGCGTCCGCGAACGTCGTCACCTGGTACGGCGGCCTCCTCTCCGGCCTCGTCGCCGGCGCGCAGCTGCCGATCGTCTTCCGCTTCGTCGAGAAGCGCCTGAAGATCGACGACGTCTGCGCGGTGTTCCCCGTCCACGGCTCCGCGGGCGTCGTCGGCGCGCTCATGCTGCCGTTCTTCCACGTCGAGGGCTTCGCGGTCGACCTGCTCGTCTCGCAGGTCGTCGGCGTCGCCGTCATCGCGATCTGGACGATCGCGGCGACCGGGGCGGTGTTCGGCCTGTTCAAGGCCGTCGGCCAGGCCCGCGTCTCCCCGGACCACGAGCGCGAGGGCCTCGACGTCTCCGAGCACGGCGTCGACACCTACCCCGAGTTCGGCAAGCCGGACGTCGCGACCGACGGCGGTCCCGAAGTCGTTCGCACGGACGGCGGCGCCCCCAACGACGGAGCCATCAAGATGGTCACGGCCATCGTCCGCCCGGACCGCCTCGGCGACGTGAAGGAGTCGCTCGCGGAGGTGGGCGCGCCCTCGCTGACGGTCACGAACGTCTCCGGCCGCGGCAGCCAGCCCGCCAAGACGGGTCAGTGGCGCGGCGAGGAGTACACGGTCGACCTCCACCAGAAGGTGAAAGTCGAGTGCGTCGTCGCGGACATCCCCGCCGACGACGTGGTCGAGGCGATCCGCGACGGCGCGGCGACGGGCGAGCCCGGCGACGGCAAGATCTTCGTGATGCCCGTCGAGGACGCCCTGCAGGTGCGCACCGGCAACAGGGGGCCCGACGCGGTGTAGGGCCGGGCGTCACCGCCGAGACGCCGGCCCGCGCGGAGCCGCGATCCGCGCCGCTATCACCGAGGTGCCCCCTTCGCCGCTTTCTCTCCGTCCGTTCCGGCCTCCGCAGTTGCCCGGCCGACCGCCGTTTCGCCGGAACGCGGGCTGGCTCGCCGACCTCGTTACTTCTTTGACCGCCCCGTCCGAAACGCCGGGCATGAACCACGACGAGTCCCGCGACCTCTACGACCGCGCGCTCTCGGTCATTCCCGGCGGCGTCAACTCCTCCGTCCGGGCGGCGATCGAACCGTACCCGCCGTTCGCCCAGCGCGGGGACGGCGGCCACCTGATCGACGCCGACGGCAACCGCTACGTGGACTGGGTGATGGGGCTCGGCCCGCTGCTGTACGGCCACGACACCCCCGAACCGGTGCAAGCGGCGGTCCAGTCCCACGCCAGCGAGGGGCCGATGTACGGCATGCCGACGGAGATCGAGGTCGAGCACGCCGAGTTCGTCGCCCGCCACGTCCCCAGCGTCGAGATGATCCGGTTCGTCAACAGCGGCACCGAGGCGACCGTCTCCGCCGTCCGCCTCGCCCGCGGCTACACGGGCCGGAACAAGATCGTCGTCATGCAGGGCGGCTACCACGGCGCGCAGGAGTCGACGCTCGTCGAGGGCGACGCCGACCACCCCCGCCCCTCCACCGCCGGCATCCCGCAGTCGTTCTCCCAGCACACGCTCCCCGTCCCGTTCAACGACGAGGAGGCCGTCCACGAGGTGTTCGAGGAGCACGGCGACGACATCGCCACCGTCCTCGTCGAGCCGATCCTCGCGAACAAGGGCATCGTGATGCCGGAGGACGGCTACCACGAGACGCTCCGGGACCTCACCGAGGACCACGGCTCCCTGCTGATCTTCGACGAGGTGATCACGGGCTTCCGCGTCGGCGGTCTCCAGTGCGCCCAGGGCAAGTTCGGCGTCACGCCCGACGTCACCACGTTCGGCAAGATAATCGGCGGCGGCTACCCCGTTGGCGCGATCGGCGGCAAGTCGGAGATCATCGAGCACTTCACCCCCTCCGGCGACGTGTTCCAGGCCGGCACCTTCTCCGGACACCCCGTGACGATGGCCGCCGGCCTCGAAACGCTGCGCTACGCCGCCGAGAACGACGTGTACCAGCACGTCAACGCGCTCGGCGACAAGCTCCGGCGCGGGCTGACCGAGATCGTCGCCGACCAGGCCCCTGAGTACACCGTCGCCGGCACCGACAGCATCTTCAAGGTGCTGTTCACCCGGGATGCCCCCCGCGACCTGTCCGGCCAGTGCGAGGCCGGCTGTCGCCAGCGCCCCGAGAGCCCGCGCTACGACCACTGCCCGAAGAACGGCGCGGACGTGGCGAACTGCGAGACCGACCGCTGGCGGCGCGTGTTCTGGCCGAAGATGAAGGAGCAGGGCGTGTTCCTCAGCCAGAACCAGTTCGAGTCGCAGTTCATCAGCTACGCCCACACGGAGGAGGACGTGGAGAAGACGCTCGAAGCGTACAAGGAAGCGCTGTAGCGGCGGAACCTGTCGGCTCGGCCGGGGCGAGCGCGCTCGTCACGTCCGCCGAGCGCGCGAGCCTACGGGGAAGGGCAAGCCGTCGGCTGTGGAGCCGCTGAAAGGGGACGGAGTCGTGGGAGTGTACGGCGTCGAAGCCGCCGTTTCACCGCGAACGAGCGAAGCTTTGACGAGCCTCCGCTCACGTTGTTCGCAGAGACTCCGGGCGCGACCGTCAGGGAGCGCCCGGAATTTTTTGATCGACATTTTTTGCGCGAGTGGTCGCCGAAGGCGACCCGAGCGTCAAAAAAGGTCGCGTTATTCGGGCTTCAGCCCGCCGTCCTGCACGCGCATGACGGCCTCGCCGTCGGCGAGGTTGGGGGCGTCCACGAGTCGGACGATCCGCTTGTCGCCCTTGGACTTGCGGAGGTAGATGCGGAACGTCGACTTGTGGCCGAGGATGTTCCCGCCGATGGGCTGGGTCGGGTCGCCGAAGAACGAGTCGGGGTTCGAGGCGACCTGGTTCGTCACGACGACCGCGACGTTGTGCAGGTTACCGACCTTGTCGAGGTCGTGGAGGTGCTTGTTGAGCTTCTGCTGGCGCTCGGCGAGCTCGCCGCGGCCGACGTACTCGGCGCGGAAGTGGGCCGTCAGCGAGTCGACGCAGAGCAGGCGGATGGGGTACTCGTCGTCCTGCGTCTCGTTGGCGAGCTCCTGAGCCTTCTCGGCCAGCAGCATCTGGTGGTTGGAGTTGAACGCCTTCGCGACGTGGATCTTGTCGAGGACGCTCTCGATGAGCTCGTCCATCGCCTCGTCGTCGTCGGGGCCGCCCTCGATCTCGCGGTCCTCCATGAACGCTTCGAGCGCCTCGTCCGGGAGGCCGCGGACCATGTCGTCGATCCGCTCGGGGCGGAACGTGTCCTCGCTGTCGATGAACATCGCGGCGCCGCGGAGGCCGCCGTACTCCTTGGGGAGCTGGACGTTAACCGCCAGCTGGTGGGTGACCTGAGACTTGCCGGAGCCGAACTCACCGTACACCTCGGTGATCGACTGGGTCTCGACGCCGCCGCCGAGGAGGTCGTCGACCTCGTCGATCTGCCAGCTCAGCTTGCCGATCTGCTCGCGGCGCTCCAGTACGTCCGCGCCGGTCTCGAAGCCGCCGATGTCGGCGGCCTCGCGGGCGGCCTGCACGATGTCGGCGGCGGTGCTCTCGCCGACGTCGGCGGTGTTCGACAGTTCGCCGGGGCTCGCGACGGCGAGGCCCTGGAAGGAGTCGAAGCCCGAGTCTCGGAGTTTCTCTGCGGTGGCCGGTCCGACGCCGGGGAGCGTCTCGAGGTCTGCGTCTGTTGCCATACCTACCTCTAAACTACCCCTGCTACATAAACCCCGGTTAACAGGAGAGTGAAAGTGAAAGTGCAAGAGTGCGTCGGGGTGACACGGCACGAAGTGAAAGGGTTTAGGAAGGAAAAGCGCGGTCCGCGGGGGATGCGCCCGGGGGCGTCAGGGGGACCTCAGCCCCACGGGTGCTCACCGTCCCGGCTCGGCCAGAGGGGGTACCAGTACTCCTTGTCGGCTTCGACTTCGAGTTCGCCGTCGAGGACGCTCTCCAGTTTGAACTCCGCGCCGTTGTCGCGCTCGTTGCCGGGGCGGGGGGCGAAGGGGTAGTACGCGCCGCGGCGGAACGAGTAGATCCAGTAGACGGGGTCGCCGTTCTTCTCGAACCCGAAGACGGCGGCGAGCAGGCGGGAGCCGTAGTCGCGCTCGATGAACGTGTCCGCCGCGAAGTGCATGCTCGTCACGAGGTCCTCGTAGTCGTCGTCGCGGAGGACGACCCACTGGTAGCCGTGGTCGTCCTCGTGGAGTTCGGCGGTGGTGCCGGTCTCCTCCTCGCCCGCTTCGAGGATGTCGATCACCTCCTCGACCGTGCGCTCGAAGTCCGTGCTGTCGACGCCGGCGAAACACAGCGCCGCCTCTTCGACGGCGCCGTACCCCAGATCCGCCCGCATCGTCAGGTACGCGGTGCTCATCCCGAACAGGTCCTCCGGGTCGGCGTCCCGGGTCGCGTCCCTCTCGGCGCGGATCCCCAGTATCTCCCGGATCCCGTCGAGCAGTCCCATACCGTCCACTCCGTGCGCCCCGTCCTTAGTCAGTTCCCATCGCGCGTCCGCCGAGATAGATATGATAACCGTTATTTACTGCTATCGTATATGAACGCCGACTGGTATGACTCTCTCTCCCCATCTCGTCGGCGACCTCTTCGAGGCGGTCCAGCGGCGGGGCGTGTTCGATGACTCGAAGACGTTCGTCGACACCGTGCCGCTCGAAGACCCGGAGACGATCCGGCGGCGGTTCCGCGAGCGGCGCACTGACGCGGACTTCGACCTCGACACGTTCGTCGACAGGCACTTCGCGGTCGACGGCGACCGCGACCCGCCGGACCTGCCGGCGGACCGGACGATGGAGGAACACGTCCGCCTGCTCTGGGACCACCTGACCTACGACCCGGCGGAGCACTCCGGCAGTTCGCTCATCTCGCTCTCGGACGCGTACGTGACCCCCGGCGGCCGCTTCCGCGAGCTCTACTACTGGGACAGCTACTTCACCGCCGAAGGCCTCGCCGTCTCCGACCGGTACGATCTGGTCGAGAGCGTCCTCGACAACTTCGCGTCGCTGGTCGACCGCTTCGGCTTCGTGCCGACGGCGAACCGGGAGTACTACACCTCGCGGTCGCAGCCGCCGCTGTTCTACCGCACCGTCGACGTGCTCGCCCGCCGGCGCGGCGCGGACGCGGTCCGGCCGTACCTCGACTCGCTGGCGCTCGAACACCGCTTCTGGATGGACGGCGAGGACGACCTCGACCCGTGGAGCGCCCACCGGCGGACGGTCCGGCTGGACGGCGCAGTCCTCAACCGCTACTGGGACGACCTGGCCGCGCCGCGGAAGGAGGCCTACCGCGAGGACGTCGCGGTGGCGGACATGGCCGACCGCCCCTACGCCGAGGTGTACCGCGACATCCGCGCTGCCTGCGAGTCCGGGTGGGACTTCAGCAGCCGCTGGTTCGACCCCGGCGCGGGCATCGAGAGCATCCACGCGACGGAGCTCGTCCCGGTCGACCTGAACGCGTTCCTGTACGGGATGGAGCGGCGGCTGGCCGTCTGGTTCGCCGAGACCGGCCACCCCGGCGCGGCGGCGGAGTACGACGCCCGGGCCGCGGCGCGCCGGCGGGCGCTCGACGAGCGCTGCTGGGACGCCGACCGCGGCTTCTACTTCGACTACCGGTGGACGACGCGCGAGCGCACGGACCGGTGGACGCTGGCCGCGGTCGCGCCGCTGTTCGTCGGAGCGGCGTCGGACGAGCAGGCCGCCGCCGTCGCCGAGCGCCTCCGCGAGCGGTTCCTCGCCGAGGGCGGGCTGACGACCACGCTCACCGAGAGCGGCGAGCAGTGGGACGCTCCCAACGGGTGGGCGCCGCTGCACTGGATGGCCGTCGTCGGCTTAGAGCGGTACGGCCACGACGACCTCGCCGCCGAAGTGGCCGACCGCTGGCTGGCGACGAACCGGATGCAGTTCGATCGCTCCGGGAAGATGCTGGAGAAGTACGACGTCCGCGACCCGACCGCCGAGGCCGGCGGCGGGGAGTACGAGCTACAGGACGGCTTCGGGTGGACGAACGGCGTCGCGCTCGCCCTGATTGACCGGTATCGTAGCAGCTGAAATGATTCACGCGTCGAACGGCACCCGGAGTGCCGTCCGAGTGTGTCGTTGCGTCCGATTTCTACCGTATCAGTAGCCCTCCATCTGCCGTTCGAGGTCGCGCAGGCGCTCGACGCGCTTCTCCGTCGGCGGGTGCGTGCTGAACAGCCGCGAGATCATGCCCTTGGAGATGGGGATGATGAAGAAGGCGTTCATCTCCGCCTCGTCGCGCATGTCCCGCGTCGGTATGTTGTCCATCTCGCCGGAGATCTTCAGCAGGGCGTTCGCCAGCGCCGACGGCCGGCCGGTGATCGTCGCGCCCCCGCGGTCGGCCGCGTACTCGCGGTAGCGCGAGAGCGCGCGGATGAGGATGTAGCTGATGATCCACACCAGCAGGGAGACGCCGATAGCGACGATGACGCCGCCGCCACCCCCGCCGCGGCGGCGACCGCCGCCGAAGAAGGCCCCCCAGCGGACGACGATGAAGGCGATAGTCGAGAGGAAGGAGGCGAGCGTCATCACCATCATGTCCCGGTTCTTGATGTGGGCGAGCTCGTGGGCGATGACGCCCTCCAGCTCGTCCTGGTTCAGCGTCCGCATGAGCCCCGACGTCACGCAGACCGCGGCCTTGCGCTGGGACCGACCGGTCGCGAAGGCGTTCGGTACCTTGTCGTCGGCCACGGCCACCTTCGGCTTCGGCAGGTCGGCCTGCTGCGAGAGGCGCGAGACCGCCGCGTGAAGCTCCGGATACTCCTCTTCCGACACCTCTTTCGCTCCCATGCTCCACAGCGTCAGCGTGTCGCTGAAGAAGTACTGGACGAATGAGAACCCGCCGAAGATCACCGCCATCATGAGGATGCCGCCGCCGATGTACTGGACGATCACCGCGGCGAAGACGATGTACAGCGCGAACAGCATGAACATCGTGAAGAACATCCGCAGACGGAGTCCCCAGTCCGTTTTCCACTGCATACGCCTCCCTACGTCGCCTATCTCCTAAAGGGTCGCGCTACGGGAATCGTCACCGCGGCCCGTCCGTCCGGCGCTTGCCGCCTGCCGTGGGTACAACTCCGAGGAGCCCGATACATCGCGTATGACCGACACCGCACTCGTGACGGGCGGCCTGGGACGCTCCGGGCGCTGGATCGTCGACCGCCTCGCCGACGACGGGTGGAGCGTCGTCTGCGTCGACCTCGACCACCCCGGCTGGGAGATCGACCCGAGGGAGGGCGTCGACTTCCGCGCCGCCGACCTGACGGAGCGCGCCGAGGCGTACGAACTGGTCGCCGAGGTCGTCCCGGACGCGGTCGTCCACTGGGCGGCGCTGCCCGCGCCGGAGCGCCACGCCGGCGGCCGCGTCTTCGAGACGAACGCGATGGCGACGTACAACACGCTGGTCGCGGCCGGGCGGGCCGACGCACGGGTGGTCTGGGCGTCCAGCGAGAGCGCGTACGGCAACGCGTTCCGCGAGGAGCCGGAACTGCCCGAGGCGCTGCCGCTCACCGAGGACGAACCGCTCCGCCCGGAGGACCCGTACGGCGCGTCGAAGGTCGCCGGCGAGGAGATCGCGAAGACGGTCGTCCGGAGGTACGGGGTCAGCGTGGCCTCGCTCCGCCCGTCGTGGATCCAGTACCCCGGCGAGTACGTCTGCCGCGACCGCGAGGACCTCGGTGACGACCGCCCGCTCTCGGCGGTCGACCTCGCCGCGGGCGTCGGCAACTACTGGTCGTACGTGGACGTTCGCGACGTGGTCGGCATGGTCTCGGCGGCGCTCGACGCCGATCTCGACGGGCACGAGGCGTTCAACCTCGCCGCGGCGGACAGTTACCTCGGGTACCCGACCGCCGACGCCGTCGAGGCGTTCTTCGGCGACCTGCCCGACGAGTGCGATCTGGACGGGGAACAGTCGGCGCTCTCCACCGCGAAGGCGGCCGACCTGCTCGGCTGGGAACCGGAGCACGACTGGCGCGAGGCGGCGGACGCCGAGGTCGAGGGGCCGACGCTGTACGAGTAGCGGGCGTTCGCCGCGCGGCCGCGGCTCCGGCGACCCGGCCGCGTTGCGAACAAGCGGTTTAAAAGCGAGAACGCCCTACGAGGCCGTAATGAGTGAATCACGTGCGTTCTGCCCGCGCTGTGGCGACCCCGTCGCCGAGCGCGAGGGGTTACGGCCGGGGGAGGCCCGGAGCGACCCCAACCTCTGCGACGCGTGCTACTTCGAGGACTTCGACCTCGTGGACGCGCCCGACCGAATCGAGGTGCAGGTCTGCTCGCAGTGCGGCGCGGTCCACCGCGGCAACCGCTGGGTCGACGTCGACGCCCGCGACTACACGGACGTCGCCATCGACGAGGTGAGCGGGTCGCTCGCGGTTCACGTCGACGCCCGCGACGTGACGTGGCAGGTCGACCCCGAGCAGGTCGACCAGAACACGATCCGGATGCACTGTTACTTCACGGGGATCGTCCGCGAGACGCCCCTCGAGGAGCAGGTCGTCGTCCCGGTGAAGATCTCGCGGGGCACCTGCGACCGCTGCGGTCGCATCGCGGGCGACTACTACGCCAGCATCGTCCAGATCCGCGCCGTCGACAGGGAGCCGACCGCCCGAGAGACCGAACGCGCCGAGGAGATCGCCCACGAGATCGTCGCGGAGATGGAGGCGACCGGCGACCGGAACGCCTTCGTCACGGAGACGTCGGAGACGGACGACGGCCTGAACATGAAGGTGTCGACCAACAAGATCGGCCAGAAGATCGCCCGGAAGGTGGTCGAGGAGTTCGGCGGCACGTTCGGCGACTACGAGACGCTTGTCACCGAGGACGAGGACGGCAACGAGGTGTACCGCGTCACCTTCGCCGTCCGCCTGCCCCCGTTCACGCCGGGCGACGTCATCGACACCGACGACGACGGCGGCCCCGTCCTCGTCCGGAGCGTGCAGGGCAACCTGAAGGGCCAGCGGGTCACCACCGGCGAGCCCTACGAGGCGTCGTTCGAGGAGGGCGACGCGCCCGACGCCCGCAAGCTCGGCACGGTCGACGACGCTCAGGAGACGACGCTCGTGGCCGTCGAGGACGAGCGCGCCGTGCAGGTGCTGGACCCCGAGACCTACCGGACCGAGACGATCGCGCGGCCCATCTACCTCGACCCCGACGCGGAGACGGTGCCGGTGCTGAAGAGCCGTGCCGGCCTCCACGTCCTCCCCGACCCCGAGAGCGTCGGCCGAGAGGACGGATGACGCGCGGTGACGAGAGCGACGGCGAGCGGGAGGGCGAGACCGCGTCCGACCTCGCCGCGGTCGTCGAGAAGGCCCGCGCGGAGACCGCCATCGCGGAACTCCGCGAGGAGGGCGTCTACGACGAGTCGCGCAAGGTCCGCGAGTACGGCACCACCGCGGTGGCGCTTCCGGTCACCGACCCGCCCGAGGAGACCGACGTGCGCGAGGTCGTCCGGCAGGTCGACCCCGACCTCCGCGCGCCCGACCTCGAAACCCTCCTGCGCGAGCGCGGGTGGACCGACGAGGAGATCGACCGCGCGCCGGGGTCGTGGGCCGTCATCGGCACCGTGATCCTCGTCACCTTCGGGGACTGCCCGCGCGAGGGGGAGGTCGGCGAGGCGCTGCTCGAACTCCACGGCGGGGCCGACACCGTCCTGGCGAACGAGGGCGTCAGCGGCGAGCAGCGCGAGCCCTCGGTCCGGGTCGTCGCCGGCGAGGGCGACACGGAGACGGTCCACACCGAGCACGGCGTCCGCTACGCGCTGGACCTCGCCGAGGTGATGTTCAGCCCCGGCAACAAGGCCGAGCGCGCCCGGATGGGCGAGGTGGTCGGCGAGGGCGAGCGCGTCTTCGACATGTTCGCCGGCGTCGGCTACTTCACGCTCCCGATGGCGAAGGCCGGCGCGCGCGTCACCGCCACCGAGATCAACCCTACGGCGTTTCGCTACCTGACGGAGAACGCGGTCCTCAACGACGTGCAGGACAACGTGAGCGCGTACCGTTCGGACTGCCGGGACGTGGAGGTGTCCGCGGAGCGCGTGGTGATGGGGTACTACGACGCGCACGAGTACCTCGACGCCGCGCTCGACGCGCTGGAACCGGACGGCGTCGTCCACGTGCACGAGGCCTGCCCCGAGGAACTGCTGTGGGAGCGCCCGGTCGACCGCCTCGAATCGGCCGCCGCGGCGAAGGGTCGAACCGTCGAGGTGCTCGACCGCCGCCGGGTCAAGGGCCACAGCGAGGGCGTCGCGCACGTCGTCGTGGACGCGCGGGTGGACTGATCCGGACGCGGGGGATCGTCGGTCCGCCTCGCCGTCTTCCGGCAGGCAAAGCCCTACGGCGCTGGACCTGTCACTGATTCGCATGCGCTACTTCGACTGCGGCACGCTGATAGACGGCTTTTCCGACGACCCGATCTCCGACGCCCGGGTGCTGGTCGAGGACGGGACGGTCTCGGCGGTCGGCCCCCGGGAGGAGGTCTCGGTCCCGGACGACGCGGAGCGAGTCGACTGCACCGGCGAGGTGGTCGTCCCCGGCCTCGTGGACGCGCACGTCCACCTGCAGGGGTCGCGGTCGATGAACCCGATGGACTGGGTCACGGAGAGCACGGCGCTCGGGACGGCGCGGGCGACGGCCGACCTGCGGTCGCTCCTGTCGGCGGGCTTTACCGCGGTCCGGGACGTCGGCAGCACGACCGGCCTCGCGCTCCGCGACGCCGTCGACGAGGGGGCGATCCCGGGGCCGCGTATCTACACCTCCGGGCAGGCCATCTCCCAGACCGCGGGCCACGGCGACGTCCACTTCCTCCCGCCGGAGTGGGTCGAGGACGGCGACGGCATCTCGACGCTCGCCGACGGCCCCGCCGAGTGCCGGAAGGAGGCCCGGCGGCGGTTCCGCGAGGGCGTCGACTGCCTGAAGATCATGACGACCGGCGGCGTCCTCTCCGAGAAGGACGCCCCCGACCAGAGCCAGTTCACCGACGCCGAGATCAGCGCGATGACGGAGGAGGCCCACCGCGTCGGCGTCCCCGTCGCCAGCCACGCCCAGGGCGCGCCCGGCATCAAGAGTGCCCTGCGCAACGGCGTCGACACGATCGAGCACGGGTTCTACCTCGACGAGGAGGCGATCGACCTGTTCCGCGAGACGGGCGCGACGTTCGTCCCGACGCTGTCGATCATGCACCGCATCGTGAACAACGGAGCGGACCACGGCGTCCCCGAGTACGGGCTGGAGAAGTCCCGCGAGGCGAGCGAGGCGCACTACGACGCCGTCCGGCGCGCCTACGAGGTCGGCATCCCGATCGCCGCCGGCACGGACTTCATCGGCCCCGACCTCGTTCCGCACGGCGAGAACGCCCTGGAGCTGGAGCTGTTCGTCGACGAGGTCGGCATGACCGAGATGGACGCGATCAAGGCGGCGACGGGCGTCGCGGGCCGCACCGTCGCCGACGACGCCGTCGGCGGGCTCGCCGAGGGCAAGTACGCAGACCTCGTCGCGCTGGAGGCCGACCCGCTCGACGACGTCTCTGCGGTGCGCGATATCGCCGCGGTGTACCGCGGCGGCGAGCGCGTCGCGCTCTGATCAGACCCAGCGCGGCCGGATCCCGCCGTGATAGAGCAGGTGTGCGCCGGTCGCCGCCATCGCGACCCCGACCAGCCGGACTCGCCGCTTCGACCCCTCGCGGGGGCGGAACTCGACGTCCAGAGCCGCGTCGTAGCCTGCGCGGCCGAGACGCAGCATGAGGCCGGGAGCCGCGGCGTGGACCAGACCGACCGCGACGAGCGTCAGACCAGCGAGGCGACTGTACCCCGCGCTCGCGTCGTCCGTCATGGGTACCGATCGGCCCGCGGGGAACAAACCTTTCATGTTTCCGCGCGCGAACTGAGGGGTATGGACCGCCAACAGATACTCTCGCTCCTGCTCGTCGTCCTGATGATCGGGTCGTCGGTCGCCTACGCCGCGGCGATGATCTGACCAGCGCCGACTACTCCACGTCCCACACGTCCGAGATGGGGCTTTTCTTCTCCGAGCGGCCGCTCGACCCGCCGGACCCGCCCGACTCGCCGACGGACGACGAGCCGCCCGACGCAGAGGACCCGCTCGACCGGCGGCCGGACGACCGCGCCCCTCGACCGGCTCCGGAGCCGCTCCCCCCGCCGGCAGCGTCGGGGTCGAACGCGGGGAGGTCGGGCGTCGACAGCAGGTCGACCTGCTCGCGGAACCAGTCCGGCATGTCGGTGCGGGCGCGGTCGAACAGGTCCAGCAGCGAGGTGTCGGCGAGGTAGGTCGCGCCGTAGTCGTCCGGCGCGCGGACGACCCGGCCGCAGGCCTGGATGACGGTGCGCAGGGCGGTGCGGTAGTACCACGTCCACTGGTCGTCCTCCAGTCGGTGGGCGACCCGGGAGTCGTTCGTGTTCGGGTAGGGGGCTTTGCAGAGCACCTGCCAGCGCGCGAGGTCGCCCTCCAGGTCCAGCGCCTCCTCCATCTTCACCGAGAGGAACACGTCGGGGTCGTCGGTCGCCTTCCACGTCTCGAGGGCGGCGTCGCGCCCGTCGCGGTCGTGCGAGCGGACGCGCCCGGCGACGCCGAAGTCCGCGAGCAGGTCGCGCAGGCGCTCCTGGATGGCGTAGGAGTGGCAGTGGACGATCCCCTTCTCGTCGCCGTGCTCCTGCATGATGCGGACGAGGGTGCGGGCGACCTCGGGGAGCGTCTCGTCGCGCTCGGCGTAGGTCATCTTCCCCCGCGTCACGTCGTACAGCGGTCGGTTCTCGACGGGGAACGTGTGGCCCACGTCGACCAGCGCGACGTTCTCGGGGTCGAGGCCGACCTGCCGGCAGAAGGCGGCCTTGTTGAGGATCGTCGCCGAGAGGAGCGCGAAGCGGTTGCCCCGGTCCCAGACGGTGTGTTTGAGGTACTTCTCCGGGTTCATCGGCTTGACCGTGAATGGGCCGCCCTCGCCCTCGTCCGCGCCGGCGGGCGGGTCCTGCTGGTCGACCAGCCACTCCGTCGCGCTCCCCGGGTCGCGGTAGTCCTCCACGAACCACTTCAGCTCGGAGATGGTCTCCTGCAGGCGGTCGCGGGTGCGGGCCTCGTCCGGCGTGAGCTCGGGCTTCGCGAGCAGTTCGTCCTTCCGGCGCTCGCAGGTGCCGACCAGCGCGTCGGCGTACTCGGCGGCGCGCTCGACGGAGTCGATCACCGGCACGCGCAGGTCGTCCCAGATGGGGACCGAACGGGGGTCGAGTTCGACGGTGGCGTACATCTCGGCCCACTCGGCCAGCCCGTGGGCCTCGTCGATCACGCAGACGTCGCGCTTGCGGAACACGTCGGAGCCGGCGGTCTGCATGAAGTACGCGAGCGTCATCGCGGCGATGCGGCGGTTCGACGCGATGGCACGGTCCGAGAAGTACGGACAGCGGTGCTTCACGGAGCAGTCGTACCCCGACTCCCGGACGCAGGGTGCCTGATTGACGGGGGTGTGCTCCTCGTTCGGCAGGATGCAGGTGTAGTTGCCCTTGCCGCGGATCACGTTCAGGTCGTCAAGCAGGGGGTCTTCGGCCACGTCGTCGAGTTGAGACACCTGCGGCGTCGTGTAGTAGGCGTCGGTGGCGTCGCTCGGCGAGGCGTCGTCGGTCCGGCGGGCGCACCCGGCGATGGCGCGGGCGAGCAGGGACTTGCCGCTCCCGGTCGGCGCGCGCACGAGGACGACGTCGTTGCCCGCCGCGAAGGCGTCGCGGATGTCGTCGAGCGCGGCCTTCTGGTTGCCGCGGTAGGAGGGCGCGGGGAACTCGTCGTGGATCCGCTCGGGGTTCACTGTCGGTGGACGGTGGGCAGGTCCCCTAAACCTAACTACTCGCGACCGGGCAGCGCCGCGACGTCCGCGGCGGTCGGGTCCTCGGGGAGGTCCTCGATGCAGTCGAAACAGAGGAAGTGCTCGGTGCCGTCGGCGTCGAACTCCAGGGTGACGCCGCCGGTCTCGTCGCCGCCGAACGACCAGAGGTTGGCGATGCCGCCCGCGATCTTCACCGGGCGACCGCAGCCGTCGCAGGGGTCCGTCGTCATGTCGCGTACTCGTCGTTCGCGCGGGAAAGCGGTTTCCCCGACGCGCTTTTGCTCGCAGCCCCCGAACCGGCGACCATGGAGGTCAACTGCGAGGGCTGTGCCGGCTGCTGTCTGGACTGGCGGGCGCTCGCCGACGCCGACCTCGACCACGAGCGCCGCGGCCCCTACGAGCCGGTCGACGGCGAGTACAACCTCGTCGCGCTCACCCGCGACGAGGTGCGGGCGTTCCTCGACGCGGGGCTCGGCGACGCCCTGCGGCCCCGGCTGTGGTACGACGGGGAGCGCGGGGGCGCGGACGGCGCGGAGGCCGACGACCCGGACGACGCGAGCGACGCCGGCGTCCGCATCGACGGCGCGCCGGTCGCCGCCGTCCGCGGCCGCCCCGTCTTCTTCGTGGGGCTCCGCCGCGCGCCGAAACCCGTCGCGCCGTTCGGCCGCGAGTCGGAGACGTGGCTCCCGACGTGCGTCTTCCTCGACCCGGCGACGCTCCAGTGCCGGCTGCACGACTCGGAGCGCTACCCCAGCGAGTGCGCGGAGTTCCCCGGGCACAACCTGAAGCTCGACGTGGAGACGGAGTGCGAGCGCGTCGAACGCGAGTTCGGCGGCGACCGGTTGCTCGACGACGAACCGCCGGGGGGCATGACGGGGCCGCTGTTCGGCCCGCAGGCGCTCGGGCAGAAGGTGTTCGTCCACCCGGACCCGGACCGGCTGGACGGCGCGGTCGACCGCATGCGCGAGGGCGACCTCACCGCGGAGGACCGGGCCGAGTTCGCCGCCGTCGCCGCGGCGTCGACGCCCGGAACGACGTCGGTGAACGACGACGCCTACGAGCGGGCGTACGAGGCGGCGCTCGGCGCGGACTCGTGGGTCGGCCGGGCCGTCGACGACTGGCGGGCGCGCGCCGGCGACCCCGGCGAGCGAGCGCCGGACGCACCGCTCGGCGACCGGATCGAGGGCGAGCGCGGCGCTCCCGACACCCCGGGCTGGTGACCGCTTGGAGCGTCGCTCGCTCGCCGGCCGCGGGGCCGGCGAGGTCGCGAGACCGGAGAAATGAGCGGCGCTACTGCTCTTTGATCTGCTCGAACTGGTTCAGCAGGTCCTCCGTGGACTCCCCCGAGTCGTACTCGACGGAGCCGTGGTAGACGGTCCGCTCGTCGTCGAAGTCGGCGTCGACCTCGCTGTTTTTCTGTTCGCGCCGCTCGTGTTCGTCCTCATCATAGGCACCCATTGACATGGCACTTACCTACATGGTAGGAAACTGTCGTATTTCAATGTAACGGTCGTTCAGGATCGAGAAGCGCTACCATCCGGTTCGGCGGGGCGAAGGCAAGAGGTAAATCGCAGGCCTCCCTAGCGCGAAACGTGGCACGTCCGCTCCGATTTCGCCGTTCTCCCGAGCGCTGGACCGCGTCTCGGGTTCACGACCAGTTGTTCACCGACCTCGACCAGAACCTCGGAGCGACGTCCGTCGATCCGCGCTTCCGTCCCGCCGGCGACTGGGAGACCCGCCGGTTCGAGATGGACAACGGCGACCTCGCCCTGTTCATCTGGGACGACGACGCCGCGTACTGGATGGGCAACACCGAGACGCCGAGCGCGCTCTGGCGGACGGACAAGTTCGGCTGGGGGGAGGTCCCCTACCAGGTCGCCCGGTGGTGCCAGCGGGAACTGCTCGCGGAGCTCCACGAGGGGTCGCCGTGGCTGGAGCCGTACCCGCACCTCTCCTGGTTCTTCCTGCCGGTGTTCATGTCGAAGGACGGCCGGCACACGACGCGGGAGTTCTTCCGCAACCACGCCGCCGGCTTCCCCGACGCCGACCGCGACGACGGGCTTGGCTTCTACGAGCGGTTCCTCTCGACGGGGGTCCTCGACGACCACCGCGACGAGATGGCCGGCAAGCTCGGCACCAGCGAGCAGTTCGACCTCGTGCGGATGAGCTCCGCGATGGCGGAGTTCACCGCCGCGAAGCTGCTCACCGACGCCGGCTACGAGGTCACGCCGGAGATCGAGGTGACGACCGGCCACTCGCTGGACTTCCGGGCAGCCCGCGACGATCACCACTCGCTCGTCGAGGTGACCCGCCCCCGGCCGCCGACCCAGCGCGCCGCGAGCACCGCCGTCGCCGCGGTCCGAGAGACGGCCGAGACCAAGACGAGCGGACAGCTCAGCGAGCACGGCGGCGGCGCGGTCTTCTTCGTCGACTGTTCCAGCTTCCGCGACGACCAGTGGCTGGCCGTCCGCGGCGAGCAGCCCGAGGTCCGGCACCGCCCCGCGGTCGTCTACCGCGTCCGCCCCGACGGGCACGCGGAGGGCTACTCCAAGGGGTCCGTTCCGATCGACCTCGACGGCGTCATCGAGTGGGTGTAGGCCGTCGTTTCCTCACCGGTATCCGCCGTGACCAGCGGCGCAGGTGATCGGCGTGACCGGCGGCACAGGTGTCCGACGCGACCGTGCGGTGACCGGCGCGACCGTACGCGACCGGAGGTCGTAGTTTTTTACCCGCGCGGTCCGCGTCGTCGCGTATGAAAAACTCCGGCGGCACGGCGGAGGCGAAGCGCAGGGCCGGCGAGCGGGCGGCCGAGGCGGTCGAGGACGGGATGGTCGTGGGCCTCGGCACGGGGTCGACGGCGGCCCACGCCATCCGGGCGCTCGGCGACGCCGTCGACGCCGGCCTCGACGTGCAGGGGGTGCCCACGTCGTTCCAGTCGCGCCAGCTAGCGATCGAGGAAGGGGTCCCGCTCGTCGAACTGGACGAGGTCGAGACTGTTCACGTCGCGATCGACGGGGCCGACCAGTTCGCCGGCGGCGACCTGGTCAAGGGCGGCGGCGCGGCCCACGCCCGCGAGAAGGTCGTCGACGCGACCGCGGAGCGGCTGGTGATCGTCGCCGACCCGTCGAAGGCGGCGACGACGCTCGACCATCCGGTCCCCGTGGAGGTGCTCCCCGACGCCCGCCCGCTGGTCGCGGGGCGGGCCGCGGACCTCGGGGGCGACCCGACGCTGCGGACCGCCGAGCGGAAGGACGGGCCGGTCGTCACCGACAACGGCAACCTCGTGCTCGACTGCGACTTCGGCGCTATCGACGACCCCGCGGCGCTTGCCGCGCGGCTGTCGGCGCTACCGGGCGTCGTGGAGCACGGGCTGTTCGTCGGCCTCGCGGACGAGATACTCGTCGGTCGCGAGGACGGCGTCGACGCGAAAAAACCCTGACCCGCCGCGACGGCGGTCAGGTCGAAAACGGGAGGACCCGATTACAGGTCGCGCGGCTGGACCGTCTTCCGGTCGTTGGCCTCGGCGCGGTCCGCGGCGTCGGCGAGGAGTTCGTCGACTTCCTCGTCGAGTGCCTCGTAGAAGTCGGAGGCAACGTTCTTGTCGTCGAGCGCTTCCTTGACGGCGGCTTTGACAATGAGGTCTGCCATACGAATTGGGGTTGCCCGGCACCCTTTATAAGATTTCTCAAATCGCCCGGCGAGCGGGCCTGAGTCGGGCGTACAGGGTGCGATCGTGTCGCAGAGAGAAGATGAAAATCAGGAAGCTTTAAGTGAATCGGATTTATGGCGGGGCGGATTCGGGAGCGACAGGCAGGAGTACTTCCAGCGCGGAGTCCGGCGCATGCGAGAGTTACTGGAAGCCGTCGCCGCCGGCGACCTGTCGCCCGCGGAGGCGGAAGCGGAGTTGCGCGGCTACGCGACGGGCGAGGCAGGGCGGTTCGACGCCGCCCGCGAGCAGCGCCGCGGCGTGCCGGAAGCGGTGTTCGGCGAGGGGAAGACGCCGGACGAGGTGGCCGAACTCGTCGCCACGGCCGTCGAGACGACGGGCCGCGGGATCGCGACGCGCGTCGACGACGAGCAGGTCGCGGCGGTCCGCGACCGCCTCGCGGAGCGTCACCCGGACGCCGACGTGGAGCACCGCGAGCGCTCGGCCGTCCTCCTCGCTCACGCCCCCGGGTTCGAACCGCCGGACGTCGACGCCACCGTCTGCCTCGTCACGGGCGGCACCGCCGACCGCGGTCCCGCCGGCGAAGCGGCGGCCATCGCGGGCGAGATGGGCGCGACCGTCGACCTGATCGAGGACGTGGGCGTGGCGAGCATCGTCCGCATGCTCGACCACGTCGACGAGATCCGGGAGGCGGACGTCGCCGTCGTGGCGGCCGGCCGCGAGGGCGCGCTGCCGACCGTCGTCGCGGGGCTGGTGGACACGCCCGTCATCGGCCTCCCCGTCGCCAGCGGCTACGGCCACGGTGACGAGGGCGAGGCGGCGCTCTCGGGGATGCTCCAGTCCTGCACCGTCCTGTCGACGGTGAACGTGGACGCAGGCTTCGTCGCGGGGGCGCAGGCGGGACTGATCGCTCGCGCCATCGGGGGATCTGACGAAATAAAAAACGATAGTTGACGAGTAGCGAGTTTTCGATATCGGTATACGACGGTAGCTAACGGGTTTCGTAAAAAGTAGTTTTGCTTTCCCGAAATCGGAACCGAATTTGGAAAGAGTATTTATTGGTGGGCGCCTTACGTCAAGACACCGGCAACTCGCTTGCCGGATGACACCAATGCCCACGTGTGATCACTGCGACGCCCACGTGTCAGAGCGGTTTGCACGTGTGTTCGCAGACGAGCACGGGCGCATCTTCGCCTGTCCGAGCTGCTCGGCGAACGCAGGAATCGCCGAGGCGGCACGGCAACGCGCTCGAGGCTCGTGAACGGCCACTGGGACCGATAGCGGACGACCACCACGCGAAGCCTTCCTCTTCCGCGCCGCTTTTGACCGTCGTCGCCCACCTCTCGCCAGTGACTCACTACGTGTACGTCCTGGAGTGCGCCGACGGGAGCCTCTACACGGGGTACACGACCGACGTCGAGCGCCGCGTCCGCGAGCACGACGCCGGCGAGGGCGCGAAGTACACCCGCGGTCGGACACCCGTCGAACTCGTTCACGCGGAGGTGTTCGAGACGCGGTCGGCGGCGATGTCCCGCGAGCACGAGATCAAGCAGCTCTCGCGGGCGGAGAAAGAGCGGCTGGTCGGGTTAGCGTAGGAGAACCTGCAGATCGTTCGCGGCCGTAACGACGGTCCCGTCCGCCGCCTCAGTCGTCGGGGTCGGCGGTCTCGTCCTCACCGTCCGCCGACGGGGCGACGAACTCGCCCGTGTTCGGGTCGTAGTACTCCCGCCCGAAGAACCCCCGCAGTGCCATCGTCGTACCGACGTAGGACGCGACGACGAGCAGGACGAATCCGAGGACGACGTTCCACACCATGCGACCACCTCCGAGGGGCGAGACAAAAACGTTGCCCGTCGTCGCTGGTCCCGCCGCGCCCTCCGTCTCCCGCCTCGGCCGGTCAGTCGCCCGCCGACGCCTCGGTCCCCGCGACGACCGGCGCCGACCCGGCGTGTCCGGCGACGAGACGGCCCAGTTTCTCGACGCGCTCGCGCAGGTCCTCGTCGACGAACGCGCGGCCGTCGACGGCGTCGGCGTCCGCGACGAACTGGTCGTACGCGCTCTCGATGCCGACCTGGTGGGGGAGCACCCAGCCGTGGACGCCGCGGATCGTGATCCGCATGTGGTCGAGGGTGCTCCCGTACGACCCGCCGCCGCAGACGGTGAGCAGGCCGGTGACGGTGTCCTCGAACTCGTCGTAGGAGCAGTAGTCGTGGAAGTTCCGGAAGGCGGCGGAGTAGGAGTTGTGGTACGTCGGCGACCCGATCAGGAGCCCGTCCGCCTCGCGGACCTTCCGCTTGACGAGTTCGCTGTCGCCCGGTTCGTCTAGGTCCGGGTCGTACAGTGGCAGGTCGTACTCCCGGAGGTCCAGCAGTTCGGCGTCCGCGCCCGCGCGCTCGGCGGCCCGGAGCGCGTACCGGAGCGCGGTTCGCGTGTAGCTCTCGTCGCGCAGGCTGCCCGAGACGGCGACGATAGCGGGTGACTCTGACATCGTCGGATCTAGGTCGTGAACGCGTAAAACCGCACTGCAGGGTCACCCTGTCGACGCGGCCCCGCGGCGGAGTATAAGACGCGCCGGACCGAACGTCTATTGTGGGTAACGATGACAATCAACACACTTCTGGTGGCGGTGGGCGAACAGGACGAGACGGACACCGACGCGGTGATCGACGCTGTGCGGACGCTCGGCGCGCCGGAGACGCGGGTCGTCCTCGCGCACGCGTTCGACGAGGGCGCCTACGAGGACGCGGTCGAGGAGCTGGGCGGGAACCCGAACCGCGAGCGCGGCGAGGGATGGACCGCCCCGTCGGCCGGCGAGTGGCACGTGACGGCCTTCGGCGGGTCGCCAGCGGTGACTCGGGACGAGTCCGTCGACGGATCGGCCGACGAGGGGCCGCCGATATCGACCGACGATGAGCGGATCGCCCCGGACAGCGTCGCGGCGCAGTACGAGAGCATCAGGGCGATCGGGAACGCGTTAGAGGCCGACGGCCGACCGTACGAGATCCGCGGCCGCGTCGGCGACCCCGTGGAGACGGTTCTCGACGCGGCGAGCGAGGTCGACGCCGACGCCATCGCGGTCAACCCGCGCGACCGCTCGGCGGTCCAGCAGGCGCTGTTCGGCAGCGTTTCGAAGGAGATAATCGAGCGCGCGGACCGCCCCGTCGTCGTGGTGTAGCCGCCGGGTTTTTCGCGGTCGGGGGCGTTGTGGCGGGTATGGAGACGCCGATCACGTTCGGGACCGACGGGTGGCGCACCACCCTCGACGAGTTCACCGCGCCGCGGGTGCGGATGGTCGGACAGGCGGTCGCGACCTACCTCGACGACGAGGGCCGGGGCGACGACCCGGTCGTCGTCGGCTACGACGCCCGAGAGAGCTCCCGCGGGTTCGCCGAGGAGCTGGCCCGCGTCCTCGCCGCGAACGGCCACGACGTGTTGCTCCCCGAGCGCGACCGCCCGACGCCGCTGGTCGCCTGGGCCATCGTCGACCGCGACCTCGCGGGCGCGCTCATGGTGACGGCGTCGCACAACCCGCCGGAGTACAACGGGGTGAAGTTCATCCCGGACGACGGCGCGCCCGCGCTCCCCGCGGTCACGGACGCCATCGAGGAGCGCCTCGCCGAGCCGACCGCGCTCCCCGCCGACGAGCACGGGAGCGTGCGGGAGGTGGACCTCACCGAGTCTCACTTCGAGCACGCGCTGGACCTCGTCGACGCGGACGTCTCCGACCTCACGGTCGTGTACGACGCCATCCACGGGAGCGGCCGCGGCACGACCGACGCCCTGCTGGAGCGGGCCGGCGCGACCGTCGAGCGCCGCCGCTGCGAGCGAGACACGGACTTCGGCGGCGGGTCGCCGGAGCCGAGCGAGGAGCACCTCCAACCGCTCGTCGAGGCCGTCCGCGAGGCCGACGCGGACCTCGGCATCGCGAACGACGGCGACGCGGACCGGCTCGCGGTCGTCACGCCGGAGCGCGGCTTCCTCGACGAGAACCTCTTCTTCGCGGCGCTGTACGACCACTTGCTCGACGGCGACTCGGGGCCGGCCGTCCGGAGCGTCTCGACGACGTTCCTGATCGACCGCGTCGCGGAGGCCCACGGCGAGGAGGTCGTCGAGACGCCGGTCGGCTTCAAGTGGGTCGCCGAGGCGATGGCCGAGCACGACGCGCTCGTCGGCGGCGAGGAGAGCGGCGGGTTCACCGTCCGCGGCCATATCCGCGAGAAAGACGGCGTGCTGATGGCGCTGTTCGCCGCCGCCGCGGAGGCGGAGGAACCCATCGACGACCGCGTCGACCGCCTGCTCGACGAGCACGGCGAGATCCACCAGGGGAAGATCAGCGTCGACTGCCCGGACGAAGAGAAGGAGCGCGTCATCGCCGACCTGGAGGGCGTCATCCCGGACGAGGTCGCCGGGGCCGCCGTCGAGGACGTCGTCACAGTCGACGGCTTCAAACTGCTCCTCGACGACGGGTCGTGGACGCTCGTCCGCCCGAGCGGCACGGAGCCGAAACTGCGCGTGTACGCCGAGGCCGGGAGCGAGGAGCGCGTCGAGGCGCTGCTCGCCGAGGGCCGAGAACTGGTGGAGCCGCTGGTCTGAACGCCCGAACTTAACTCGCCGGGCTCCCACGACCCCGTATGGTCTCACAGGAGACGAAGATCTCCCTCGCGTTCGTCGCCCTCGGCGTCGTTCTCTGGTACGTCACGTTCAACGTCGTCGACGAGTCCCTGTGGGCGTGGATCGTGCTCATCGCGGTCGGCGTGCTCGCCCCGTCCGTCATCAACGAGCGCCGCCGCGACGATTCGCGAAGCGGGTAGGCATCGGTCAGTCGCGCGTTCCGCGCATCCGCTCCCCGTCGTCGTCCGCCGGTTCGATCTCGAACCCCAGCGACTCGTAGAACGGGCGCACGCCGGGGTCGAAGACGGCGGTGAGGTGCTCCGCGCGCTCGGCCGCGGACTCGACGAGCGCGGTCCCGATCCCCTGCCCGCGGCGGGCGCGGCGGACGGCGACCGCTTCGACGTGCGCGCCGTTCTCCCGTCGGTCGAGGACGAGCGCGCCGACGACGTTGCCGTCGGCGACCGCGACGAGGGCGTCGCCGCGGTCGATAGCGCCCGCCACGTCGCCCGGTTCGAGCATCGCCGCGTCGACGACCTGCCGGACGTCGACGTGCTCGTCCGGACGGGCCTCGCGCACGGCGACGCCGGCGCTCCGCCGGTCGGCGTCGGTCATCCGCCCTTGATCAGCCTGACGACGGTGACGCGGTCGGTCTCGACCGGCTGATCCTCCGGGACGGGGCGGCCGTCGACCATCACCGACACCTCGTGGGGCGACAGGTCGATCTCCGCGAGCAGGTCGGCGTACGTGGGGTCGTCCACGGAGACCTCGTGTGTCTCCTCGCCGGCGACCTCGACGGTGACGTCCATGGCGGGTCGTTGCCGTCGGCGGGCCGTAAGCGTGTCGTCGGCGCCCTCACGGCGGCTCGGAGACGGCCGACGACGCCCTCGCGCCCGGCCGGCCCCGGCGACGCCGGTAGTCACCGGCGACCAGGCCGAAGAGCGAGCCGAGCCCGAGCAGGAACACGAGCAGTCCGATCAGTCCGCCGACGTACGGGGCCTGCGTCGCCACCGCGACGACGACGAGGCCGAGGACGAGCGCGAGCCAGCGGTTCCGGACGTCCGCGGCGGACAGCAGCACGACCCCGACGAGGAACGCGCCGTAGACGCTCCCGATCCACGCGAGGAGGAGAAACAGGAACAGCCACGCGAGCGCGATCGGGATCCCGACGATCGTGATCGCGAACAGGAGGAACAGCACCGGCGCGGCGACCAGCGCGAGGACGCCGATACCGCCGGCCCGCAGCGGGTTGTCGACGCCGTACTCGCCGAGGCGGGTCGAGAACGTCGGCAGGACGAAAAGCAGTATCGCGCCGAGCAGCAGGTTGACGAGGAAGCCGAACACCGTCCCGGCCCACTCGAAGTTCGGCACCTGCGGCCCCGGTGAGATATCGTCGTCGCGGACCGTCTCCCCGCGGACCGCCGAGCCCTCCGCCGCGGTGAGGTTGCCGTCGTAGCGCAGGTCGCCCTCGACGACGGCCGTCGAGCCGAGCGCGACCGTGTCCGCGGCGACTTCCGCGGAGCCGACGGTGCCGTCGATGGTGACCGTGCCGGCGGCAGCCGCGAGCTGCCCGCCGACCGACGCGTTCTCCTCGACCACGACGGTCCCGCCGAACGCGGAGACGTCGCCGCCCACATCGCCCGCGATCCGGACGTTGCCGGCGAACGCGGAGACGTCGCCGCCCACCTCCCCCTCGATTATCACGTTGCCGGAGAACGCGCTCAGGTCTCCGGTGACGGTGCCGCGGACGATCACGTTGCCGCCGCTGGCGGTGAGGTCGCCGTCGACCGTCTCCCCCTCGCCGACGACCACGGTGCCGCCGGTGCGGGTCTCCTGTGCCGCGACGATGCCGGGGACCGTCGCGAGGACGGCGATCAGCGCCAGCGCGACGGCGAGATACCGCGATCGGCGTTCGTCGTTCATGTATTTCCGGACGACGATGGAGTATAAAAATGTGGACCACGGCCCGCAGGAAAGTGGGGATCGCGCTCCCGGCGGTCGCCCAGCGAGCGTCTCGGGGGCTTTATCATCGTCAGGTTCCTTGACGCGGATATGAGTACGCCGGACGCCGAGGCCGATCCCGCGCCGGGGCGAAACGAGATCTGGATCGAGAAGTACCGGCCGCAGTCGCTCGACGCGGTCGTCGGACAGGAGGAGATCACGGAGCGGCTGAAGAGCTACATCGCGAAGGACGACCTGCCGAACCTCCTGTTCTCGGGGGAAGCCGGCATCGGCAAGACCACCTCTGCGGTGAACATCGCCCGCGAGGTGTACGGCGACGACTGGCAGGAGAACTTCCTCGAACTCAACGCCTCGGACGAGCGCGGCATCGACGTCGTCCGCGGGCGGATCAAGGACTTCGCGCGTGCGAGCTTCGGCGACTACGACTACCGCATCATCTTCCTCGACGAGGCGGACTCGCTGACCAGCGACGCCCAGTCCGCGCTCCGCCGGACGATGGAGCAGTTCTCCGGCAACACCCGCTTCATCCTCTCGTGTAACTACTCCAGTCAGATCATCGATCCGATCCAGTCCCGCTGCGCGGTGTTTCGCTTCTCGCCGCTGTCGGACGAGGCCGTCGAGGAGCAGGTTCGCCGCATCGCCGAGAACGAGGGCATCGAGGTGACCCAGGACGGCATCGACGCCATCGCCTACGCCGCGGACGGCGACATGCGGAAGGCGATAAACGCCCTGCAGGCCGCGGCCGTCATGGGCGAGACCGTCGACGAGGACGCCGTCTTCACTATCACCAGCACCGCCCGTCCCGAGGAGGTCAAGGGGATGGTGACGAAGGCGCTGGACGGCGACTTCATCGCCGCGCGGTCGACGCTCGACGAACTCCTCACCGAGAAGGGGATCGCCGGCGGCGACGTCATCGACCAGCTCCACCGCTCCGTCTGGGAGTTCGACCTGGACGACGAGGCCGCCGTCCGCGTGATGGACCGCGTCGGCGAGGCCGACTACCGCATCACCGAGGGCGCGAACGAGCGCGTCCAGTTAGAGGCGCTGCTGGCGTCGCTGGCGCTCGAGGACTAGTAAACACTGAAACTGTTCGCGCGTCGACCGGCACCCGGGGAACCGGTCGAGTGTGACGTTGCGTTCGGTTTCCGCTCTAGGCCGAGGCGACGGCGAACTCGAAGCGCGCGCCGCCGTCCTCGCTGTCGGTCACGGCCACGTCCCAGCCGTGGGCCTCCGCGATCTGTTCGACGATCGGCAGGCCGTAGCCGGTACCGTTCTCGCGGGTCGTGTACCCGGACTCGAACACGCGCTCGCGCTCGTCGGCCGGAATGCCGGGCCCGTCGTCGGCGACGAAGAAGCCGCGCGAGCCGTCGGCGTCGCCCTCCGTCTCGCCGACCCTGACGGTGACGGGGGCGTCGGCGTGCTCCACGCTGTTGCGGAACAGGTTGCTCAGCAGGTCGGCGAGGCGGTCGGGGTCCGCGTCGACGACGAGGTCGGTCTCGACGGCGAGCGCGGAGTCGCCGGTGTCGACAGCCGACCACGCGTCCGCGGCGGCTGACCGGAGTTCGACGAGTTCCGCGTCGCCGACGATGTCGCCTCGCCGGGCGAGCGAGAGGAGCTCGTCGATCATCCGGCTCATCCGGTCGTGGGCCTCCGCGACCTGTTCGAAGTGCTCGGGGTCGTCCGTGTCCCGCGCGAGGTCGAGGAAGCCCTCGGCGACGTTCAGCGGGTTGCGAAGGTCGTGGCTGACGATGCTGGCGAACTCGTCGAGGCGCTCGTTCTGCCGGCGGAGCTCCCGCTCCCGGCGCTTCTGGTCGGTGATGTCCGTGTAGATGGAGTACCCCTGGACGCTCCGCTCGCCCACCTCGAGGGGGACGACGTGCAGGAGGAAGTCGCGGACACCGTCTGCGGTCTTCCGGCGCGAGGTGACCTGGAGGCGCTCGCCGGCGAGCAGCGCCTCGTTGAGGTCGGCCGCCTCGCCGTCCCGGTCCGGCGGGACGATGTAGTCGTCGACGTCCTCGCCGACGACCTCGTCGGCGTCGTAGCCAAACACCTCCTCGAACCGCCCGTTGACGTCGGTGACGATCGGCGCGCCGTCCTCGAACTCGTAGCTGACGACGGCGTCGGGGACGTTCTCGAACAGCGCGGCGAGGCGGTCCCGCTCCGTGACGAGTTCCGCCTCGTGCTCGCGCAGCGCCGCCTCGGCGCGGATCCGCTTCAGGGTCTCCTCGACGTGCGCGAGGAGCAACTCGGCGAGTTCGCGGTCGCGCTCGTCGAACGCGCCGACCCCCTTCGCGGCCGCCTGGAACAGTCCGTCCTCGCCGAACGGCACCGAGAGCACCGAGCGGTACGTCTCGACGGCGGCCTGCGCGTCCGGATCGTCCCGGAGGTCGTCGATCAGGAGCGACTCGTCGCGGCGGTAGGTCCGGCCGGCGACGCCCTCCTCGACGGGGATTCGGGTGAACCCCTCCTCGGCCATCCCGTCCGACACGGACTTCGGGACGAAGTGGCCGTCCTCGACGATGTCGATGCCGCAGATGTCGAACGCCAGCACGCGCTCGGCGGCCTCGACGGTCCGGTCGAACAGCTCCTGCTCGGTCCGGCAGGCGACGATGTCCGCCGCGCTGGCGTGCAACTGCTCGATCTTCTCGCGGCTGGACTCGGTCTGCAGCGCCCACGCGGCTTGGTCGACGACGGCGGCCACGTCGGGGTCCTCGGGGTCGTACCTGACGTAGCCCGCGACCCCGTCCGTCGTCACCGACGCGGGGTCGTCGTCGCTCCACGCGACGATGGGGACCGCGACGTCGTGGTGGCGACAGCCGTCCACGAAGCGCCCGTCCGCGACGAGACAGTCCGCGGCCGGCCGGTCCGGAACGTCGCCCGGCGCGACGACGTCGGCGGAGAGGTCCGGGTGGGCCGCGACCGCCGCCGCTATCTCGGACCGGCGGGCGGGGTCGGAGGCGACGAACAGAAGGGTCAACGGCCGTGACATCGTAGATCAGTGGCGCAGCGTTCGGTTACGCGAAACTGGCACGGCGAAGGGATAACCGTTCTGGTTGATCGGACCGCTGGAAGGCGGTATCAGCCGTTCGCGGCGAGTATTGCGTAGTTGAGAACGGCGGCGAACGTGACCCAGAGCAGGTATGGCACGAGCAGGGCGGCGGCGCGGCGGTCGACTCGCGCGAACGCCCGCACGGTCGCGACGACCAGCACCCAGAGCGCGACGATGATCCCGAACGCGAGCCCGAGACTCTCCAGGGTGAAAAAGGCGGGAGTCCACGCGAGGTTGAACGCGAACTGGAGTGCGAACAGGCCGAGCGCGACTTGGACGGCGGGCCGGTCGGTCCCGCGCCGCCAGACGAGGTACAGCGCGACGCCGAGCAGCGCGAACAGGACCGGCCAGACGATCCCGAAGGCGGCGCCCGGCGGGTAGAACCACGGCTTCTCCAGCGACCGGAACCACGCCGAGTTCGGCCCGCCGAGCAGTGCCGGCGCCGCGCCGAGGGCGTTGACCAGGACGACGCACGCGACGAGGCCGGGAACGTCGTCGCGGGTGAGCGAGCGGCCGGCGTCGGTGCGGGTCTGCATGCGGGTACCCACGGACCCGGCCGGCAAAATCGTTCCGTCGGGGAGCGGGGGGAAACGATCCCCGCCGAGGGGCTACACGCCCCCCTTTCCTCGCCCGATTCGGCGGTTGCGGAACTGTTATACGGGCTGCGGGGCCACATTCCTGTATCATGAGCGAGCTCGAAGAGGAGTACCGCCTCGAGTATTTCGAGGCGAACGACTTCGTCCGGAGGGAGTGTACGGAGTGCGGGGCTCACTTCTGGACGCGCGACGACGACCGCACCACCTGCGGCGAACCGCCCTGCGAGGACTACGGGTTCATCGACAACCCCGGGTTCGACGAGGAGCACAGCTTAGAGGAGATGCGCGAGGCGTTCCTCTCCTTCTTCGAGGAGCACGACCACGAGCGCATCGACCCGTACCCCGTCGCCGCGAACCGCTGGCGCGACGACGTGCTCCTGACCCAGGCGTCGATCTACGACTTCCAGCCGCTGGTCACGAGCGGGCAGACGCCGCCGCCGGCGAACCCGCTGACGATCAGCCAGCCCTGCATCCGGATGCAGGACATCGACAACGTCGGGAAGACGGGCCGGCACACGATGGCGTTCGAGATGATGGCCCACCACGCGTTCAACACGCGCGAGGACGTCGACCCCGACGAGTACGCCTACCACGGCGAGGTGTACTGGAAGGACCAGACCGTCGAGTACTGCGACGAGTTCTTCGAGTCGATGGGCGCGAACGTAGAGGAGATCACCTACATCGAGGACCCCTGGGTCGGCGGCGGCAACGCCGGGCCGGCCATCGAGGTCATCTACCGCGGGGCCGAGCTCGCCACGCTCGTCTTCATGTCGATGGAGCAGGACCCCGACGGCGAGTACGAGATGAAGGACGGCAACCGGTACTCGAAGATGGACACGTACATCGTCGACACCGGCTACGGGCTGGAGCGCTGGACGTGGGTGAGCCAGGGGACGCCGACGGTGTACGAGGCCGTCTACCCCGACATGATCGCCTTCCTGAAGGACAACGCGGGGATCGAACACACCGAGGAGGAGGAGGCTGTCATCCACCACTCGGCCAAGCTCGCCGGCCACATGGACATCGACGAGGCCGAGGACATGGAGGCCGCCCGCGACGCGATCGCCGAGCAGATCGGCGTCTCCGCGGCCGAGCTCGAGGAGCTGATGGAGCCGCTGGAGGACATCTACGCGATCGCCGACCACTGCCGCACCCTCGCGTACATGCTCGGCGACGAGATCGTCCCCTCGAACGTCGGCACGGGCTATCTCGCCCGGATGGTCCTGCGCCGGACGAAGCGGCTGGTCGACGGCGTCGGCGTCGACGCGCCGCTCGACGAGCTCGTCGACATGCAGGCCGAGCGCCTGGGCTACGAGAACCGCGACACGATCCGCGACATCGTCCGCACCGAGGTCGAGAAGTACCGCGAGACGCTGGAGCGGGGCTCCCGCCGCGTCGAGCAGCTCGCCGAGGAGTACAGCCGGCGCGACGAGCCGATCCCGACCGACGAGCTGATCGAGCTGTACGACTCCCACGGCATCCAGCCGGACATGGTCGAGGAGATCGCCGCCGAGAAGGGCGCGACGGTGGAGACGCCGGACGACTTCTACGGCCTCGTCGCCGAGCGCCACGACACCGCCGGCGGCGCGGTCGAGGACGAGGAGGAGGACGAGCGCCTCGCCGACCTCCCCGAGACCGACCGCCTCTACTACGAGGACCAGCAGGGCACCGAGTTCGAGGCCGTCGTGCTCGACGTGTTCGAGCGCGAGGACGGCTACGACGTCGTCCTTGACCAGACGATGTTCTACCCCGAGGGCGGGGGTCAGCCCGCCGACACGGGGACGCTCTCCTCTGACGATGCGACCGCCGAGGTGACCGACGTCCAGATCGAGGACGGCGTCGTCCTCCACCGCACCGACGAGGACCCCGGGAAGGGCGACTTCGTCCGCGGGCAGATCGACGTCGGGCGGCGTCGCCAGCTCATGCGCCACCACACGGCGACCCACGTCGTCATCCACGCCGCGCGGCAGGTGCTCGGCGACCACATCCGGCAGGCCGGCGCGCAGAAGGGCGTCGACTCCTCGCGGATCGACGTCAACCACTACGACCGCATCTCCCGCGAGGAGGTGAAGGAGATAGAGCGGGTGGCCAACGAGCTCGTGATGGAGAACACCTCCGTCACCCAGGAGTGGCCCCACCGCAACGAGGCCGAGGCGGAGCACGGTTTCGACCTGTATCAGGGCGGCATCCCGCCGGGGACGAACATCCGCCTCATCCACGTCGCCGAGGACGTGCAGGCCTGCGGCGGGACGCACGTGAACCGGACCGGCGACATCGGCACGATCAAGATCCTCTCGACCGAGCGCGTGCAGGACGGCGTCGAGCGGCTCACCTTCGCCGCGGGCGAGGCCGCCATCGACGGCACGCAGGAGACGGAGGACGCCCTCCACGAGGCCGCCGAGGTCCTCGACGTCTCGCCGCAGGAGGTGCCCGAGACGGCCGAGCGGTTCTTCACGGAGTGGAAGGAGCGCGGCAAGCGGATCGAGGACCTCAAGGAAGAACTCGCCGCGGCCCGCGCCGGCGGCGGCGGGGGCGGCGACGAGGTGGACGTGGGCGACGCGACCGCCGTCGTCCAGCGCCTCGACGCCGACATGGACGAGTTGCGCGCCACCGCGAACGCGCTGGTCGAGGAGGGGACGATCGCCGTCCTCGGCAGCGGCGAGGACGGGGCGCAGTTCGTCGTCGCCGTGCCCGACGGCGTGAACGTCAACGCCGGCGACGTCGTCGGCGAACTCGCCCGCAAGGTCGGCGGCGGCGGGGGCGGCCCGCCGGACTTCGCGCAGGGCGGCGGCCCGGACGCCGACAAGCTCGACGACGCCCTCGACGACGCGCCCGACGTGCTCCGGCAAGTGAGGAACGCCTGATGGGCCCGGAGGAGTACGCGTCGCTGGTCGGTCGCCTGGCAGACGAGGTGCTGGCCGCGCTGCGCGGCGCGGAGGGACCGGACGAGCAGGAGGACGCCCTCTGGTCGGCGGTCGGCGGCTTCGTCCCGGAGATGGAGCGCGAGGTCTGCGAGGACGTGCTCGCCCACGCCGACGCGACCCCGATGGCGGACCTCGTCGAGGAGGTCGCCGCCGTGCGGGACTCCGACGACGACGAGCGCGTCCGTGCGGAGGCGTTCACCGTCCTCCTGCAGGACGTCAACGCCCGCGTCGCGGCGCGGGACGGCTACGACCCCGAGTGACCGTTCTCAGGCCGGCGCGTCGCCGGCCACGTCGACCCGCGCGCCCCGCTCGTCGAGTCCGAGCACCGCGACCGCCGCTCGTCCGACCGCCGCCGCCCGTTCTTCCGGCGCGTACACGCCGAGTCGCCACTGGATGCGCTGGGCGGCCTGGAGCCCTTGGACCAGCGCGGACTGCTCGTGGAGGCGGCGAACGTCGCCGTTGACGACGACGCGTGTCGACGACTCGGGCATGCTCGGTCGGCCGGGACTGTCGAGGATGACGGCGCGCTCGGGGACGTTCGCCTCGTCGGCGATCTCGGCTTCGAGGTCGCGGACCCGTTCGTGGCCCGCGCCGACGACGGCGTCGGGAACCGCGTCGAGTTCGGCCCACACCGCCCGCTTGTAGAGGTCCCGGGTGGCGAGGCGGGCGGCGGCGTCGGCCGTCTCGTCGTGCCGGCGGAGCTCGGCCATCAGTTCGTCGTCGGTCATGCGGGCGAACCGCTCGGCGCCGAGGTCCGTCTCGTCGAGCAGGCGCTCGCAGACGCGTTCGAGCATCGCGCCCGCGATGCGGGAGACGTGATGGCGGTACACGGTCGCGTTCATCAGCGCCCGCGCGACGAGCGTGCTCTCGGCCGTGGCGACGTTGCCCTCGGCGAGCGCGAGGTCGCCGTCGACGAGCGTGAGCGAGCGCACCAGCCGGCCGTGGTCGATCGTGCCGTAGGGGACGCCGGTGTGGTGGGCGTCCCGCACGAGGTAGTCCATCCGGTCCACGTCGAGTTCGCCCGAGACGATCTGGCCGAGTTCGCCGTCGCCGGCGACGAGATCCGCCACGGCGTCCGTGTCGAGGCCGTGGGACTCCAGCACGGCGGCGAGTTCCCCGTCGCCGATCAGGTCGTGGACCTCGTCGTGGTGGCGGCCGAGGCGACGCCGGATGATCCCCTCGGTCTGGTGGCCGTACGGCCCGTGGCCCACGTCGTGCAGCAGCGCCGCGGCCCGCACCGCCTCGGCGCGGGAGTCGCTGACGTCTAGCTGGTCCAGCGCGCGACCGGCGAGGTGGTAGACGCCGAGGCTGTGCTCGAAGCGCGTGTGGTTCGCGGAGGGGTAGACCAGGCGGACGGTGGAGAGCTGTTTGACGTGGCGGAGCCGCTGGACCGCCTCCGCGTCCAGCAGGTCCTGCGCGACGCCCTCGACGTCGACGTAGTCGTGGACGCTGTCCTTGATCGCGTTCATGCACGCCCCGTGACGGCGAGGCGACAAAAACGGGTCGGGTCGCCGACCGTTTTATTACGCGCCCCTGACTGGTCGAACGCGTGCACCCGAAACGGCTCGCGGACCTCCTGTTCCTCTACGCCGGCGCGCTGAACGTCGCGCAGTACGCGGTCGCGAACGGCCTCCAGTTCGTTGCCGGGTCCGCGTGGCAGCTCCTCACCGGCCTGTTCTTCTGCCTGTACGCCGGCTACCGGTGGGTCGCTCTGGACGACGACGCGGGACCGACGGAGTACGGCCCGCTGATCTACTTCCTCGTGGCCCTCTGTGCGGTGCTGACGGTGCTCACGCTCGGGGTTGCCGTCGGCTGACTGCGGTCGTCGGTATCCGACCGACTCGCTCCGCGGCGATGCGACAGCGGGGCGGTTAAGGCGGCGGCGCGCCCACGTCCGCGTGATGCCGACCGCGAACAACGACGGGACCGCGCTGTACTACGAGACGGAGGGAGACGGCGAGACGGTCGCGTTCGTCGGCGACGTGGGCTACGGGGCGTGGCTCTGGGGCTGGCAGCACGCCGCCGTGGCCGGGCCGTTCGAGGCGCTCGTCTGGGACCTGCGCGGGACGGGCCGCTCTGACGCGCCGCCGGGACCGTACGACGTGGCGACGCTCGCCGCCGACCTGGAGGCGGTGCTGTCGGACGCCGGCGCGAGGAACGCCCACCTCGTCGGCGCGGGTCTCGGTGGACTGGTCGCGCTGGAGTACGCCCGCCGCTACTCGCGGGCGGAGACGCTGACGCTCGCGGGCACGGCGGCGAGCGGCGACGAGTTCGCGGACCTGGAGGAACACCTCTTCGCCGACCCCGCTGACCCGGCCGCGCTGCGCGAGTCGCTTCGGGCGGGGTTCACGACTGACTTCCGCGAGGCGCAACCGGACGTGCTCGACGGCATCATGGAGTGGCGGCAATCGGACGACGCCGGACCGGACGCTTGGCGCGCGCAGGCCGCCGCCGTCGAGGGCTACGACGCCGACCCGCTGTACGAGATACCGATCCCGGCGCTGGTGCTGGCGGGCGAGGACGACCCCGTCGTGCCCCGATCGGCGGCCGAGCGACTGGCCACGGACCTGCCGAAGGGCGAGTTCGAGGCGTTCGCGGGTCGCCACCTCTTCTTCGTCGAGCGGTCGCGCCCGGTGAACGACCGCCTGCAGGGGTTCCTGCTCGACCACGCGGACGCGGATCTGGAGTGACGCCGACCCCCGGAGAAGCGGCCGCCCCGCCCGTCACGGACCCCGGCAGAATTACCGCGGGGGCGTAACGCACTTCCCCCTATAGGTATTGGAGATAACTGATGAGTCGACCGCGCATCGCCGTGTTAAACGCCGCGCACGACCCCGAGCACAACCGTCGAAACTTCCGGCGGGAGCTCGACGCCGACGTCACCGAGTTCGACGTTGTCGCCCAGGAGTTCCCGGAGACGTTCGACTTCGACGGCTGTCTGGTCACGGGGTCGCGCGCGTCGGTCTACTGGGACGAGGAGTGGATCGAACCCACGAAGGAGTGGGTTCGGACCGCCATCGACCGCGGCCTCCCGTTCCTCGGCGTCTGTTGGGGGCACCAGCTCCTCGCGGACGCGCTCGGCGGGCGCGTCGAACCGATGGGCGAGTACGAGATCGGCTACCGGACCGTCGAGCGGACCGACGACTCCGAACTGCTCGACGGCCTCGACGACGAGTTCACGGTGTTCACGACGCACTCCGACGCCGTCGTCGAACTGCCGCCGGGGGCGGAGGCGATCGCCGAGAACGACTACTCGCTCCACGGCTTCCGCAAGGACCGCGTCTTCGGCGTGCAGTTCCACCCCGAGTACGACATGGAGACCGCCGAGTACGTGACGAAGGGGAAGGACCTGCCGGAACAGCGCATCCAGAAGGTGGTAGAGGGCATCAACGAGGAGAACTACGCCGCCGCCTGCGAGGCGAAGGCGCTGTTCGACAACTTCGTCGAGTTCGTGCAGGATGTCCGCGCCGCCGACCCCGCGGCCGCGGACTGATAGACTGCTGTAACTGTTTCCGGTGTTCGGCGACCCGGGTCGTCGAAACACCGAAACGACCGACAACTGACCTCCGAACGAACATTTTTGTTCGGTGAGGGAAAACGCGAACCCGATGAGTGTCCCGTCCGCACTCGACCCGCTCCGAAAGCCCGAATACACCGGCGAGAATCGGTGTACGCCGTGTACGATCGTCAACGGCGTCATCGCCGTCGCCGTGAGCGGCGCCGTCGCGTGGGCGGTCGCGTCCGCGGCGGGCGCGGCGGCGGGCGTCGCGACCGGTGGCGCCGCGCTCCTCCTGTGTGCGGGCGCCATCTATCTCCGGGGCTATCTCGTCCCGGGCACGCCGACGCTGACGAAGCGGTACCTCCCGGACCGCGTGCTCGCGTGGTTCGACAAGGCACCGGGCGAAGCCGGACCTGCCGGAGCGGCGGACGCCGACGCCGGGTTCGACGTCGACCCGGAGGCGGCGCTCGCGGACGCCGGGGCGATCGAACCCTGCGAGACCGTCGACGACCTCTGTCTGACCGACGGCTTCCGCGCGGCGTGGCGCGACGAGATGGACGGGGACGTGACGGCGGACGACGCGGTCGACGCGCTGGGGCTCCGGCGACAGGACTGCACGCTTGAGTCGTTCGGCGACGCGTACCGCCTCGAACGGGGCGGAACGCGCCTCGCGCAGTGGCCGTCGAAGGCCGCGCTGACGGCGGACGTTGCCGGAGCTCGCGCGCTCGACGGCGCGTACGACGACTGGTCCCGGCTGAGTTCCGCGAGCCGGGGCAAGCTCCTCTCCGCGCTCCGCCTCTTCGTCGAGACCTGTCCGGTCTGCGACGGCCCGGTCGAACTGGGCGAGGAGACCGTCGAGTCCTGCTGTCGCTCCTACGAGGTCGTTGCGGTGACCTGCGGCGACTGCGGCGCCCGACTGCTGGAGGAGCGCTGGGACGGGTAGGAGCAAGAATTGCGGAGCGTTTTTTATCGCCCGCCCGCGAGGGTAACCCATGCTCGATTATGTAGGTCTCGAAGCGGAGCTCGGCGAGGAAGAGCGCATGATCCGGGACACGGCCCGGGAGTTCGTCGAGGACCGCGTCGAGCCCGACATCGGCGACCACTTCGAGGCGGGGACCTTCCCCGAGGAGCTCATCCCGGAGATGGGCGAACTCGGCTTCTACGCGCCGAACCTGGCGGGGTACGGCTCCCCGAACGTGAGCGAGACGGCGTACGGCCTGCTCATGCAGGAACTGGAGGCGGGCGACTCCGGCATCCGCTCGATGGCGAGCGTTCAGGGCGCGCTCGTCATGTACCCCATCCACGCGTTCGGGAGCGAGGAGCAGAAGGAGCGCTGGCTTCCTGACCTCGGCCGCGGCGAGGCCGTCGGCTGCTTCGGTCTGACCGAACCCGAGCACGGCTCGAACCCGTCGGGGATGGAGACCCGCGCGGAGCGCGACGCGGGCGAGTACGTCCTCAACGGGTCGAAGACGTGGATCACCAACTCGCCCATCGCGGACGTTGCGGTCGTCTGGGCGCGGGACAAGTCCGCCGAGGACGACCCGGTCCGCGGGTTCCTCGTCGAGACCGACCGCGACGGCGTCACGACGAACAAGATCGACGACAAGCTGTCGATGCGGGCCTCGGTCACCGGCGAGATCGGGCTGAACGACGTGTACGTCCCCGAGGAGAACGTCCTGCCGGGCGTCTCCGGGATGAAGGGGCCGCTCTCCTGTCTCACGCAGGCCCGGTACGGCATCGCGTGGGGCGCGATCGGCGCGGCCCGGGACTGCTTCGAGACCGCCCGCCAGTACGCGACCGACCGCGAGCAGTTCGGCGGGCCCATCGCGCGCTTCCAGATCCAACAGCAGAAGCTCGCCGAGATGGCCACGCAGATCACGACGGCCCAGCTGCTCGCCCACCGCCTCGCCGACCTCAAGGAGCGCGGCGATCTCCGCCCGCAGCACGTCTCGATGGCCAAGCGCAACAACGTCCGCATGGCCCGCGAGCAGTCGAAGGTCGCCCGCGAGATGCTCGGCGGGAACGGCATCACGACGGACTACTCGCCGATGCGCCACATGGCGAACATGGAGACGGTGTACACCTACGAGGGGACCCACGACATCCACACGCTGATCCTCGGCGAAGACCTCACCGGGATCCCCGCCTACGAGTAGTGCGCCAGCAGCTACGAGTAACGCGGTAATCCCGGTGACGCAGGGATCCCCCGCCTACGAGCAGGAGATCGCAGCGTCCTCGGACGGGCAGCGGAGCCACGGGCGAGAGCTGTGCCGGTCCCGTTCTTCCGGAACCGACGGCCTCTTTTGTTGACCCGACCGACTTCGACGTGAAACCGCGACGAGCGGTAGGTGACTCGATGCAGTGGCGATACAGGGAGACAGTCCTCGTACTGAGCACGCTAGCGTTTTTCGCGACGATGGCCGCCCGGCTGGTGATCAGCCCGGTTGTGCCGGCGATCACCGACGAGTTCGCCGTGTCGAACGGCGTCATCGGCGTCGGCCTCACCGGGATGTGGATGGCGTACTTCGCGTCGCAGTTCCCCAGCGGCGTGCTCGCCGACCGCTTCGGGGAGCGGTCGATCATCCTGATCGCGGTGGGCGGGACGGCGGTCACGAGCCTGCTCATCGCCGCCGCCCCGCTTTTCGCCGTCTTCGTCGTCGCGACCGTACTGCTCGGCGGCGTCGCCGGACTCCACTACAGCGTCGCGACGACGCTGCTGGCTCGGACGTACGACGACATCGGCACCGCCATCGGCTTCCACAACTCCGGCGGTCCGGCGGCCGGGCTGGTCGCGCCCGTGCTGGCCGCGTGGGTCGGGGTCCGGTACGGCTGGCGGCCCGCGGTGGCGCTCGGGGCGGTCATCGCGGTGCCCATCTTCGTCCTGTTCGCCTGGCGGGTCCGGCCGACCGAGCCGCGTCGCCCCGACCAGCCCATGCGGGACCGGTTCGAACTCGGCCCCGTCGTGGAACTTCTCTCGCGCCCGAAGATCGCCTTCACGGTCTGTCTCGCGATCGCCGGCGCGTTCGTCTGGCAGGCGACCTCGTCGTTCCTCCCGACGTTTCTGGTGGAGTACCGCGGCCAGTCGCAGACGACCGCGGGGGCCGTCTTCTCGGCGTACTTCGTCGTGCAGGCGGTCACGCAGGTCGGCGTCGGCGCGGCGTCGGACCGGATCGGTCGCGAGCCCGCCACCGCGGGCTGTATGGTCCTCGCGGTCGCCGGCTTCGGGCTGCTGATCGCGGTCCCCGGCTTCCTCGCCGTCGCGGCCGCAGTCCTGCTGTTCGGGACCGGACTCGGCTGGGGCGGCGCGCTCATCCCGCGATTCATGGACGCGCTCTCGGAGGAGGAGCAGGGGGCGGGCTTCGGCCTCGTCCGGACCGCCTACGGCGTCGTCGGGTCGCTCGGCTCCGTCGTCACCGGCCTGCTCGCCGACTACTTCGGGTGGGCCGTCTCCTTCGGCGTGCTCACCGTCCTGCTGGCGCTCGTGTTCGCCGCGCTCGTCGCCAACTGGGCGCTGGACCTGGGGTACTGAGGATCGAGCGGACGGGAAACGCTGAAGTGGTCCGCCGACGGAATCCAGTATCGTCTTCTTCCCGGCCGTAGCTGCGGCACCGCGCGGTGCTGCGGCCGGCCGTCGCACGACACGTGACGGGAAACCCATGACAGGAACGACGACGGACGGGCGATCCGTCCACGACGCACTGGCACAGCGCTACGACGACTACGCCGTGCACCGCCTGCTCCACGACGTACCGCCCCACGAGACGTACGAGGTGACGGTCGACGGCCGCCGCGCGGTCTGCAAGGTGGCGACCGACCCCCGCGGCGACCCAGCCACGGAGGCGCGCGTGATGGCGTTCGTCGGGCGTGAGACGACCGTTCCCGTGCCGACGGTGCTCGCACTCGGCGACGGCTACTTCGTCGCGGAGTGGTGCCCGGACGTGCCCCGGGCGGCGAACGCGGACGAGACGAAAGCCCGCGCGATGGGCGTCGGTCTCGCGACCCTCCACCGGGAAACCGCCGACGCGGTCGACGCGTACGGTCGGTTCGAACCAGCCGACGCGTCGGCGACGCGACGATGCGGCGACTGCGACGGACTCGTCGGGACCGCCCCGGTGATCGCCGAGAAAGCGGACTGGCGGGCGGTCGCTCTCGATCGGTTGGCGGACCGGCGGGCGTATCTGGAGTCGGTCGGACACGCGGACGTCGCTGACGCCGTCGCCGGGTATCTCCAGTCGCACCCCGACGCGTTCGACGGCGCGAGCGACCCGGTGCTCTGCCACGGCAACTACCTGCCGGACCACGTCGGCGTGGACGGCGGCGAGATCGCGCGCGTCATCGATTTCGAACACGCTCTCTGCGGCCCGGCGGAGTACGACTGCTGGCGAACGCTGCTCCCGCTTTCTCGGAACGAGAGCGGCGAAGTTGAAGCGTTTCGCGAGGGCTACGAGTCGGTGCGGCCCCTCTCGGACGGCTTCGACCGACAGCGGGACCTCTACTCGGTCCTGCTCGCCGTTTCGTATCTGAAAGCGCTGTACCTCCAGGACCAGCACGACGCCGCCCGCACGCGCCGGATCGCCGAACAGTTGCGCGAGCACGCGTTCGAGACGCTCGACGCGCTGGAGCGGCGGTGACCTACGCCTCCCCGGTACCTTCGACCAGTGCGACCGCCAGCTCCCTCGCCGCGGACAGCGGCAGGGCGGTCGTGACGCCTTCGGGCGTCGACTCGTCCCACGACTCGTACGCCTCCCGCGTCGGGAACGCGTGGACGTAGGGACACGTCTGCCCGTACGCGACCGCGGGCGACCGGTCGTCCGGGTTCTCCGGGTCGGCCGCGACGCCGAACGACAGCACCGCGCTCGGCGGGTCGGCCGCGACGCCGTCGGCGGTCACTCGCGCCGTCACCTCGCCGCCGCCGGGCACCGCCGACTCGACGGTCACGGGCTCGTCGACCAGCGCGTGCACCACGAACGCGTCGAGGACGCAGGTGAACCGGTACGACTGCGTCGGCGTCCGGGCGAGGTGCTTGCCGTCGGCGTCGTGACAGAGGTCACGGACCCGCGGGGGCCACCACTCTTCCTCGTCGAGCGCGTCGTGGATGCCCTCGACCCAGTCGCCGAACGTCGTCGGCGGCGCTGTGCCGAACAGGTCGCCCAGCGCGCGCCCGACGTCGTCCGGAACGGGCCTGTCGACGACCGGCCCGTCGTCGGCGTCCGCACTCTCCCCTCGCGGCTGCCCGCGTTCGTCTCGGTCCGCGTCGAGCCCGCCGTCGGTCGACCGCTCGGGAGTCGTCCCTTTCTCGGTCTGTTCCGTCGTGTCGCAGCAGTTGCAGTCCGCCACGACTTTACTTTGATGCCCGAAGCTATTATGCTGTGGAGTCCAAAGTATCGAACCGACTTCGAATGTCCGAAGCGACACCGGAAGACCGAACGGACGACCCGCCGACCTGCTACTGCCCGCTGACGGGCGTCGTCGAGACGCTCTCGGGGAAGTACGCGATGCAGCTCGTCTGCGTCGTCGGCGCGCTCGAACCGGTCCGGTTCGGGACGATCGAGGAGTACCTGGAGGGGGCGAGCACCTCGACGCTCTCCGCGCGCCTCGACGAACTGGCCGACGAGGGGATCGTCGCGCGGACGCAGTACGACGAGATCCCGCCGCGGGTGGAGTACGAACTCACCGACGACGGCCGGGAACTCCAGGAGCGCCTGGAGCCGGTGCTGGAGTGGGCGGAAGAGCGAGAGCGGGAGCGGGAGAGCGGCGACTGAACGGCGACTACGCGGTCGAGTTCGCGTCTATCGCCGCGCGAGCGACGACGGCCGCGCCGAACAGCAGCGCCGCGTACGCGACCGGCATGTAGAAGCCGCCGTGGTGGGGCGCGAACAGGTGGAAGGCGCCGATCGCGAGCGGCACACCGCCCGTCAACGCGGTTCGCTCCGGATCGCCGCGCGTCTCCGCCGTCGGCAAGAGGAGCGCGTAGGCCAGGAAGCCGGCGGCGAACAGCCACGCCGGGATCCCGAGTTCGGCCGGCTCGCCCCGGAACAGGTCCTGTCCGGCGTGGACGAACGCCGCAGCGACCGCCGCGGACTCCAGGCGGTTCACGCGCTCGTCACCGCCGTTCGAAATCGCCGGCCGAGGTCGGAGCTGTGCGGTCGCATGTCAGTCGAACCGACCGGTCTCGGCGTCGCACTCCTCACACCGGGTGACGACGGCGTCGCGGTCGTCGCTCATCTCGACCCGCTGGGGCGTCGGCTCGCCGCAGGCCCCGCACTCCCGGATGATCTCCGTGTCGCCGGCCTCCTGGGGTGCGCCCATCGCCAGTGCGACGACGCGCTCGTCCCCGCCATCAGACTCCGAATCCCCATCGGAGACGCGGTTGACCCCACGCTGGTACTCGCCTGGACCGAACCTGACGAGTTCGCCGGGGCCGACCTCGACGTCGCCCTCGGCGGTGGTGAACGTCACCGTCCCCTCCTGGACGTAGAACACCTCCTCCTGCTGATCGTGGGCGTGGTACCCGTACGCGAAGCTCTCGCCCGGCGCGAGTTCGTAGTAGTTCAGCGCCATGTCCGCCATCCCCAGCGCGTCGGTGAGCGGTCGGATCACGTCCGCCGGCCCCATCCGGGACTCCATCTCGTCGAGGGACTGCCGTTTCATACGTGAGCCGTGGACGCGGGCGACGAAAAAGCCCCGCGGACCGCGGCGGTCGGCGTGGCGGTGCCGGACCGCTCGACTCGTCGACCCGTCCGAGGCGAGGGATTAATACGCCGACGGGGCGGAGGTGTCGTCATGGCGATAGACCCCCAGTTCGACGAGAACCGCGACGTAGTCGACGAGCACGAGGGCCACGACGTGTGGGGACCCGTCGAGGAACCGGAGAAACTGGGCATCCACGGCACGCACGTCGCCGTCGACTTCGACATCTGTCTCGCCGACGGGGCCTGCCTCGAAGACTGCCCGGTCGACGTGTTCGAGTGGGTCGACACGCCGGGTCACCCCGAGAGCGAGATCAAGGCCGACCCCGCCAACGAGGCCCAGTGCATCGACTGCATGCTCTGCGTCGACGTCTGTCCCGTCGACGCCATCGACGTCGACGCGAGCCGCTCGGCGTGAGCGCCGCGGCTATCCGGTAGATCGGTCGAAAACGGTTCTCCGGCCAAACCCTCACTCCGCTCGGTCGACGTCGACCTTCTCCTGCAACTCCTCCAGCGCATCGGACTCGGAGAGCTCCTCGAGGCGGTCCCGGAAGTGGTCCTCGCAGAGCCCGACCCGGACGCCGTCCGACTCGGCGGCGAAGGCGGCCTCCCGGTCGCAGTAGTGGCACTTCATGATGTCGTATAAGGCGCGCACCCGTTTGAAGGCTACGTTACGCCAGTCTCGCGTCGAGCGTCCGGAAGTCGGACTCGGACAGGCCGGCGACCCCGAGGGTGTGGTCGTGGGCGTCGCTCCCGCCGGTCGCGAGCAGGTCGTGGTCCGCGATGGCGCGCTCGATGGGCCGGACGTCGACGGCGCGGTCGTACGGGTAGAACCGCTCGACGGCGTCGAGGTCTTCGGTCAGTGCCAGCGCCGCCGTCGGGTCGGGGTAGCGCAGGGGATGGGCGAGCCCGACCACGCCGCAGGCCGCCGAGAGGAGTTCGCGCCCGCGGTCGAACGGGGTCACGTCACGCGCCACGAAGCAGTCGCAGTCGTCGCCGATCAGGTCGTCGAACGCGCCCTCGTAGCCGTACTCGGTGTCCGGATTCGCGTCGACGGCGCGGGCGATGTGGGGCCTGCCGATGCCCTCCTCGACGTCGACGTCCAGGCGCACGCCGAGGCGGTCCTCGACGTTCTCGACGATGGCGCGGCCGCGCTCGATGCGGTCGCGCTGGAGGCGGTCCAGTTCCTCGTCGAGGGCTGGCGTGGCGGAGACGCCGTAACCGAGCAGGTCGACCCGCTGATCGCCGGCCTCGACGCGGAGCTCGATGCCGCGAACCAGCGTCACTCCGTCGCGCACCGTCACCGGCGCGTCGAGGTCGGGGTGGACGCGGTCGTGGTCGGTTATCGCCACGACGCTGACGCCGGCCTCGCGCGCGGCGGCCGGCACCTCCGAGAGCGTCAGTTCGCCGTCGGAGCGCGTCGTGTGCACGTGCAGATCCGCGTAGACCATACGGTCGGTATCGCCCCGACCGGCAAAGCCCTGACCATGTCGAGCCATACTAGGACAAATAATGAAGGAAAGGAGTACCCCCCACTGCAAGGTCGTATATGGACAATGTTTATAATTATCTTTCATCCATTACAGGGTACGATGCTCAACGGCGAGACCACCGACCTGATCGACGAGAGCGAGTTCCCGATGACCAGCGAGCAGTTCGTCGAGCGCTACGGGGACCACGAGTTCGAACTGCCGAACGGCTCCGAGACCCTCCGCGAGGTCATCCAGCGCACCGACTCGGAGACGTACCAGTCCCCCGACGACGCCCGCCTCTCGCTGTACAACTCGCTCAGCAGCAAGGCCATCGGTCGCAAGGGCTACAGCGACCGCGACCCCACGCCGCCGGGCAGCCCGTACGGCCCGGACCAGATCTCGTTCTAGACGCCCGTTTTTCTCGTCGGGTGCCCTCGCGAGCCGCCGGCTCGCTGCGGGCATCCTCCTCGAAAAACGCTCCACCGGGAGAGCGAAGCTCTCCCGGGCCTCTCCTCGCTACGCCCGGAGAGAGGCCAAGAAAGGCGGCGAGCGCCGCTGGTGCTCGCGGTGACCCGCGTTCGCGCGGATGCTCCCGCTTCGTCGCCGCACGCTTCTCCGCTTACCGCCTCGGCTCACTCTTTTGCCGGCTCCGTCCCTAGACGACGGGCATGGCCGACGACCCCGCGGTTTCGCTCGCTGGCGTCCGCAAGACGTACCGGGTCGGCGAACCCGTCCACGCGCTCGACGGGGTCGACCTCGCGCTGGCGAGGGGATCCTACACCGCCGTGATGGGCCCGAGCGGCTCCGGGAAGAGCACGCTGATGAACCTCGTCGGCTGCCTCGACGCGCCGACCGAGGGGACGGTGACCGTCGACGGCACCGACGTGACGGCGCTGTCGGAGCGCGAGCGCACGGCGCTACGGGGCGACGAGATCGGGTTCGTGTTCCAGACGTTCAACCTCATGCCGCGGCTCACCGCGCGCGAGAACGTCGCGCTCCCGCTGATCTTCCAGGGCGTCGACGCCGCGGAGCGCGGCGAGCGGGCGGACGCCATCCTCGACCGGGTCGGCCTCGGTGACCGCGGCGACCACCGTCCGAACGAGCTCTCGGGGGGCCAGCGCCAGCGGGTCGCCATCGCCCGCGCGCTCGTGACGGACCCGACGCTCGTCCTCGCGGACGAGCCGACCGGCAACCTCGACACGGAGACGGGCGCGACCATCATGGACCTGCTCGACGAGGTCAACGCCGAGGGCAACACCGTCCTCGTCGTCACCCACGAGCCCCACATCGCCGAGCGGGCCGAGCGCATCGTCCACCTGCTCGACGGCCGCGTCGAGCGGATCGAGGAGGTCGCCGGCGTGGCGGGCGCGGCCGACGACGCCGCGGGGGACGGGTCCGACGGCGACCGCGCGGACGACGGGGTGACCGGATGAGGCTCCGCGAGAGCCTCCGCCTCTCGTGGCGGTCGATCCGCGGGCACAAGCTCCGGTCCACGCTCACGACGCTCGGGGTCGTCATCGGCATCGCGGCGGTCATCACGTTCGTCACGCTCGGCGTGAGCCTCGAAGCAGGCATCCTCGGCGACGTCGACACGGGCCAGACGAACCGCATCTACGTCTGGGGCAGCCCGGTCGACGAGGGCGGCGGCCCCGGCGAGGGCGCGGAGCTGATCTTCACCCAGCGCGACGTGACCGAACTCCGGAACCAGTCCGACGTGGCCGCGGCCTACCCGTGGACGCCGCTGCCCTCGGAGTCGATACGACACGGGAACGAGACGCTCCCCATGCGTGAGGGGGTGGTCGCCACCGGCACCGAGTACCTCGAAGCGGAGGACCTCGCAGACGGCCGCCGGTTCGAGGCGGGCGAGCGGGAGGCCGTCCTCAACCCCGCGGCGGCGAACCGCTTCGAGGAGAACGTCTCGCTCGGCGACACCGTCGCCGTCTCCGTTCCGGGGGCGGGCGAGGTGAACGCGACCGTCGTCGGCCTCCTCGACACCTCCGAGGGCCAGGGACCGTTCGAGGGGTTCGGCGAGGACCCGCGGGTGTACCTGCCCGCCGACCCCTACTACCTCGACCTCGCGAGCGAGGCGACCGACGACCCGCGGTACCTCTCGGTCGTCGTCGAGGCGGAGGACCCCCGCGACGTCGACGCCGCCCGCGACAGCGCCCGCGAGTACCTCACCAGCAACGCCTCCGACGCCAGCGACTACCTCGGCGGGGACCTCGAACTGACGATGCAGACCGGCGGCGAGCTCCTCGAACAGATCCAGGACATCCTCGACCAGGTGACGGCGTTCGTCACCGGCATCGCCGTCATCTCGCTGGTCGTCGGCGCGATCGGCATCGCCAACATCATGCTCGTCAGCGTCACCGAGCGCACCCGCGAGATCGGGATCATGAAGGCCGTCGGCGCGCAGAACCGCGACGTGCTGACGCTGTTTCTCACGGAGGCCGTCATCCTCGGCGTCATCGGCGCGATAGGGGGCACGCTGCTCGGGGCGGTCGGCGGGTGGGCCGCCGCGGAGTACGCCGACCTCCCGCTGACGTACCCGCTGGAGTGGTTCGGCATCGCCGTCGGCGTCGGCATCCTCGTCGGCGTCGTCTCGGGGCTGTACCCGGCGTGGCGGGCGGCCCGGACCGATCCGATCGACGCGCTGCGGTACGAGTAGGTCGGACCCGCACCGCTTTTCCCGCCCCACATCGTCGCCTCGGACATGTTCGGAACGAGCGGCATCCGGGGCCGAGTCGGCGAGGACGTGACGGCGGATCTGGCGCTCTCCGTGGGACGCGCGCTGTCGGTCGAGGCCGACCGCGTCGTCGTGGGACGGGACGCCCGCGAGAGCGGCGCGTTTCTGGCGGACGCGCTGACCGCCGGGCTCCGCGAGTGCGGCACCGACGTGGTCGACCTTGGGCGGGCGGCGACGCCGACCGTCGCCCGCGCGGTGGCGTGGCGGGACGCCGACGCCGGCGTCGCCGTGACGGCCTCGCACAACCCGGCGCAGGACAACGGGATCAAGCTCTGGTCGCCCAGCGGCCAGGCGTTCGACGAGGCGAAGCGCGAGGCGATGACCGAGCGCATCGAGGCGGGCGAGGGCGACCCGAAGGCCTGGGACGCCGTCGGCGACGAGGCGGCGTGGGCGGGGGCGTTCGACCGGCACGTCGAGACGCTCGCCGGCGCCGTGACCGTCGACGACCCGCCGAGCGTCGCCGTCGACCTCGGCAACGGGATGGGCGGCGTCACCGTCGAGGCGCTCTCCCGCCTCGGCTGCGACGTGGAGACGCTCAACGCGCAGGAGGACGGCCGCTTCCCCGGCCGGCCGAGCGAGCCGACCGCCGAGAACTGCGCGTCGCTGTGCGCGCTGGTCGAGCGCACCGACGCGGACCTGGGCATCGCCCACGACGGCGACGCGGACAGGATGCAGGCCGTCACCGGCGACGGCGAGTTCGTGGCCGGCGACGTGCTGCTGGCGCTGTTCGGCCGCGCGGCGGCGGGCGAGGGCGACCGGGTCGCCGCGCCGCTGAACACCAGCCTCGCCGTGGACGACGCGCTCGACGAGGTCGGCGCGTCGCTGTCGCGGACCCGCGTCGGCGACGTGTTCGTCGCGGAGGAGGCGACCGCGCCGGACGTCGCCTTCGGCGGCGAGGAGAGCGGCGCGTGGATCTGGCCCGACGAGACGCTCTGCCCGGACGGCCCGCTCGCGGCGTGCAAGCTGGTCGAACTGGTGAGCGAGCGCGGCCCGCTCTCCGAACTGGCCGCGTCGGTCGACGCGTACCCCATCCGCCGCGACAGCGTCGAGACCGACGAGAAGCGCGCGGTGATGCAGCGCGTCCACGAGGCCGTCCTCGCGGAGTACGACGACGTGCAGACGATAGACGGCGTCCGCGTCGACCTCGGCGACGCCTGGTTCCTCGTCCGCGCGAGCGGCACGCAGCCGCTCGTCCGGATCACCGCCGAGGCGCGCGACGAGGCCCGCGCCGACGCCGTCTTCGAGGAGGCCGCGGCGCTCGTCGACGACGCCGCCCGGTAGGGGGTCGGCGTCGCCCCGCTGAGCCCGCCGGCCGGCGCGCGGGGCCATCGCTTTTGTCCTCCGCCGGGACAGGCTAGGGTATGGCACTCACAGCAGTCGTCGCCGGCGTCGGGCCGGGGCTTGGCGAATCGCTCGCGCGGAAGTTCGCCGGGGAAGGGTGCGAGGTCGGCCTCCTCGCCCGCTCCGACGAGTACCTCGGCGAACTCGCCGCCGAACTGCACACCGAGACGCCCGGGGACGCCGTCGCCGTCCCGACGGACGTCACCGACGAGTCGCAGGTCGAGAGCGCGTTCGAGCGCGTCCGCGACGAGTTCGGCCCCGTCGACGTCCTTGTCAACCACGCCGGCGGCGGCGGGTGGAGCGGCTTCCGCGAGTCGTCGCCCGAGGAGTTCGAGGACGCGTGGCGCACCTGCGCCTACGGGGCCTTCCTCTGCTCGAAGCAGGCCGTGCCGGACATGGTGGAGGGCGACGGGGGAACGGTCATCTTCACCGGGGCCACCTCCGCCGTCCGCGGCCGCGGCGGCGCGGCGGGGTTCAGCAGCGGGAAGTTCGCCGCCCGCGGCCTCGCGGAGTCGATGGCGCGCGAACTCGGCCCGGAGGGCGTCCACGTCGCTCACGTCGTCGTCGACGGGCAGATCCTCACGCCGGACGCGGACCCCGAGGCGAACGGCCGCGCCGAGGACTCCTACCTCGACCCCGACGCGGTCGCGGCGTCGTACTGGGACCTCGTGGAGCAGGACCGCACCGCCTGGACGCTCGAACTCGACCTCCGCCCGTACGTCGAGGAGTTCTGACCGCCGCGTCGCCGTTCGGTCGCGGTCGTCCGCGGCGGCGCGACCGGCCTCGTGCCGGCACTTTTGCCGCTGTCTCCCGTACGATCGGTATGGCCTCAGAGTCCGTCCTCGAAGACGAGCGGCTCAGCGTCGCGCTCGCCTGGCTGTTCGTCGGGTTCCTCCTGTTCGCCGTGGTCGAGAGCCTGCTCTCCGGCGAACCGCTGTGGGCCGGCTTCGCGGCCGTGGTCGCCGCCGTGGCGCTCGCGCCGCCGGCGTACGCGCGCTCGGCCCGGACGATGGCTCCGCCGGAACTGCTCGGCCTCGCGGCGCTTCCCGTCGTCGTGCGGTCGGCCGGGCTCTACACGCAGATCGCCGGCTACGCCGCCGTCACGACGCTCGCCCTGCTGTTCGCGGTCGAACTCGACGTGTTCACCGAGGTCGAGATGACGGCCCACTTCGCGGTGGCGTTCGTCGTCGTGACGACGCTCGCCGTCGCGGGCGGCTGGACGGTCGTGCGGTACTTCTCCGACGTCTACCTCGGGACCGCCTTCTTCGCCGACGTGCCCGACATGATGTGGGACCTCGTGACCGCGGCCGCCGTCGGTCTCGTCGCCGGCGGCGTCTTCGAACTGTACTTCCGCCGGCACAGCCCGGCGGCGGAGATCGCCCGCGACGGGCGGGAGGAACTGCAGTGAAACTCCGCGACGCGCTCGGGCTGACCGACTCGTCGCTCTGGCTCGCGGTCCGGGCGATGCAGGTCCTGCTCGTCGGCGTCGCGGGCTACGCGATCGTCACGTTCGACCTCGGCCTCCTCGCGAACGCCGTCCTGCCGCTGCTGGTGACGCTCACGCCCGAGTTCGTGGAGTGGCGCTACGACCACACCATGAGTCCCGGTCTCGGGCTGTGGATCGCCGCGGCGGCGTTTCTCCACACGGTCGGCGCGCTCGGCCCGTACAGGTGGATCGGCTGGTACGACCAGGTCACGCACACCCTGTCGGCGACGCTCGTCGCGGGCGTCGGCTACGCCCTCGTCGAGGCGCTCGACGAGTCCTCCAGCGCCGTCGACTTCCCGCCGAAGTTCCGGTTCGTGTTCATCGTGCTGTTCGTGGTCGCGTTCGGCGTCGTCTGGGAGATCGCGGAGTTCGCCTCGGGCGGACTGGCGAGTCTCTTCGGCGGGCAGGCCGTGCTCGCCCAGTACGGGATGCGCGACATCGTCCTCGACCTCGTGTTCAACGGCCTCGGCGCGGTCGCGGTGGCGCTCTGGGGGACGGGCTACTTCGACGGCGTCGCCACTGTTCTCTCGCGGGGCGTCGCCGGCGTGTTCGGTCGGCAGGGAGAGGACGGCTGATCAGAGCCGTTCGAGCACGGCCTGCGGGTCGTACGACAGCGCGAGCGAGCGGGACCGCCCGCGCCCCTCGACGTCGGTGTACTCGGCGTCGATCAGGCCGAGGTTGTCGAGCTTGTTGATGATCTCCGAGTAGCGCGTGTAGCCCAGGTCGGTCCGGTCGTTGAACGCCTCGTACACGTCGCCGGCCTGTTCGCCCTCGTTCTCGGCGATGACGCGGACGAGTTCGGTCTCGGTCTCGCTCAGGTTCTCCAGGCTCCGCGAGAGGTGGACGAACTTCGACTTGTCGTAGGCCTCCTCGACGTCCTCGACGGTGACGGTCTTGCTCGCGCGCATCTCGGCGTTCAGGCCGGCCCGTCGCAGCAGGTCGATCCCGACGCGGAGGTCGCCGCTCTCGGCCGTGAGTTCGGCCACGCGGTCGAGCACCGAGGGCGCGATCACGTCGTCGTGGAACCCGCGCTCGACGCGCTCGCCGAGGATGTCGGCGATCTCCCCCTCGCCGTAGACGGGGAAGTAGATCTCCTCGGGGCGGAACACGCTCTGGACGCGCCCGTCGAGCTCGTCGATCACGTCGAGGTCGGGGTCCGAGGAGATGACGATGACGCCGATGCGCGCGCCGCTGTGCTCCTCGTGGGCGCGCAGCAGCGAGTACAGCGTGTCCGAGGCCTCCGTCTCGTAGAAGAGGTAGTTCACGTCGTCGAGCGCGACGACGAGCACCTCCTCCTCCTCGACCAGCTTCTCGGTGATCTGGCCGAACAGCTTCTTGAAGGAGATGCCGCTGGACGGTGGCTCGTAGTCGAACATCGCCTCGAACAGCTGCGAGAACACCGAGTACCGGGTCGCGTTGACCTGGCAGTTCACGCGCGTCGTCCGGACGCCCGGCTTGCCGGAGAGCTCGCCGAACATCTTCTGGATCGCCGTGGTCTTGCCAGTCCCGGGCGGTCCGCGGACCATCGCGTTCAGGGGCCGCGACCCGCGGACCGCCGGACGCAGGCAGTGTTTGAGGCTGTCGACCTGAGTCTCCCGGTGCTTGAACGTCTCCGGAACGTAGTCTATCTCGAAGACGTGCTCGTTCCGGAACACCGATTCGTCCCAGGACAACATCCCCTCCTCGGGGTCGTCGGCCATCACTTTCACCACGCTCTCCGAGGTACTTAGTCTTTCGGCAGACGAGCGTCATACCCGCTGCTGTCGGGCGTTTCGGGCGGTCGCGGTCGCCGCCGACCCGGACTGCCGGAGCGGTCTAGCGACGGACGGAGATCCGGGTGCGGAAGCCGGGCGCGGCGGGCAGTTTCGGTCGGCCCCGGGTCAGGGACCCATGATCCGCTCTTCCACGTCGTCGCGCGTCGCGGAGTGGTCGTGCTTGTCCTGTCGGTGCTGTTGGGCGTCCTGAACGACGTTCTCCATGTCGTTGCCCTGCGTGCTGTACTCGCAGTTCGCGTCCGGGCAGTCGTAGTTGTACGGCATGTGTTTCCCCCGTCCGACCGAAGTACCGGCGGCGAGTTAATGATTGGTCGAGCCCTCGGTCGGTCGTCAGGTCGGGAGAGTGAGTCGCTGCCCGTCGCTCAGAACTTCTCCAGCAGCCCGTCGTAGAACGCCGCCTCGTGGTCGGCGGCGCTGGCGTCCGCGTCGCCGTCGGCCTCCGTCGCCAGCTTCTCGACGATGAGTTCCGGCGTCGAGCGCGCGAGGTGGTCCTTGACGGGCGAGCGGTTCACCTGCAGTTCCCCGTCTTTCAGCCCCCGCGCCTCGATGCCGTCGACGGTCACCTCGAAGTCGGCGGCGTCGCGGATCTCGCCGGCGAGGTGGGAGACGAAGACGCCGGTCGCCCCGTTCTCGTGGAGCGCTTCGAGGATGCCAGCGATGATCTTCGCGCTCGCGCCGGGCTCGGTGATGCTCTCCAGCTCGTCGACGAGGACGAGCGACCCCTCGCCGCCGGTGGCGAGGTCGGCGAACTCCCGGACGGTGCTCTCGAACGCCCCGGCGTCTAACGTCCCCTGCGTCTTCGCGTGGTAGTGGAGCTCCTCCACGCGGGCTACCCGCGCGTCGTCCGCGGGGACGGGCAGGCCCATGTGCGCCAGCACGACCACCGTCGCCACGAGGTCGAGCGTGGACGTCTTCCCGCCGCTGTTGACGCCGGACAGCAACGCGACGCCGTCGACGCCGTAGTCGACGGGATCGACCTCCTCGTGAGGGACGTCGAGCAGCGGCGAGCGGCCGCCCTCTATCTCGAAGCCGCCCGCGGGCGTCTCGGGCGCCGCGGCTTCCTCCCGTTCGAGGACCGCGCCGCCGTCCGCGGCGGGGTCGGCGACGGTCGGCATCGTGCAATCGAAGTCGTCCGCGAAGCGCGCGACGGCGAGTTCCACGTCGAGTTCCAGCGCGGCGCGGACCAGCTCCTCGGCCGGCTCCCGGAGGTCGGCGAGGTCGCTCGCGAGTTCCCGCTTCAGGCGGGTCGCCCGCCGGTCCTTCGCTGCGGTGAGGTCGTCGCGCAGGCGGGAGACGGCCTCCTCGTTGCGCTCGACGGGGAAGGCGGGCTCGTCGGGGAACGCCCGCCGGGCCACCTCCGCCTCGCCGGTGTCGAGGTCGAGCGCCTCGACGACGTTGTCGCGGGCGGCGTCGACCGCCGCGGCGTACTCGTCCGCCAGTTCGCGCGAGAGCAGGGAGTCGACGCCCGCGCCCTGCTCGACGAGCGAGAGGAGGTCGGACCCCTCGACGGTCACGTCGCGCTCCCGGATCGACTCGCGCAGGCGGTCGTTGGCGACGCTCTCGCCGGTGCCGACCGCGGCGTCGAGGTCGTCGACCGCGGCGGTCAGCCGGTCGAGCTCGTCGTCGCCGACGACGGTGCCGTCCTCGGCGAGCCTGGAGAGCGCGTCCTCCAGCGCGTCCAGATCGCAGGGGGCGTCGAGGTCCGCGGCGCGGTGGACCGCGGCGGCGGCCCGGAGTCGGTCGCGGTTCGTCGCGAAGAAGTTCAGCACGCGCTCGGGCACCACGTCCGCCGGGTTCTCCAGCGCCGTCGGTTCGACGCGCACGTCACCCTCCACGTCGACGCCCGCGAACTCCTCGTCCAGCGCGATCACGGTGGCGTACCCGCGGGCGAGCTCCGCCAGGTCGCGGGCGTCCTCGACGATCTCGACGCTGAGTTCGGGGACCGTCGACTGCGCCTCGCTGTACCGCTCGGCGTCCTTCGTGGCGAGACAGCGGTCGCGGACGCGCACGTCGCCGGGGCGTTCGAGCGGCTCGACGCCAGCCAGCGCCTCGATCACCGCCGTCGACGGGTCCCGTTCCGTCGCGTCGGCGACGAACTCGCGCACCTCCTCGATGCGCGAGGCCGACGCACTCGGGTAGAACGTCTCCAGCCGCTTTGCGGCGTAGTCGGTGACGGTGCGCTCCTCCAGTAGCGCGAGCACGTCCTCGTACACCTCGCGGGCCCTGTCGGTCGCGAGGAAGCCGCCGGGGTCGTCGTGCTCCATCCGGATCGCCGACCTGGCGATCCGAGCGGCCCGGCCCTCGCTGACGCCCGGCGCGTCCGCAAGCGCGGCGACGTCGCCGTCCCGCAGGGCCCGCTCGGCGTCGTCCAGTTCGGCGAGCGCCTCCGCCGTCTTCTCGCCGACGCCTGGGATCGCCTCGAACTCCATCTACCCTCCAATTCGGAGGGGAGGAGAAAAATCTCCCGCCCGAACGGCGCCGGGTGCGATCGGATCTCACACCCTCGTTTCCGGTGGAAACGCCCCCGAATCGGGCTCCGATCTCCTGATAAATGTTGGCGAACTGACCGGAAACCCCTCCGTTTCCGGTGGAGAACGGCCCGAAACGCCGGAATTTCCCGTTCGGACCGGTGACAAACGTTGGCGAACTGACCGGAAACCCCCTCGCTTCGGGTGGAGAGCGGGGGCGACCGGCGGTCGAGTTCTAGCCCTCGTGCCGGCCGCGCCGCGGTCAACGTACTTTTGCCCGCAGGCCGGTAATCCGAGATCGATGACCACTTTGGACGAGAAACTCGCGGCGCTGCGCGACGACCTCGCCGACCGCGACAGCGTGCTCGTGGCGTTCAGCGGCGGCGTCGACTCGGGCGTCGTCGCGGCGGTCGCCGAGGACGTCCTCGGCGACGACGCCGTCGCCTGCACCGCGAAAAGCGAGACGCTGCCGGAGGCCGAACTGGACGACGCGAAGCGCGTCGCCGACGAGATCGGCATCCGGCACGAGATCGTCGAGTTCAGCGAACTCGACAGCGAGGCGTTCGTCGAGAACGACGGCGACCGCTGCTACCACTGCCGGTCGATGCGCCTCGGCGAGATGTTCGACGCCGCCGACCGCCTCGGCATCGAGGTCGTCTGCGACGGCACGAACGCCGGCGACCCCGGCGAGGGCCACCGCCCCGGCCTGCAGGCCGTCGACGAACTCGACGCCTACTCGCCGCTGCTGGCGAACGGCATCGACAAGGAGGAGGTCCGCGAGATCGCGGACCGCTACGACCTCTCGGTCGCGGACAAGCCGTCGATGGCGTGTCTCTCCTCGCGGATCCCCACCGGGCTGGAGGTCACGGAGGAGCGCCTCTCCCGGATCGAGAAGGCGGAGACGATACTCCGACAGTGGGGGTTCTCGCAGTTCCGCGTCCGCGACCACGACGGTCTCGCGCGCATCGAGATCGCCCCCGAGGAGATGGAGGCGGCGCTGAACCCCGACTTCGTCGAGGCGGCCCGCGAGCACATCGCCGACCTCGGCTTCGAGCACGTCACGCTCGACCTCCACGGCTACCGGACGGGCAGCGTCAGCCCCGACGGCGAGGACGAACCGGTCGTCGAGGACGTGTTCGCCGACGACGCGCCCGGCGCGGACCTCGACGCCGACTACCCGCGTGCGGAGTGATCGCCCTCGCCGCCCGTACCGGTCGTCGAGAGACGGTCCGTCGAGTCGGTTGACGATCGTCCACATCTCCGCGCTCGTCCTTCCGCAGATCTCCGGTATTCGTCCAGAAAGTTCGGTCTGCTCCGCGAGTATTGACTGTTCCTCTACGTACGTAAGATAGGCGCTGGTAGGGTCCCGTGATGGACGCTGACGACCCACCGACGGCATGGGAACGCGAGGTACACGAGACGCGGACCGGGACGTTCGTCGACCACGTGCACGTCTCCGGCGACGTGCGGGTGCGGATCGCGCCGCCGACGGACGCGAGCGACGGACACGCGATCACCGCGACGCTGTTTCCGCACACGGACCTGGAGGAGACGTACGACGTCCGGCGGGTCGCCGCGCGGGAGCGAGCCGAGCGCATCGCCCGCCAGTTCGCGGACCTGTTCGACGGCGTGTACGGCGGTCCCGGCGGCGGCGACGGGTCGCGCCCGCTCGAAGACGCCGTCGCGTACGCGCTCGAACGGACCCGGCCCTCGGGCGCGGTCGACGTGGATCTGCCGGCTCGCGAGCGGTGATCGCGAAGGCGATCCGGAAACTCGAATGTTTCGATCGTTGTGTAATAGGTTTACTAACGATGCGGCAGATGGTAGATAACTGGATGAAATTACAAGGATCTTCTCAGATATGGTCTGTTCCTAAGAAAGGTATTTACGTGTCCTCCTGCAAGGTACACCTGCCGGAGGTGATGTGTGAACACAACACGCGCCTGTCGGAATCGAACTGAAACTGCTCCCGTGCGAACGCCGCTGCGTCCCGAGAGAGACGGATGCCTGTCCGACTTGCGGCGTCGGAGCGGGCTGATCGCCGCGCTCGATTCGTCCTGCCCCGAACCGCGGCGGTGCCCCATCTCCGACGACGTTCGCCGGTACCGTCGTGCCTGACTGCCCTGCTGAGTCGGAGGCGTGAATCACCCGTAGTTGCCAACCACGCGTCCTGTCTCGGACCGCCCGCTCTCCGACTGCACTTTTCGCGAGTATCTCACGCGCTACCGCCCGGACGCTTCTCCGCTGATCACTTTTCCGCCGGTCGCTTCCCCGTCGGTCGCTTCCTGCCGCTCGAACGTAGCCCGCCGTCAGTCTCGCTCGTGGTGCGTCCGCGCCGGCTCGACCAGCTCCGGCGCGGCGTCGCAGGGTGCGGGCTGTCGCCGCACCGGGTGGCGGTCGCCCGCTGCGTCGCTCTCAGTCATCGCTCGGGAGCGGCGTCCCGTCCGGCGCGGTCGGCGCGGGGCTCTCGCCGTCGGCGAACGGGTACCACGACTGCTTGGCGTCGTGCAGGCAGGGGTCCTCGTAGTCCGTCTCCGCCGGTTCCGCGAGTTCGATGATCGTCTCGTGGCCCGTCGCGTCGACCCACTCGCGGAACGTCTGCCCGTCCTCCCGGAGCGCGGCGAACGCGGCGACGAGGTTGGCGATCATGCCGGGCACCTCGTCGGCGGGGACGCGCTGGCGCACCCACTCGATGAACGACGGCTCCGCGCCGACGCCGCCGCCGACGCCGACGTCCATCGCCTCGACCATCTCGCCGTCCTTCCGGGCGCGCATCCCCTGCAGGCCGATGTCGGCGGTCATCGCCTGCCCGCAGTCGGCCGTGCAGCCCGAGAAGTGGATCTTCAGCTGGCTGACGTCGTCGGGTATCTCGACGTTGTCCCGGAGCCAGCGGAGCATCTCGGCGGTGCGGACCTTCGTCTCGGTGAGCGCGAGCGAGCAGAACTCCGTGCCGGTGCAGGCGACCGCACCGCGCTCGAACACGTTCGGCTCGGGCGGCAGGTCGTCGAGCAGCGGCTCGGCGAGCAGGGCCTCCACCTCGCTCTCTGGAACGTCCATGAGAAGCGGGTTCTGCCGCCGGGTGAGCCGCACCTCGCCGGAGCCGTACTCGCCGGCCAGATCGGCGAGTTCGAGCGCCTCTGCGGCGGTGACGCGGCCGACGGGCACGCACAGGCCGACGTAGTACCGGCCGTCGCGCTGCTCGTGGACGCCGACGTGGTCGTGCTTGCCGCGCTCGGTCTTGCGGCCGGCGTTGTACGTGTACCCCTCGCGGAGGTCCGTGCCCGCGCGTTCGAGGTCGAAGTCGGTCCGCTCGTCGAGGGCCTCGCGGATGGCGTCGGTTCCCCAGTCGTCGACGAAGAAGCGCGCGCGGTTCTTCGAGCGGTTCTCGCGGTTCCCCTCCTCGTGGTACAGCTCGACGAACTCGCGGACGACCGCCTTCGCGTTCTCCGGACGGACGAAGACGTCGAGCGAGCGGGCGCGCCGCGGTTCGCGGCCGCCGAGGCCGCCCCCGCCCCGGACGTTGAAGCCCCGGACCTCCTCGCCCCGCTCGTCGGCGTCACCCAGCTTCCGCGCGGGTTCGAGCGCCACGTCGTTGATGCTGTCCTGCGCGCAGCCCTCGCGACAGCCCGTCACGCTGATGTTGAACTTCCGCGGCATGTTCGAGAGGGCGTCGTCGCCGCGGATCTCCGCCTGTATCTCGTCGAGCAGCTCGCGCGTCGGCAGGTACTCGTTCGCGTCCTTGCCGGCGACGGGACAGCCGGAGACGTTGCGCATGGTGTCGCCGCCCGCGGAGCGCGAGGAGACGCCGACGGCCTCCAGCTTCTCCCACACTTTCGGCACGTCCTCCAGTTTGAGCCAGTGCAACTGGACCGACTGGCGGGTCGTGAAGTCGACGAAGCCGTTCCCCCACTCGGGGTTCTCGGCCGGCCCCGTCGCGTAGTCGCGGGCGACCTCGCCGATAGCGCGTAGCTGGTCGGGTTCGAGGACGCCCCCGCAGTTGGTCAGCCGCAGCATGAAGTAGCTCTCCTGGCCAGAGCGCTGGTGGAAGACGCCCCAGAACTTGAACCTGGAGAACCACTTGTCGCGCTCGTCCTCGGGGACCGAGTCCCACCCCCGCTCAGCGAACTCCTCGATCTTCTCGCGGACCTCGTCGCCGTAGCACCCTTCCTTCCACTCCTCTTTCTTATGCGCCACGGCCGATCACCCCCGAGCGACCGCCGCTCATTCTGTCTGGACAAATGTCTAATACACTGCTATATTTAGACTCGTTCATTGTTTAATCACGATATAATATACTCTATCATCCACTAAAGTACTAATCGTTGAACATTTCCAAAATAACCCGCGTCGCGACGACAGCCGGTCGGAGTTTAGCCGTCTTAATGGTGTTCTAGGACGACGGACGTTCGAAAGAGAGCGGGTCGCGAGGGCGGGATCTGGGGATCCGTCAATCCGACTCGACCGGCCCGTCGGTGTCCCCGCATCGGAGCGCGCGCAGCGCCGCGGGCGTGTCGACGCTCAGGAACGCCGCCGGCCACGACCACGCCCACGAGGTCAGTCACCGACGCGCTCCGGGTCGCGCGTCATTCGGGAACCCTCACCGCACGGGAGGCCGCACGCTCCCCCGCTTCCAGCCGCACCGCGCACTGCTTGAAGTTCGGCTCGTCGGAGCGCGGGTCGGTCGCCGGTAGGGTGAGTTCGTTCACAGCGGGGTGGTGGATCGGGAGCCAGACGACGCCGTCTGGAACACCCTCGTCGAGTTCGACGGCGGCCTCGACGCTCCCGCGCCGCGACGCGACGGTGACAGGGGGTTCGTCGGCGTCACTGCCTTCGCCATCACCGTCGCCCGCCTCCACGCCGAACGCCCGCGCCGTCGCGGGGTTCAGTCTTGCCGCCGGCGAGCCGGTAGCGCGGGCGCGGACGCCGGTGTTGTACGCGTCGGGCTTCCGTCCGGTGGTAAGCGTCAGCGGGAAGTCGTCGTCCGGGGGTTCGGGGAGGCCGCCGTGGCGGCCCGTCGAGAAGCGGGCCCGTTCGGAGTCCGTCTCGAACGACCAGTCGTCGCCGTCGCGGTAGCGGTAGCCACCTTCGCTCGTCGCGTCCGGTGCAGGCCAGCGGACCGCGCCCGCCGCGTCCAGACGGTCGTAGGTGATGCCGGACACGTCGGCGGGCGTGCCGGCGGTGAGCGCGGCGAGTTCGTCGAAGGTCGCCTCGGGGTCTGTCGGCGGCCCGTCGAGCAGCCCCGGAGCGACGCGGTCGGCCACCGCGCCGACGATGTCGAGGTCCGACCGGACCCCGCTCGGCGTCTCAGTCGCCGCCCGGACGCGGGAGACGCGGCGCTCCATGTTCGTGACCGTCCCCTCCGTCTCGCCCCACGTCGACGCCGGGAGCACCACGTCGGCGTGCTCGACCGTCTCCGAGCGGAAGGCGTCCTGGACGATCAGGAAGGCATCCGAGAGCGCGTCGCGCGCCTTCCCCCCGTCCGGCATCCCGGCGGCGGGGTTTGTCGCGACGGTCCAGCAGACGTCGACGGCCCCCTCGGCCATCGCGTCGACGACTCCGACCGGGCCGGGGCCGGGGTCGTCCGGGAGCGCGTCGACCGGCACGTCCCAGGCGTCGGCGACGGTCTGACGGGCCTCGGGGTCGTCGAACGGGCGGTGGCCCGGCCAGGTACCCTTCGACGAGCAGACGCGCGTCCCCATCGAGTTCGCCTGCCCGGTGAGCGAGAACGGGCCGGAGCCGGGGCCGAGGTTGCCCGTGGCGAGACAGCAGTCGATCAGCGCGCCGGCCGTCGCGGTCCCCTGGACGCTCTGGTTGACGCCCATCCCCCAGTAGACGAGCGCGTCGCGGTCGAACGCCGCGGCGAGGCGGTCGACCGTCTCGAGCGGAACGCCGGCGGTCTCCGCGGCCGCGGCGGGGTCCGGTAGCGACGCGGCGAGGTCGCCGAACCCCGCGGTCGCCTCGTCGACGAACGCCTCGTCCACGCGGTCGGTCTCGACGATCCGGGCGAGCACGGTCCGGGCCAGCGCGAGGTCGGTGCCCGGATCGGGGCTCACGTGGCGGTCCGCGACTTCCGCCGTCTCGCTCTCGACCGGGTCGACGACGACCAGTTCGGACCCCGCCTCGTCCGCCGAGTCCGCGATCCAGCGGAACATGACGGGGTGGGCGGCGGCGGGGTTCGCGCCCCAGACCACGTGGCTCTCCGCCGCCGGGATATCGTCGTACGTCGGCGGCGGCGCGTCGCTCCCGAACGCGTCGTAGTAGGCCGTCACCGCGCTCGCCATGCAGAGCGTGGTGTTGGCGTCGTAGCGTCGGGTGCCGATCCCCCCTCGGGCGAGTTTGCCGAGCGCGTACGCGGCCTCGTTGGTCTGCTGGCCGCTCCCCAGGACGGCGACCGAGTGCGGGTCGCGGTCGGCGGCGGCCGCGATTGCCTCGCTCGCGACCGACAGCGCCACGTCCCACGTCGTCGCGACGAGTTCGCCGCCGCGCCGGACCTGCGGCTGGGTCAACCACTCGGCGTCGGGGTCGGCCGTCTCCTCGACCCCGCGCTGGCAGGCGAGTCCCCGGTTCACCGGGTGGGCGGGGTCGCCCCCGACGACGTCGAGCCCGTAGCCCCGGTCGACGGCCTGCTGGACGTGGCCGCACCCGACCGCGCAGCGGACGCAGGTGGTCGGCACCTGCTCGGTCACCGGCGCCCACCTCCGGTATGCTTCCGAACAGAGAGATCCCCTCTCCGTGCGATCACTCCTGGTCTATTTCTCGAAACGTACGAGTACATCTTAGCGGGAAATACGAACGATAGAGCAGTTTAAAACGCTGTTCGTTGTGGAACGACGAGTTATCGAGCGGATCGGTAGCCGAACGGTCAGTGTTCAAGGGGATATTACCCGGTTAGACGGACAGGGCCCGGCAGAGCCGGGGAGATGTGGACGGGCGTCCAGCGAAAAGCGACGCGAAGAGACCGCGCGAACGCGCTGCGGCGGCGGGCCGTCAGCGCCCGACCCAGCGCAGCAACAGGAGCGTCCCCTCGAACAGGACGACCATCGTCCCGGCGACCATGATGGGCGCCATCCCGGTGGGGTCGGGGCTGAACAGGAACGCGATGCCGAGGAAGGCGCCCCAGAAGTAGAGGCGGCGGGCCGCGAGCCACCGCCGCGTCGTGATCCCCATCATGATGGCGAGCATGATGAAAAGCGGGATCTGGAAGACGACTGCCAGCGTCCCCATCATCATGAGGATCAGGTTGAACGTGTCCTGGAGCGCGAACGCGATGTCCGCGGTCTGCTCGGAGTAGTAGAGGAAGTACGTGAACAGCGCGGGGAGGATCAGGAAGTACGCGAAGGAGACGCCGACGATGGCGAGGACGAGGCTCGTCGGCACGGCCGCGAGGTAGTACCGGCGCTCCTGCGGGTACAGCCCCGGCCGCATGAACAGGTACGTCTCGTAGACGAACACGGGGAGCGCGAGGACGACCCCGGCGAGGCTGGCGAGTTTCAGCTCGGCCAGCTTCAGTTCGAGCGGGCCGTACACGTGCGGCGGCGCGCACTGCTGTGCGCCCGGGCACTCGGCGACCGTCCCCGGGTGGACGTTGTACCAGATGGTGGTGATGAAGTCCTGCGCGAAGGGGAAGGCGGCGGAGGTGACGATGGCGGCGACGAAGGCGACGACGGCGAGGCGCTTGACCATCTCCTCGATGTGGACGGCGAGCGGGAGCTCCTCGTCGTCCGGCGGCTCCGTCCACTCCTCGTCGTCGTCGACGCCGGTCTCGCCGCCGCCGTGGGCCGGCGCTCCCGGCGGGGTCGACGCGCCCGGCGGGGTCGTCCCGTCGACGTCGTCGGCCGGGTCGACGGGCGCGTCACCCGTTCTCGTCTCGGCGGTGGGCGGCTGGAGCGACTCGTCCGGGCGGTCCTCCGTCGCGGGAGCCTCGTGGTCGGGCACCTCCTGCGGCTCCGGCTCCGGTGACTCCCACGTCTCGTCGGGGTCGTTTTTCGTCAGCCCAGAATCGTCCTCCGACTCGTCCGGCATTCGTCAGAAGGTAGGCGCGCGGCGTCTTATAGGCCTTTTCTTACCGTTCACGGGCAGAGAAGAAGATTGATAACCGCGTCCCGGTAATCCCCCGACGACTAATGAGTTCGGCCATCGACGAGGACACCGCCCGCGCCGTCAACTCCGGTCGCGAGACGATCGGCGCCGTGCTGTCGTCCGCGCAGTCGCACCTCCAGAAGGTGTTCATGGTGTTCGTCATCGGTCTGGTCGGCACTATCTACGCCCTGCGGACGTTCGTCTGGGACTTCCTCCAGTCGAACACCACCTCGCAGCTCGGCGGCACGGTCGCCGACGGGCAGGTGGACTTCATCGTCCGGACGCCGTTCGACGTGATCCTGTTGCAGGTGAAGATCGGCCTGCTCGTCGGCGTCCTGCTCGCGATCCCGTTCCTGCTGTACTACTCCCGGGACGCGCTGGCCGAGCGCGGGTACGACTCCGTCGTCCCGGTCACCCGCGCCCGCGTCGCCGGCTTCATCACCCTCTCCCTGCTCCTGTTCGCCGGCGGCGTCGTGTACGCCTACGCCGTCTTCTTCCCGTTCATGTTCGAGTTCCTCGCGGTCAACGCCGTCCGCGCGGAGATCAAACCCAGCTACGGGATCGTCCTCTACACGCAGTTCCTGCTCCTGCTGACCGCGTCGTTCGGGCTCGCCGCGCAGCTCCCGCTCGCGATGAGCGTCCTCTCGTACGCCGAGATCGTCCCGTACGAGACGTTCCGCGACAAGTGGCGGTACGCGATCCTCGGCATCTTCGCGTTCGGCGCGCTGTTTTCCCCGCCCGACCCCTTCACCCAGATAATGTGGGCGGCGCCGCTCATCGTCCTCTACGTCCTCAGCCTCGGCCTCGCGAAGATCGTGACGAACGCCCGCCGGATCGGCGCGGCCCCCGACGCCGTCGAGGAGGGGTCGATGGGCCGCTCCGTCGCCGCGTTGGTCGGCATCGCCGCCGCGACGGTCGTCGGCACGCTCGCAGCGGTCCGCGGCGGGGGCGTCGGCTACGCGAACCGGGAGATCTTGCCGGCCGTCGAGCGCTCCGTCGTGCCGGTGCTCAACGAGTCGCTCCTCCCGCTGATACCGTTCGGGCCGGAGAGCGTGACGACGCGGCCGCTGACGGCGCCAACCGGGATCCTCGACCAGCTACTCGTCGCCGTCGAGGTGGGCGTGATCGTCGCCCTCCTCCTCGTGCTCGCCTACACCGTCAGGGTGCTCCGCCAGCCCGTCGCGCCGCGGGTCGACCCCGTCTCCGGCGCGCCGGACCCCGCCGAGATCGACCTCGGCCCCCTCGACGCCGACGGCGTCCGCGCCGCGCCCGACGAGGTGTTCGCCGCGATGACCGAGGACGAGGCGCTGGCCCGCGCCCGCGAGGCGATGGACGCCGACGAGCCGGACAAGGCCGAGGCGATCCTCGACCGGTTCGACGAGGTCGACGCGAAGGCCGAGGCCGAGGAGGACGGCGCCGAGGCCGAGGAGGTCGCTACGCCGGCCGGCGGCGAGACGCCCGAGGACGACCCCGTCACCAGCACCACCGCCGGCATGGTCGACGCGTTCACCGAGGACGAGACGACCGAGGAGGACATCGGCGGCTACTTCTACGACATCCGGTTCATCCTGGAGAGCCTCACGTCGAAGATGTTCCGCATCGTCGCGGTGTTCATGGCCGTGCTCGCCGGCTCCTTCCTCTGGCTCTACCGCGGCGGCATCGGCCAGATTCGGGAGGACTTCCTCCGGAAGATGCCGCCCGAGGTCATCGGCGAGGTCCAGAACCCCGTCATCGCGATGCACCCGGTCGAGGCGCTCATCTTCGAGGTGAAGGTCAGCACCATCCTCGGCGCGATCGCCGTCCTCCCGATGGTCGCGTACTACGCCTGGCCCGCCGCGGCAGAGCGCGGATTCGTCAGCGGCGACCGCCGCGTGTTCGGCCTCTGGGGCGTCGCCATCCTCGCCGGTGTCGTCGGCGGGAGCGCGGTCGGCTACCTCTGGGTCGCACCGACGATCATCTCGTATCTCGTCGCCGACGCCCAGCAGGCCGGCATGATCATCTCCTACCGCCTGAAGAACTTCTTCTGGCTCATCTTCCTCACCACGGCGGGGATCGGCATCCTCGGCGACATCCTCGTCAGCCAGCTCATGTTCCACTACGGCGGCATCGTCTCCTTCGAGTCGATGTACGAGCGCTGGCGGATCGTCACCATCCTCATCTTCGCGCTCGCCGGCGTGCTCACCCCCTCCGGCGTGCTCACGATGTTCATCGTCGCCATCCCCGTCGCTCTGGTCTACCTGCTCGGGCTCGGGATCCTCTGGGTGGTCACGCTGCCGCGGCGCGCCCGGGGTCGGACGGCCTGACGCGGGTCGGTCGTCGCGTGACTCGCCGGCGCCGCTCCGTCCGCGGCGCTTGCTCCCCTTCCGCGTTCGGAACGTTAACGGGGCGTCCCGATAGCACTCGGATATGCCCAAGATAAGCGTCGAGATCCCCGAGGAACTCCTCGCGGACCTCGATCGGCACGTCGGCGACGACGGCAAGTACGTCAACCGGAGCGAGGCGGTCCGGGCGTCGATCCGGAAGAACCTGGACATCTTGGACGAGATCGACGAGCGCCACGGCCGCCTGGACGACGACGGCGAGTGACCGGCGCCCCAGCGCCTACCCGTGCGACCGTCGTACGCCGCACATGGGCAGCGACGGCCTGATCGAACTGGACGAGGAGTGCTGGACGGCGCTCGCGAAGTACAACCTCCTGCTGAGCACGCTGTTCGCGGCGCTGCTGCTCGTGACGCGGGCAGTCGCACCGGAGCAGACGGTCCTCATCGTCCAGAACGGTGTCTTCGCGCTCGCCTTCGGCGGCGTGCAGACGTACTGCTGGATATCCCGGTAGCCGGCGACCGCTGGAACCGGCGGTGACTACCGAACTGAGTTACGACAGCCCCTCTCAGTCGACGCGCTTCGCGAAGCCGAACCGGGGCTTCACGTCGGTCACTTCGATCTCTACCTCCTCGCCCACGTCGCCCTCGCGGACGAACAGCGTGTAGTCGTCGACCTTGGCGACGCCGTCGCCCTCGCTCCCCTCGTCGACGATCTCGACGGTCAGGCGGTCGCCCTCGCGGACGGGCGCGGTCAGACGGCCCTTGGCGATGAGGTACACCTCGGAGGACTCGTCGCGGGAGGCGTCGGGGCTGGTCGTGCGGACGTACTCGAACTCCTCCTCGATGTCGTCGCGCAGGTCGTCCAGGTCCCGGCCCTCGAACACCTTCACGGCGAAGTCGCCGCCGCTGTCGAGCAGTTCCAGCGCCGTCTCGAACGCCTGCCGGGCGAGGTGGACCGAGCGGGCGTGATCGAGGCCGTACTCGCCGGTCATGTTCGGCGCGAGGTCCGAGAGGACCACGTCGGCTTCGCCGGCGATCTCGACGACCTCTTCGCGGGTCTCCTCCTCGGTCATGTCCCCGCGGACGGTCTCGACGCGCGCGCCGTGGTCGTCCTCCAGCGGGTCGATGCGCTGGCGGTCGACGCCGATGACGGTGCCGCCCTCGCCGGCCATCTCCGCGGCGACCTGCATCCAGCCGCCGGGCGCGGCCCCGAGGTCGACGACCGTGTTGCCGGGGCCGATCAGCCCCTCCAGCTCGTCGAGCTGCTTCAGCTTGTAGGCCGCGCGAGTGCGGTAGCCCTCCTGTTTCGCCCTGTTGTAGTACTCGTCCTTACCCGCCATCGGTACCACCCGAGATCCCTCGACGGACTCCCGCTCGTCGGTCGCGGGAGGAAAGCGTCGGTTGCATGTCCGATCGGAGGCGGCCGACGCTGATAGGCGTGACGCACCTGTTCGGCGGCCCGCCCTCGGTACCGGGCGGCTGCGACCCGCCTCAGCGCGGATCGAGTCCGACGCCGTCGGCGAGCAGTTCGTGCGACCGGAGCGCGTCCCCGTGGTCGCCGACGACGTGCTGGATCATCACCTCGTCGACGCCGACGCGGTCCGCGAGCTGGTCGAGCAGCCCGGCGAGCGTGTCCGGGCTCCCGGAGATCGCCCGCGGCCACTCGCCCGCGTCGAGCGTCGCGGGCGTCGGCTCGGGGACGCCGCCGAGTTCGTCGACGGCCTCCTCGACGGACGGCCTCGTCCCGACCTCCCCGCGCTGCATCCGCGCGAACGACGCCTCGGCGACCGCTCGGAGCCGTGCCGCCTCCTCGTCGGTCTCGGCACAGACCGCGTTCACCGCGACCATCCCCTCAGGTTCGTCGACGCCGCCGGAGAGCGGCGACGCCCGGAAGCGATCGCGGTACGCCTCGAAGGAGCGCGTCGCCAGCCCCGGGCGGATGAACGCCGCGAAGCAGTAGCGCAGCCCGAGTTCGCCCGCGAGGGCAGCGCTCGACGGGCTCGATCCCAGCACCCACGGCGTCGGCGGGTCCTCGCCGGAGCGCGGGATCGTCAGGTCGGCGTAGGCGTGGTCGTCGGGGTAGTCGTCGTAGAGGTGGTTGACGACGGCCTCGATCTTCTCGGCGTGGTCCTCGTCGGGGTTCCGGACGCGCCGCTCGGTCCCGAGGGCGCGGTCGGCGGCCGGCGACCCGTTCGCCCGTCCCAGCCCGGCGTCGACGCGGCCCGGCGCGAGCGCGTCCAGCGCGCCGAACTGCTCGGCGACCTTGAACGGGCTGTAGTGGTTGAGCAGCACTGCCCCGGAACCGATCCGGATCGAGTCGGTCTCGGCGGCGAGGTGCCCGAGCAGCACCTCGGGCGTCGTGCCCGCGATGGTGTCCGCCATGCCGTGGTGCTCGGCCACCCAGAACCGCTCGAACCCGAGCCGCTCGGCCCGCCGCGCGGCCTCGACGGTGTTCGCGTAGGCGTCGGTCGCGGTGCCGTCGGCGGGGACCGGGGAGAGATCGACAGCGGAGAGTTTCATGCCTACGCTCGGGCTCTGCGAGAAATAACGGTTCGGCTACCGGAACGGCCTCGGCCGCGTCGGCGCCCGGGCTCTTTCGCGCCGGACGCTCAGTGCGTCTCGCTCACGCGAACCGCTCGGGCTCGATCCGCGCGAGCCGCATCGCGTTGCCCGTCACGCCGAGGCTCATCCCCATGTCGCCGACGACGACCGCCAGCGCGACGCTCACGAGCCCCAGCGGCACGCCGAGCGCGAGCAGGGCCTTCACGCCGAGGCTGGCCCAGACGTTCTGCCGGATGACGCCGTTGGCGGTCCGCGAGAGGTCGACGAGGTAGGGGAGCTTCCCGACGTCGTCGCCCATCAGCGCGATGTCGGCCGTCTCGATGGCGGTGTCGGTGCCCGCCGCGCCCATCGCGACGCCGACCTCGGCGGTCGCCAGCGCGGGGGCGTCGTTGATGCCGTCGCCGACCATCGCCACGTCGCCGTACTCGGCCTGTAGCTCCCGCACGGCCGCGACCTTCTCGTCGGGCAGGAGCTCGGCGCGGTACTCGTCGACGCCGACCTGCTCGGCGATGGCACGGGCAGTGCCCTCGTTGTCGCCGGTCAGCATCACGACGCGATCGACGCCGAGTTCCCGCAGGCGCTGGACGGCCCGCTCCGAGGCCGGCCGCACCTCGTCGGCGATCGCGATAGCGCCGAGCAGTTCCGTCTCCGTGCCGACGAGGACGACCGTCTTCCCCTCGCGCTCCAGATCGGCGAGGACGTCCGCGGCGAACCCCGCGTCGCCGCCCCCGACGGCGGCCCCGGTCACGGTGCCGCCGTCGGACCGCGGACCCGACGGGCTTCCGGTCGCACCGCTGCCGGGGCCGCCGTCGGTTTCGCGACGGGCCCGCGAGAGGTCGAAGCCCAGATCCTCGAACAGGGCAGGCTTGCCCGCGTAGTAGGTCTCGCCGTCGAACTCGGCGCGGACGCCCTTGCCGGTCAGGCTCTCGAACGCCGACGGGTCCGGGACGTCCGCCGCGCCGGCCTCCTCGGCGCGGGCCAGGATCGCATCGGCGATCGGGTGCTCGCTCCGGCGCTCGACCGCGGCGGCGCGGCGGAGCAGCGTCGCCTCGTCCGCGTCGCCGACCGGGACGACGTCGGTGACGGCGAGTTCGCCCCGCGTGAGCGTGCCGGTCTTGTCGAGGGCGACGGCGTCGACGTCGCCCATCGCCTCCAGGTGGTTGCCCCCCTTGATGAGGACGCCGTTTTTCGCGGCGCTGGTGACGCCGGAGACGACAGAGACGGGCGTCGAGATGACGAACGCGCAGGGGCAGGCGATGACGAGCAGGGTGAGCCCGCGAACGAACCACGTCCCCCAGTCGCCGGCGAAGGTGAACCCGTACCCGGCCGCGCCGACCGTGACGGGGTCGGCGATGAGCAGCGGCGGCACGGCGGCGGTCAGGACCGCCAGCGCGACGACGACCGGCGTGTAGTAGCCCGCGAAGCGGTCGACGAACTGCTCGGTCTCGGTCTTCTCGGCCTGCGCCCCCTGCACCATCTCGATGATGCGCGAGAGCGTCGAGTCGCCGGCCGTCGAGGTGACCGCGACCTCCAGGTACCCCTCCCGGTTGATCGCGCCGGCGTACACCTCGTCGCCGTCGGTCTTGTCGACCGGGACGCTCTCGCCGGTGATCGGCGACTGGTCGACCGCGCTCTCGCCCTCGACGACTGTCCCGTCGAGCGGGATCTTCTCGCCCGGCCGGACGACGACGACCTCGTCGACCGCCACGTCCTCCGCGGGGACGGTTCGCTCCGCCCCGTCGCGCTTGACCGTCGCCTCGTCGGGCGAGAGCTCCATCAGTTCGCGCAGGGAGTCCCGTGCCCTGTCCATCGCGTAGTCCTCGAGCAGTTCGGCGATGCTGAACAGGACGGCCAGCGTCGCCGCCTCGACGAAGTAGCCGATTGCGGTGGCCGCGAGGATGGCCGTCCCCATCAGCAGGTCGATGTCGAGGCTTCGGTTCCGCGCCGAGTAGTAGCCGCCGCGGACGACGGGGGCGCCGCTGGCGGCGACGGCCCCGAGGAACAGCGCGTCGGCGACGTGGATCGGAGCGCCGAGGACGCTCGCCACCGCGGCGTTCTGGCCGGTGAGGACGAACTCGAGGAGGAGGCCCACCGAGACGAGCGCCGCCCCGACCCACGTCTTCTTCGCGCGGGGGCTCGTCCAGATCTCAGACGGCGGCGCGACGTCCGCCCCCTCGGACGAGTCGTCGGTGTCGCCCGCGGAGCCGCCGCCTTCGACCTCGTAGCCGGCGGCCTCGATCGCCGCGACGACGTCGGCCTCGCTGGCCCGGTCGGGGTCGTAGGTGACGGCGGCCGTGCCGGTAGTCGGCTGGAGCGTCGCGTCGACGACCCCGTCGACGCGGCCCAGGCTCTTGTCGACTTTCTGTGCGCAGGACGGGCAGTCCATCTCGGGGACGGCGAGGCGGACGGTCGGTTCCCGCCGTCCGTCGTCCTCGGCCGCTCGTCCCGCGGCGTTCGCGTCGTCGTTCATCGCCCGAAGATAGGGTCGGCGACTCGATAAGACTTCGTTGGAATATTCCAACTGCCGCTACAACCGGGTCGACGCGTCGTCCGCGAACCGCGCCTCGGCGACGTAGCGCTTCGCCAGGCGTTCCTCCGCCCGTCGCAGCCGATAGGTGAGCGTCGACCGCGGGACGTCGAGGTGGTCGGCGAGGGCACCGACGTCGACCTCGCGGGGGGACTCGTAGTAGCCGTGCTCGACGGCGGCCCGGAGCGCTGCCACCTGCTCGGGGGAGAGGTCGTCCGGGCTCCCGTCGCCCTCGCCGGGGGTCGCCGACGCGTCCGTCGTCCGCAGCATCTCCATCCGGGCGCAGTCCCCGACCGCGGCGTCGAGGTCGTCGAAGAACGCCGCGACGTCGCCGTCGCCGGAGTGGATGACCCGCCAGGTGTAGTGTCGCCCCTCGTGGCGCGTCTCGAACAGCACGCCGTCGCCGAGGTGGTCGCGGGCGATGTGGGGAACGGACGCGCAGTCGGGGGTGCGCTCCCAGGCGGAGTAGAGCACGAGCGTGTCGGCCGTGCGGTCGAGGACTTCCGTGGTCTGCGTGGCCCCGCAGTCATCGGTGGCGAGGCAGTCCGCGTAGTAGTCGCCGTTGAGAAACGCGTCCTCGATGTCTTCCAGCGCGTCGGGTGCGCCGGCGACGTGGTCGACGCGCCAGAGGCTCTCGTCGGTGGCGTGCAGCGAGAGCGAGCGGACCCGGGCGTCCGGGTGGTCGGCGAGCGCGTCCGCCACCCGGTTGCGCCCGGGTTCGTACTCCAGAGCGAAGACGAGTTCGCGCATGTGCCCCCCTTGGGGGCCGACGCGGAAAGCGGCGGCGACCCGTGCGAGCCGTCGCCGTGGACGGACGACCACGACCCCGGCCGCGCGATCTATAATTGATCCACTATCTTCGACTGCTCGATCGCCTTACCGCCCGCTGTCGGCGTTGTTCGCGGGCGACGGAAATTAAAAACGACTGTCACCTACCGGAGCCCGTATAAAGCGTTTCGTGCTCCAAGGACACCCTCATTCCGCAGTCACCGCTAATCACAGCAATGAGCGAAGTAATCAGAAAACACGATTTTCGGTCGGACTCCCTCCTCTCTCCCGCCGAAGCCGTGTGCACGACGATCGCGGAGGCCCTCGCCGACGCCGAGGGCGTTTCGCCGCTCGACATCGACCCTCTGTACGAGAGCGTCGACGTCGACGCGCTGGGGCGATTTCTGGACACCGTCGACCCCGACGACGACGTCTCGGTCGCGTTCACCCACGGCGAGTGGGCCGTGACGGTGCACGCCGACGGCCGCGTGGTCGTCGACGGGACGTGACGTCGGTCGTCGCGTCCGCCCGCCGTCGCCTCCCGCTCTCGATTTCCGCCGCGTCCGCGCGCACGCGGAACGCGTGCCTTTTTATGGTGGGCCGCCAAACCTCGACTCAATAATGTTCAAGGCGATAGTTAGCGCGGAGACGCTCCGGACGGCGCTCGACTCCGTGAGCGTGCTGGTGGACGAGTGCAAGATCCACCTGAACGAGGACGGCATCGAGATCCGGGCCGTCGACCCGGCGAACGTCGGGATGGTCGACCTCTCCCTCTCGGCCGACGCGTTCGAGTCCTACGAGGCCGACGGCGGCCTCATCGGCGTCAACCTCTCGCGGCTCGAAGACATCGCGGGCATGGCCGACTCGGGCCAACTCGTCGAGCTCGAACTCGACGAGGAGACGCGCAAGCTCCACATCCAGATCGACGGGCTGGAGTACACGCTCGCGCTCATCGACCCCGACTCCATCCGGCAGGAACCGGACATCCCCGACCTCGATCTGGCCGCCGAGATCGTCATCGAGGGCGCGGACATCGACCGCTCGGTCACCGCCGCCGACATGGTCTCGGACCACATCGCGCTCGGCGTCGACGAGACGGACGAGCTGTTCTACGTCGACGCGGAGGGCGACACCGACGACGTCCACCTCGAACTCGACCAGAGCGACCTCATCGACCTACAGGTCGGTCCCGCCCACTCGCTGTTCAGCCTCGACTACCTGAAGGACATGAACAAGGCGATCGACAAGGACGCCGAGGTGACGCTCGAACTCGGCGAGGAGTTCCCCGTCAAGCTCCACTTCGACATCGCCGAGGGCAACGGGCAGGTGACGTTCATGCTCGCGCCGCGCATCCAGAGCGACTGATCTCGACTGCGTCCCTGACTACGTCCGACGGTCGATGACGCGTTTCGCGGCCGTCGCCTTCTCCTTCCAACCGTACCCCTCCTCGTAGACGTGGCGCTTGCTGTTGACGAGTTCCTCCGGGGAGGCCTCCTCGAACCCGCCGCGGGCCCAGGTGCCGCTCTCGTGGAGCCACTCGATCACCTTCTCTCTCGTCTCGCGCCAGGAGAAGCCGACCATCTCGTAGTAGGCGATCATCGCGAAGACGGCGTTGTCGTGACAGCCCGGGACGCTCCCCTGCCGGTAGATGGTGCGCAAGGGGTCGCGGTCGGGCTGGCTGAGGTGCTCGCGGCGCTGCTCCGGGCTGGTGAGCGCGAGGTCGCCGTCCTCGGCGCGGACGCGGTTGGCGGCGTCGTCGCCGTCCCCCTCGTCGCTCCCGACCTCGTAGACGCGGTACTCGTCGCGCAGCAGCGACAGCGCCGCCGCGCGGAGCGCGCCCCAGTCGCCGTCGACCGCGTCGCGGAGGGCGGCCTCCGGCCGGGGCTCCGCCGACAGCGCGGCGACGATGTCGACGTACGCTCTCTCGATCTCCGCCCACGACGTGCCGGCGAAGCGGCAGTCCGTCTCGTGGAGGTTGTTCGTGGTCCGGCAGTCGGGGCAGGGGTAGTCGAAGTACGGCGCCACGGACTCTCATAGGCGAACGCGCCGACTTAGTTCGTGCGATCGGGGTCCGCCGGGGACGAGGGCGGGACGGACGCGATCCGGATCAGGGCGACGACGACCGGCACGAGGAGGGCCGCACCGACCACGAACGGCGTCCAGTACGCCGCCGCCGCGTACAGCGCGGCCATCACCGGCGGCCCGACGGTGCGGCCGAGGCTGCCGGCCCCCTGCGTGACGCCGAAGGCGCTCCCCTGTCTGTCGGCCCCGGTCGCCGTCGAGACGAGCGTCGTCAGCCCGACCGAGAGTAGCCCGTTGCCGAACGAGAGCAGCGGGAGCGCGACGAGCAGGGCGACGAGCTCCGGCGCGACGACGGCGTTCGCTGGGACGACCGCGCGGCCGATCTGGGGCGTGAAGGGGAGCCCGGCGAGGGCGACGAGGAGGACGGCCGCGCCGGCGGTCGCGACGACCGAGACGGGGACCCGCTTCGCGAGGCGGCCGACGATCACGCCCTGGTTCAGGATGCCGAAGACGCCAACGTACGCGAGCAGCCCGGCCGCCTGCGTCGCGGAGTAGCCGTACACGTCAGCGACGTACGGGATGAACATCACCTGCACGCCCGAGAAGGCCAGCGACACGAGGAAGTACGCGAGCACGAACGGACGGAGCCGCACGGCGTCGGCGTCCGCCTCGGTCGGCGCGACGACCCGCCGAACGCGTCGCGGCCACGACAGCGGCAGCCGCGGCGCCGGCTTCGGCGCGCCCGTCTCGCGGAGGAAGCGGACCGCGAACCCGGCGGCGAGGAGGCTGCTCGCGGCGGCCGCGAAGCTCGGGAGGGAGAACCGGGTCGCCGGCACCGCGGCGGGGAGGACGCTCCGTGCCAGGCCGACGGCGGCGTCGCTCGCGAACAGCCCGCCGACCGCGGGACCGAACACGAAGCCGAGGCCGAACGCCGCGCCGACGAGGCCGAGCGCCCCGGCCCGGTCCTCCGGCGGCGTCACGTCCGCGATGTACGCCTGGGCCGCCGCGATGTTCCCGCCCATCGCCCCGGCGAGCATCCGAGCGGCGAACAGGACCGCGAGGCTGCCGCCGACGCCGAACGCCGTCCAGGCGACTGCGCTCCCGAGCAGCGACAGCACGAGGACGGGGCGGCGGCCGCGCGCGTCGCTCAGCCGGCCCAGCACCGGCGCGAACCCGAACTGCAGCAGCGAGTACGACGCGGCCAGCAGGCCGATGTACACGTCGCTCACCCCGAAGCTCCGGACGTAGAACGGCAGGATGGGGATGACGATGCCGAACCCGAGCAGGTCCAGGAAGACGACGAACACGACCGTCCCAACCCCGCGGCGGTCGGCGGCGTCCGGGTTCACTGACACGGTGCTCTCCACGGCGGCGACGACGGTAAGCGTACGCACCGAACGTGCGGTATCGCGGCGCTTCCGCGGTGCTCGTCCCTCGGTCGACGGGTAAGAGCCGCTTACCCGCGACCGGGCGTTTTATCGGTACCCGCGCGGAATGGGTCGCCGATGAAACGGTTCCACGCCCGGTACCCATTCCTCGACGCCGCCCGGGAGGCGGTGGACGCCGCGGCGGTCGATCTGGCCGATCTCGTCGCCCGCGAGGACCCGGCCGCGGTCGACCGCGCCGTGGGTCGCGTCGAGGCCGCCCTCTCCGGCGACACGACCGGCGACCCCCACCGCCGGCCGCGGGTCGAACTCCTCTCGTACCCCGTCGCGCGGGTGCTCGTCTCGCTCGTCGACGACCCCGTCCTCACCCGCAAGTACGCCCGCGCCGAGGCCGTCACCGCCCACCGGCGGTTCACGAGCGACTTCGAGGGCGACCGGCTGCGGAGCGCGAGCGGCGAGCGGATGGCGCTCGACCGCCTCCTCGGCGAGTTCGACCTCGACGGCGCCGTCGCCGAGACCGACGGCGGCTACCGCGTCGCCGTCGGCGACTACCTGCGCCTGTCGGGCGACCTGCCCGGCGACCGGTGGCGACTGGCCACCCGCGCCCTCGCCGACGGGGCCGTGCCAGTCGACCGGGAGGAGCTCCACCTGCTCCTCCGGCAGGCCGTCGAGGAGCGGGTGAGCGCGGGCCTGCCGCTGTCGGTCCCCGGCGCCATCGCGACCGAACTCGGCGACGCCGTCGAGGCCGTCGAGGACCTCCTCGCGGACCTGGAGCTCTCCGGCGACATCGACACGGTCGCCCCCGACCTGTTCCCGCCCTGCGTGGCGAACCTGCTGGAGCGGAGCCGCGAGGGCGCGGCTCTGCCCGAGCACTCGCGGTTCGTCCTGACCTCCTTCTTGACGGCGATCGGGATGGACGAGGAGGAGATAGCGTCGTTCTGCGGCGCGGACGAGTCCTACCGGACGGACCGTATCGCGACCGCCGACGGCGGCACCGAGTACCCGCCGCCGAGCTGCGAGACGATGGCCGCCTACGGCGACTGCGTGAACAAGGACGAGGTCTGCGAGACGATACCGCACCCGCTGAAGTACTACGAGAAGCGCCTCGACGCGGCCGAGGCCGCGCCGGACCCGGGAGAATAGCCGGCGGTTCAGGCGCCGTTCGCGCCGTCGGACTCGACCTGTTCGGCGTCGGACTGGAAGTCGGCCCGCGCGAGGCCGTAGCCGACCGCGAACATGAGTAGGATGAACGCGAAGATGACGCCGACGAGCACCTTCCCCCCTTCTGTCGTCAGGTCGCCGTTCGTCGTGTAGCTGACCCCGACGAACATCATCGCGCCGATCATTATCGCAACGGACCCGGCCGAGACGGCGATCTCGACCAGCGTCTGTCGTTCCATACCTCGCCCCTGACTCGCGGCGGGCAAAAGCGCTTCGAAGGCCGGTCGAGCACGCCCTACTCGGCGAACAGGTCGTCGACGAGCCGGGTGAACCGGTCGACCATGCGCTCCGGCAGCGAGGGCGAGACGGCGTCGAGGAGTCGCGCGGTCTCCGTCGGCCGCGCGAGGACGAGCGTCACCCGCCCGCGGTCGTCGCGCTCCTTCCGGACGACGCCCTGCTCGACGAGGTGGTCGAGATGCCACTCCAGCGTGCTCCGGGCAACGCCCAGGTCGTCGGCCACGGCCGCCGGCCGCTGGGGGCCGGAGACGATGAGGGACGCGAGCACGTCTCGCGCCGTCTCCCGCCGACACAGCGAGAGCGCGCCGCGCTCCCACTCGTCGGTCTCCGGCGGGAAGTAGTGGGTCCGCCCGTACAGCCGCTCGCGGTCGAGGCGACCGGCGTCGAGCAGCCGGCCGACGTGGTACTGGACCTGACCGGGGGCGAGATCGAGCGCCCGGACCAGCTCGTTGAAGTGGACGCCGGGGTCCTCGCCGATCCGCCGTTCGATGCGGGCTCGCGTCTCGCTCACGCTTCCTCCCCCCGGACGTCGGGCGCGGTCGTTCGCGCGCGGTACACGGCGGCGATCACCAGCGCGACCATCAGCACGTCCAGCGCGTGCTCGGAGAGGTGGTGGGACGCGTCGGGGACGACGCCGGCCATCGTCAGCGCGGCGACGGCCGTCCGGGCGACGAGCGTGGCGACGGCTAGCGCGACGAGCAGGTACGAGGCCGACCGCCGCCGCGCGAACGCCGCCAGCCCGAGGCCGAGGACGACGGCGGACCCGAGGCCGGCGAGCGTCAGGACGGCGACCAGCGCCGGATCGCCCGCGGTCGGCGAGGCGTGGAGCGCTCTCATGGCCCCGGCTACGATCCTCGCGGGCGTTAGCGTTGCGCTTGCCTGCCGGGTTCGCCGGACTTGCCGAATCGGTCGCGGCCGGCGACCCCTCCGCGCGCGGTCGTGTCGATCCACGTACGTGAAACACTTACCCGTACAGAACCCCAAGAACGGGCACGGGACCGCACCAACGCGCCGGATACCGGCGTTTCGGCATCCCGAAGATAACCCATGACGCACACCGAAAACACAGCCGCGTCATCGAAAGCGACGCTCGACGTTCCCCGCGGCGCGGAACTCGACGAGCGGTCGCTGCGAGCGCGCACCGAACAGATGTCGGTCGCCGCCTTCGGCACCGAGCTCTACGAGGTCGAGAGCGAGAGCGGCAACACGTACCACGTCAACCTCCCGGCCGGGCGCTGCACCTGCCCGGACCACGGCATCCGCGGCGAGCGGTGCAAACACCTCCGCCGCGTCGCTATCGAGGTCAACGAGGGGCGCGTGCCGCCGCCCGGGAAGGTCGTCGACGACTGCGCCGTCTGCGGCGAGACCGCCTTCGTCGACCGCGACGCGACGGACCCGACGCTCTGCGAGGACCACGCCGTCCGACTGGGCGACCGCATGATCGACCGCGAGACGGGCGACTTCCTGACGGTCGTCGCCGTCTCCGGGAGGCGCGCCGACGAGGTGGCCGTCGAGAACTCCGTCTACACCGTCGCGGAGTACCCGTCGAACCGCGACTACGACGGCGACGACCCCGTGATCGGCGTCGTCTACCCGCAGTCCGTGGAGATCGGTGAGGACGGCCCGACGCCCGAGGCGCTCCGCGTCTACTCGTTCCCGCGCTCTCGCCTGGAGCGGGTCGACTAGTCGAGCATCTCGGCCGCCTCCTCTACCGACACGTCGCCGCGTTTCACGGCTTCGAGCACGTCCAGCACCCGCTGGTCGGGGCCCGGGTCCTCGCCCACCTCGTCGAGCGTCACCTTCTCCGACTCGCCGGTGAACTCGGCGAAGTCCGTCCCGTCCGACAGCGCCGTCTCCAGTTTCACCCGGTAGTTCCCGCCGTCCGTCCGGTAGAGGTCGCCGGGGTGGAAGAAGTACCAGTCCTCGCGGTCGAACCGCACCCCGACGCGCGGTTTCGCCCCGAAGTTCTGCGAGAAGTACACGAGCGCCTCGACCTCCTCGCCGGTGAGGTAGATGGGGTCGCCGGCGCTGGACTTCGCCTCGACGGCGTAGAACGTCTCGCCGTCGCCCGCCAGCACGTCCGGGAGCTCCCGCTCCGTCGCGCTCCCGCTGGCCGGGGCGCGCATCACGGCGAAGCCCGCCTCGTCGAGCTTGTTCACGAGCTCTCGCTCCCGCCGGTCGCCCTTCGCGTTCGACATCGACCGACGGTCTCTTCCCCACCCGCTTAAATGAGTTGACCTAGTCGCCGTCCGCGGTCAGCGCCGACTCCTCGTCGTCGAACAGCTGTTCGAGGAGGCGGCCCTGGCCGAGCCGCAGGTGGCGGTTGACGGTCGGCTGAGACACCCCGAGCATCTCGGCGACGTCCTCGCCCGTGCTCTCCCGCGGCCACTCGAAGAACCCGCTGAAGTAGGCGGTCCGCAGCACCTCCAGCTGCCTGTCCGTCAGGTTCTCGAACAGCGACCGCACGAGGTCCCGACGGGTGTGGGTCGCCCGCTGGACGTCGCGGCGGGCGGCGAGCTCGACGCTCGGATACGCGTCCCGGAGCATCCCGATGAACTCCCGGACGTCGGTCGTCGTCGGCACGTCGACGACCACCTCCATGCCGTCGGCGTCCGCGCGCATCGACCGCGGGCTGCCGCCGTGGCGGACGAGCCGCGACGCGATCAGGTCGCGGGAGACGGTCGCCTCGAAGAGGCAGCGGTCGTCGCCCTCGCTGATGAGCCGGCTCTCCTCGACGGAGACTAGGTCGTCGAGCACGCGCTGTACCGCGTCGGCGTCCGCGCCGGTCGTCGAGAAGAACAGCCGCGTCTCGTCGGACGCGTGCGTGCCCATCCCCTCGTACTCGACCTCGCAGTCGGCCGCCCGCGCGATCCGCGACAGGAGGGCGTCCGAGGCGTCGAGCCGCAGCGTGAGCTCCAGGTGGGCGTCGGCGTACAGCGCCTGCCGGGTCTTCACCGCGGTGATGGAGTTCGCGATGCTCTCGCCGAGCTCTGCGAACACTTCACACTCCAGATCGCCGAAGGCGTTGGGCTCGTCGGCGTACACCGTGAGGACCCCGTACGAGTACTCGTCGACCGAGAGCGGGACGGCGACGATCGAGTGGAAGTTCCGGGAAAGCGCGTCCTTTCGCCAGGGCTCCTCTTTCAGCCGGTCGACGACGTTCCGGACGACCGCCGGTTCCTCCGTCGTCGCCGCGCCGACCGAGGGCTCCGGCGAGGGGTCGTCGAGGTCCAGCAACACCGCCTCCAGATACTCCTTGTCGCCGCCGGCTCTCGCCCGCGGCCGGAGTTCGCTCCCGGCGACGTCCGGGCCGCCGATCCACGCGAACTCGATGTCCTCGCTCGCGACGAGCCGCTCGCAGACGGTCCGCTCTATCTCCTCCTGGCTCTCCGCGCCGATGAGCGACTGGTCGATCGACCGGATGATCTCGTTGATCTGGATCTGGCGCCGGAGCCGCCGGTTCTGCGCCTCCAGTTCCTCGTCGCGCTCCCGGAGGCTCTCCTCGCTCTCCAGGCGGTCGAACGCGGCCTCCGTCGTCGCGGCGAGCGTCTCGACGTGCCGCCGCGTCCCCTCGTCTATCGGCTCCGCGGCCGCGACGACGACGACGCCGTGGTCCCCGAGCGGCACCAGCAGCGCCTCGTCAACCTCGTCGTCGAACAGGGTGGACCCGTCGAACGAGGCTGGGTCGTCGACGACCGTCTGCGTGTTCGTGACGAACGAGTCCCAGAGCGGGGAGTCCATGTCGCCGGCCGTCACCACTTCCTCGCCGCAGCAGACGCTCGTGAAGGCGCTGCTGCAGGAGACCCGTTCGAGCCCCGTCGCCTCGCCGTCGAACAGGTAGATGCCGACGCCCGCCACGTCGACGACGTCCTCGGCGGCGTCGACCACCAGTTCGGCCACCTCTGGGGCCGCCTCGGTGTTGAGCAGGCCGCGGGCGGTGTCGTGGAGCGAGCGGAGCGCCAGTTCGCGCTCCTTCTGTTCGGTGATGTCCTGCACCGACCCCCGGAGCTTGACGACCTCGCCGTCATCGAAGACGGGCTCACCGATGGCGCGCACCCACCGGGTGTCCGTCCCCGTCGCGGAGAGGCGGACCTCCATGTCGTACCCCTCGCCCGTCTCGATCGCGTCGTGGAACTTCCGCTCGATGAAGTCCCTGTCGTCGTCGTGGTAGAGTTCGAGCGTCGACCCGAGGTCTATCTCCGTGCCCGACGACACGCCGTGGATCCGGTACAGCTCGTCGTCCCACGTCATCTCCGGTGGGTCGCTCCGCAAGTCGAGCTCCCAGCCGCCGAACTTCGCGATGCGTCCCGCCTGCTGCAGGAGGTTCTTCGTCCGTTCCAGCTCCGCCTCGCGCTCCTTGCGCTCCGTGATATCCTGCACGGCGCCGTAGAGCCGCCGCACCTCGCCGTCCTCGGCGACCGGCTCGCCGGCCGTCCGGACCCACCGCTCGTTCCCCGCGGCGGTGATCAGCCGCGCCTCGCGGTCCCACGCCTCGCCGCGTTCTATCGCCCGCTCGACGGCCTCGCGCTGCTCGTCGCGGTCGTCCGGGTGGTAGTACTCGAGGGCCTTCTCCACCAGCAGCGGTCCGTCCCTCGACAGCTCGAAGATGTCGAACATCTTCTCGGTCCACTCCGTCAGACGGTTCTCCGGTTCGTCCGTCACGTCGACCGTCCAGCCGCCCACTTCCGCGATCCGCTGGGACTGTTCGAGCAGTTCGGACGTCCGCTCCAGCTTGTGCTCGCGCCGCTTCCGGTCGGTGATGTCCTGCACCGACCCGCGGAGTTCGACGACCTCGTCGCCGTCGACTATCGGTTCGCCGATCGACCGGACCCACCGCTCCTCGCCCGACCGGGTGATGATCCGTGCCTCGACGTCGTAGCTCTCGCCCGACTCGGTGGCCGTCCGGACGGCGTCTTCGATGGCGTCCCTGTCGTCGGGGTGATAGAGGTTCAGCGCCTCGTCGAGCGCGACGTCCGTGCCGGGCGGGACGTCGAATATCTCGTACAGCTCGTCCGTCCACGCCACGGTCGGCCGGTCCTCCCTGACGTCCAGCTCCCAGCCCCCGACGGCGGCCAGCCGCTGCGCCTGTTCGAGCAGGTCCTTGGTCCGCTCCAGTTCGCGCTCCTGCTCCTTGCGCTTCGAGACGTCCTCGATCGCGGCGACCAGCCCCGCGACCTCGCCGTCGGAGTCGCGCAACGGCGCGGCCGAGAGGCTGACGTCGACGAGCGTCCCGTCTCTGGTCCGCCGCTTGGTCTCCATTCCCGTGACGACCTCGCCGGCATCGATCCGCTCGCGCACCTCGGCGAACTCGTTCTCCCTGTCGTCCGGGACGATGGGGAGCCGGACGCCCTGTACCTCGTCAGCGCTCCAGCCGAAGATGCGCTCGGCGGCGGGGTTCCAGAGGTCGACGTTGCCTTCCAGATCCGTCGAGACAAGCGCCGCCGGCGACGCCCCGACGATGGCGCCGAGGCGCTCGTTCGCCTCACGGAGCTGCCGCTCGCGCCGCTTCCGTTTCGTGATGTCGCGGACGATACCTGCTGTCCCGGCGAACTCCCCGTCGTCGTCCGGCAGCAGCGCAACGTGGTTCTCCGTCTCGACCGCGCCGCCGTCGGCGGTCTGGAGGTCCATCTCGAACGCCCGGTAGAAGGCGTCGTCGTCGGCGCGTAACTCGCGGGTCAGCTCGCGCGCTTCGGCGAGGTCCTCGTCGGTCATCGCCGTCGAGACGTGCTCGCCGATCATGTCGTCCGGTTCGTAGCCGGTGAGCGGTTCGATCGCGTCGTTGACGAATTCGAAGTACCCCTCCCCGTCGAGGGCGTACACCGGGTCGCCGACCGCCTGGATGATCGTCTCGTACCGTTCGAGTTCTCGCTCGCGCTCCTTGCGCTCCGAGACGTCGCGGCCGACGCCGACGAGCACCGGGTTCCCGTCGGGGTCGCGGAGCGCCGTCCCGATGAACTCGTAGGGGATCCGCTCCCCGTCGTTCGTCACCAGTTCCGTCTCGACGCGCTCGCTCCCCGTCTCGAACGCCGTCGCGGTCGCCTCCCAGATCCGCTCGCGGTCGGACTCCTCGAAGAACTCCGCGGCGTTCATCTCGGCCACCGCCTCGTCGTCGTACCCCGTCACCTCGGTGAAGCTCTCGTTCCAGCGGCGGAAGTGCCCCTCGGCGTCGAGCACGTAGAACACGTCGTCGATGGCGTCCAGGATCTCGTCGGTGTACTCCCTGTGGCGTTCGAGTTCGCGCTCGCGCTCGCGCAGCCTGCGCTCTTTCTCCTTCCGGTCCGTGACGTCCTCCTGGAACCCGACGAAGTGGGTCACTTCGCCCGCCTCGTCCTCGACCGGCGCCACGCTCACCCGGTTCCAGAACGCCGTTCCGTCCTTCCGGTAGTTGCGGAGCTCGACCGATTCGGACTCGTCGGCCTCGATCGCCTCGCGCAGCCGTTCGACCGGCGCGTCCGCCGTCTCCTCGCCCTGCAGGAACCGGCAGTCGCGCCCCAGCGCCTCCTCCTCGGCGTAGCCGGTCACCCGTTCGAACCCCTCGTTCGCGTAGACGATCGGGTTGTCGCCGTCCTCGCCCTCCGTGATGGTGATGCCGATCGGGGCGGCCTCGATCGCCCTGTCCTTGAGTTCGAGTTCGCGCTCGCGCTCCCTGCGCTCCGTGATGTCGCGACCGATCCCGACTAGGATCGGCTCCCCCTCCGGATCCGTGACCGGGGTCGCGACGAACTCGTGCGGGACGCGCTCACCGTCCTTGGTCCGGTAGGACGCTTCGATGCGGGTACGCCCGGTCTCGAACGCCGTCTCGACCGCCTCCGCGACCCGTTCCCGATCGGGGTCGTCGAAGAAGTCGGCGGCGTGCATCCCCTCTATCTCCTCGTCCGTGTACCCGGTGACCCCGTTCAGTCGCTCGTTCCAGCGCCGGACGTTCCCCTCGGCGTCGAGCACGTAGAACACGTCGTCGACGGCGTCGAGGACGTGGTCGGTGTACTCCCGGTAGCGCTCCAGTTCGCGCTCGCGCTCCCTGCGCTCGGTGACGTCGGTGTAGACGGCGTACCCCTCGTCGGGCGGTCCCGTCCGGTCCCCGTTGATGGGGACGAACCGGAACAGGAAGTTGCCGGTCCCGTCGGCCGTCTCCCGCACCACTTCCCGGTCGATGGCGTTCTCCTCCTTTCGGATCTCTCGGCGCATCTCCCGCGACTCCTCGAGTTTGCCCTCCGGCACGACGAGGTCGATGATCGACTCGCCCTCGATCGCCTCACCGTCGTAGCCGAACACCTCTTCGAACCGCTCGTTGACCTCCCGGACCAGCACGTCGTCGTCCGTCAGGTCCACGTGGGCCACGCAGTCGGTCGTGTTCTCGAACAGCGACGACGCGCGCTCGCGCTCGGCCCGGAGGAGCCGTCGCTGCCGCCGGAGCGCCCGCTCCCGCGCCCGGAGGGTGTTCACGAGCGCGTCGACCGCCTCGTACAGGCGGCCGACCTCGTCGTCCCGGTCGATGGACAGGTCGACGTCGTAGTCCCCGGCCCGGATCTGCTCTACTTTCCGCGTCAGGGTCGCGATGGCGCTCTCCGGGTCACCCTTGACGACCATACCGACAAGTCCGAACAACAGCATCCCGGCGACCGCGGGAAACGGCTCTCCCGGCTGCATCGCCTGTGTGAGCCCCACGCCGACGTCCACCGTCGACGGGATCTCTGGCGGAGTCATTGCCGACGGTACGGACTGTACGATAATTACTTCCGGGGCCGCTCAGGCCCTCAACGGGTGATGTCCCTAATCGTTATTGCGCCCACGCGGGGGTGGGGTTATACATATAGAAAGTAACGGCATTGCACGTCCGGTCGTCGTCGTGGACGACATGGAACGAACTACGCTCGCTCGCGACGAGGGCGCGGTGACGCGCGTCGTGAAGGCGGTCGCCGACGCGGTCGGTACCTCCCCGAACGAGTTGCCGCCGCTGTATCGGACCGTCGACCCGGACGCGCTCGAAACGGTTTTGGACGCTCCGGGCGCGTGCGCCCGGTTCGAGTACGCGGGCCACGTCGTCGAAGTGCGAGGCGACGGGACCGTTTCCGTCGCCGAGGCGGGCTCGCAGGGGTAATGGTCGGGACCGACACCGCACGCGGCACGGACGGCGCGCCCGGCCTCGGCGCCCGATGCGCCGGGAGGAACCCGTGAGACGAGCCACCGGGCTGGAGCGGCTGGTCCCGGATCCAGACGCTTCGGCGTCGCCGGTCACCGTACTCTGCGTCGACGGCGACGAGAGCGGCCTCGCCGATATCGAAGCCGCTCTCGGCGACGACGAGTTCACCCCGGTCACGGGAACCTCGGCCGCTGCGCTCTGTCACGTCGGTGAGGTGGATTGCGTCGTCAGCGGTGACGAACTGGGGGACGTGACGGCCACGGAGTTCCTCGACGACCTCCGCGAACGCGACCCGGAGGTCCCGTTTCTGCTCCACGCGAACGACCCCGCCCCGGCGCTCACCGAGGCGGTGCTCGACGACGAGCGAACCGACTTCCTGTCGCGGGACGCTCCGGCGGCCGACGCCCTCCTGCGGCGCCGCATCCGGGGGATGGTTGAACCCCGCCGGGCGACGAGGGCGCTGCAGCGACTTCTCGTCGGCGTACAGGCGGCCCGCGACGGCATCGCGGTCGCCGGTCCGGACGGCGACTTCCGGTTCGTCAACCGGGTGTACGCGACGCGGCTCGGCTACCACCCCGACGAACTGGTCGGGCGGCCGTGGCGCGACGCGTACGCGGACGATGCGGTCGAACACATCGAGTCGGCGGCGCTCCCGTCTATCGAGTCGGGCTGGCGGTGGACCGGCCGCTGCGCGGAGCGCCGGAGGGGCGGCGAGACGACGCCGACGCGGACCTGCATCGTCGGGCTCGACGACGGGAGCCTGGTGTTCACCGCGTACGGCGCCGACGACGGCGGTGAGTAGCGACTCCGCGTCGGTACGCTGAATGCGAACTGCGGGCCGGGAAGCGTTCTCGTCCGCCGGCGCTCCGAGCCGGCGAACCGGCCGCTTACGTTCCGTGCTGCCAGGAGTCCATGTACTCGCGCTGCTCGCCCGTCAGCTCGTCGTACTCGACGCCCTCCGCGTCGAGCTTGATCTCGGCGACCTCGCGGTCGAGCTCGTCGGGCACCTCGTGGACGCCGGCGTCGTACGCGTCGCCGTTCTCTAGGAGTTCCTGCACGGCGACGGCCTGAACGCCGAAGCTCTGGTCCATGACCTCGACGGGGTGGCCGAGCGCGATGGGGCTGGCGAGGTTGACGAGCCGACCCTCGGCGAGGACGTTGAGGCGGGTGCCGTCCTCCAGTTCGTACTCGTGGACGCCGTCGCGGGCCTCGCGTTCGTCGACGGCGAGGTCCGAGAGCGCGTCGAGGTCGATCTCGATGTCGAAGTGGCCGGCGTTAGCGAGCAGGACGCCGTCTTTCATCTTCGGGAAGTGGTCCTCCGTGACCACGTCGCGGTTGCCGGTCGTCGTGATGAACACGTCGCCGACCTCGGCGGCCTCGGCCATCGGCATCACGTCGTAGCCCTCCATGTGCGCCTCCAGCGCGCGGCGGGGCTCGACCTCGGTGACGATGACGTTCGCGTTCTGGCCGGCGGCCTTCTTCGCGACGCCCTTGCCGCAGTAGCCGTAGCCCGCGACGACGACGTTCTTGCCGGCCCACGAGAGGTTCGTCGTCATGGCGATGTTCGCCAGCGAGGACTCGCCGGTGCCGTGGACGTTGTCGAACAGGCGCTTCATCGGCGTGTCGTTGACGGCGAAGACGGGGTACTCGAGCGCCCCGTCCTCGTCCATCGCGCGGAGGCGGTGGACGCCCGTGGTCGTCTCCTCGCACCCGCCGACGATGGAGTCGATGAGCTCGGGGTAGTCCTCGTGGATCGCGGCGACCAGGTCCATCCCGTCGTCGACCGTGACGGTCGGCTCGTGGTCGATGACCGCCTCGATGGCGGCGTAGTACTCCTCGTCGTCGACCTCGCGCTTGGCGTAGCTCGTGATGTTGTCGTGGGCGTCGAGCGCCGCGCTCACGTCGTCGTGGGTCGACAGCGGATTGCAGCCGGTGATGGCGACCTCCGCGCCGCCCTCGGCGAACAGCTCGACGAGCGTCGCGGTCTTCGCCTCGACGTGCATCGCCATGCCGATGCGCTCGCCCGCGAACGGCTGCTCGTCGACGTACTCCTCGCGGAGCGCGTCGAGGATCGGCATGTGCTGGCGCGCCCAGTCCATCTTGCGTCGGCCGTCCTCGCGAGCGGTCGCTACGTCGTCGAGTTGCTCGCTGATAGGGGGGTAGCCCTCTGTCATGTACGCCAAGAGGGCGACCGGCGGGAAAACGCTACCGAACCTTCTCGGTCTCGGCTGCGACGAGTCTCGCCAGTGACCGGGTGAGGGGGTGGAAAAGGGGGTGGGGTGTGGAGGTGGGGTGAGCGGGGACCGGCGTCAGGGGTGAGCCGGGTCGCAGGGGGTGGGGTAGAGCGACCCGGACGTGGGGTGGATGGGGGGGTGTGAGTTACCGCTTAGTGACCGTTGGCGTTCCCGTTACCGTTGCCGGGACCGCCCTCTTCCTCGTCGTCACCGTCTTCTTCTTCCTCTTCGCCGTCGTCGGCGTCGTCGCCGTCGTTACCGGCGTGCTCGGGCGGACCCTGGTCGCCGTCGTTGCCCCTGTCTTCGGGCGCGCCGCGACGGTCGTCGGTCTCGTTGTCGTCACCGCCGGGGCCGGCGTGAGCCGGCGGGCCAGCGTGGTCGGGCGCGTTACCCGGGTTGTTCGAGACCACGAAGTCCGCGATCAGGAGCCCGCGCGGGCCCGTCTGGTTCGTGTCGTTCAGACTCTCGATGAAGGCGTTCACCTGCAGCCCGAACGCGTCGGTGCCGTTCTCCGTCTCGTTGGTTTCGTTCGTCTCGTTGACCGTCTCGTTGGTCTCGTTGAGCTCGTCGGAGTCGTTGACCGTCTCGTTGTCGTCGACGGTCTCGTTGTCGTCGGACTCGTTGAGTTCCTCGGAGTCGTTGACGGTCTCGTTGTCGTCCGTCTCGTTCAGTGCGGAAACGGAGTACGACGCGTCTGCGCTCGCGGTCGAGGCGTCCGCCGCGGCGACTGCCGGCCCGAAGGCCGACAGCACCAGCACGACGACGCCGACCAGTGCGAAGAGTCTGTTGCGGTTCATCACGACCCAGACATGACCCCTGTTGAGAATAAACCCCCCCTCCCGTTCAGTCCGTTCACCCTTCGTTCGACCGGTCGATAGACAGGTTCAGAAACCGTTAGAACGTTCAAAAACTCCTCTGCGAGTTCAACTGCCGTCGTCAGAGACTCGAGCGAGACAGGGGTTATTTCCGCAACGAGGGTGCGCGAACCCGATCCCGACCCTGTCGACGAGCCGGACCCGCCGGTCCCGTCGCCCCGACCTACTCGCTCGCGCGCTCGACGGCCTCGGCGGCGTGCCGCTCGGCGCGTTCCCTGACTGCGTCCTCGTCGAGCGTCAGCACCTCGCGGTCGCGCATCAGCACGCGGCCGTCGCAGACGGTGTGGCGGACGTCGCTCCCGGTCGCGGCGTAGGCGAGGTGACTCACGAGGTCGTGGTGCGGCGTGAGATGGGGCGCGGAGAGGTCGAGCACCGCGAGGTCGGCGTTCGCGCCGGGTTCGATCCGGCCGCCGTCGACGCCGAGGGCGGCCGCGCCGCCGCGGGTCGCCATCTCCACGACGGCCTCGGCGGGGACGGCGCTGGCGTCGTCCGCGGCGAGTTTCCCGACCATCGCGGCGTCGCGCATCTCGTCGAACAGGTCGAGGTCGTTGTTCGACGCCGCGCCGTCAGTGCCGAGCGCGACCGTCACGCCCGCGTCGAGCATGCGCTGGACCGGCGCGATCCCGCTCGCGAGCTTCATGTTCGACGCCGGGCAGTGGACGACCGCGCTGCCGCGCTCGGCGAGCAGGTCGATCTCCGACTCGTCGACGTGGACGCCGTGGGCGAGGAAGTCCTCGCCGGTCAGCATCTCCCGGTCGTCGGCGTAGGCGAGCGGGCGCTCGCCGCGCTCGTCGACGATGGGGTCGACCTCGTCCTCGGTCTCGTTCGCGTGGAAGTGCAGCGGGATCCCGCGCTCGCGGGCTTTGCCGACGTACTCGACGAGGTACTCGTCGGCGACGGTCGTGAGGCTATGGGGCATCACGGCCGTCGACACTCGCCCGTCGGCCGCGCCGTCGTACTCCGCGGCGACCTCCAGACACTCCTCGAAGTCGGCGACTGCGGCGTCCTCGTCCTTCCCGACCGTGACGACGCCGTGGCCCACTCTGGCCCGAAGTCCCGCCTCGTCGACGGCGTCGACGATCTCCGGCACCTCGAAGTACATGTCCGCGAACGCCGTCGTGCCCGACTTGATCATCTCGACGAGGCCGAGCTCCGCGCCGGCGCGGACGTCCTCGGCGGTCAGCGCGCCCTCGACCGGCCAGATGTCCTCCCGCAGCCAGGCGTCGAGCGGCTTGTCGTCGGCGTACCCCCGCAGCAGCGTCATGGCGACGTGCGTATGGGCGTTCACGAGGCCGGGGATCACCAGCCCGTCGCTCGCGTCGAGGCGCTCGTCCGGGTCGGCGTCGACGTCCTCGCCGACCGCGACGATGTCGCCGCTGTCGTCGTCCACGAGGACGTCCGCGCGCGTCACCGTCAGGTCGGGGTGCAGCACCTGTCCGCCCGCTATCAGGGTCGTCGTCATGCTCGCCACGTTTCCCGGCCTCCCGCGTCAATGTGTCGGGACGCGTTCGTCCGGCCCGCCGCGCCCGAACGACCGACGTTTATCCCCCGCGCCGCCCTCAGGGGCGGTATGTCCCTCCAGTGGCTTCGGGTCGCCGCCCGCGAACACCGGTCGTACGTCCTCTTCTCGATCGTTCTCTTCGCCCTGGGGACGGTCGGCGGGGTCGCCATCGCCGAGCGGGGGATCGACCTGTTCGCCAGGGTCGGTCTCGGTTCCGGGCAGAGCGTGTTCCCGTCCGACCCGTCCGTGTCGTTCCTGCTCGTCAACAACACGCGGGCGTTCGTCGTCTTCCTGCTCGGCGCGCTCACGCTCGGGCTGATCACCGCCGTCGGTCTGCTCGGTAACGGGATCTTGCTCGGGTACGTCGGCGCCGTCGCCGCCGCACAGGAGGGGCTCGGGTTCGTCGTCCTCGCCATCGCGCCCCACGGCGTCCTCGAACTTCCGGCGCTGTTCGCCGCCAGCGCGGTCGCCTTCCGCCTCGTCGCGCGGACGGCAGCCCGCGTCGCCGGCCGCCGGTCGTCGGTCATGACGCGCGACGAGTGGCGCCGGACCCTCGGGTTCGTCGCCGCCGCGTGGCTCGTCCTCGCGGTCGCCGCGTTCGTCGAGATCTACGTCACCTTCGCGCTCGTCGAGGCCGCGTACGCCTAACCGAAAACCAGTTCCTCGCGGGTCCCGTCGGACCGCCCATGCGCATCGCCGTGCCCAACAAGGGCCGTCTGCACGACCCGTCCATCGAGCTGCTCGAACGCGCCGGCCTCCACGTCGTCGACGGCGCGGACCGGAAGCTGTACGCCGACACCGTCGACCCCGACGTGACCCTGCTGTTCGCCCGGGCCGCCGACATCCCGGAGTACGTCAGCGACGGTGCGGCGGACGTGGGCATCACCGGACTCGACCAGGTCCGCGAGGCCGACCCCGACAACGTGGTCGAACTGCTCGACCTGGAGTTCGGCCGCTGTCGCCTCGTCCTCGCCGCGCCGCGGGACGGCGGCATCGACTCGGTCGACGACCTGGAGGGCGGCACCGTCGCCACGGAGTTCCCGAACGTCGCGCGGACGTACTTCGAGACGACCGGCGTCTCGCCCGACATCGTCGAAGTCACCGGCGCGACGGAGCTCACTCCGCACGTCGACATGGCCGACGCCATCATCGACATCACCTCCACGGGGACGACGCTGAAGGTGAACAACCTCGCCATCATCGACGAGGTGCTCCAGAGCTCGGTCCACCTGATCGCCCGCGACGACGTGCTCGACGACCCGAAGGTCGAGCAGGCCGAGACGGCGTTCCAGTCCGTCCTCTCCGCGGACGGCAAGCGCTACCTGATGATGAACGTGCCGCGCGACGGCTTAGACGACGTGCGCGACGTGATCCCCGGGCTCGGCGGCCCGACCGTGATGGACATCGCCGACGAGAACGGCGACGAGAAGGTGGCCGTCCACGCGGTGGTCGACGAGCGCGACGTGTTCGAGACGATCACGAAGGTGAAAGAGCAGGGCGCGAGCGGCATCCTCGTCACCGAGATCGAGCGTCTGGTGGAGTAACGCGAGGTCAGGCGGGCGCGGTGCCGAGCAGCGCGATCAGGTTGTACACCGTGATCCCGAGGATGACGGTCACGGTGTAGTGAGCGAGAGCGACGAGCCCCGCAAGCCGGTTCCCGAGTCGGTACGCGCCCCGGATGGCGAAGAAGTCGGCGAGCAGCGTCACCGCGATGGTGACCGCGGGTCCGTACCGCTGGAGCAGGATCGAGACGATCGCCGGGACGACGCCGACCAGCAGCGCGCGCCGCGCTCGCACGTCGCCCAGCACGTACCGCGCGGCGATGTGGGCGGTGAGCGAGTAGAACGCGACGGCGGCGAGAAACGTGCCGAGGACGGCGACCGGCGTTCCGGCGGTCGGGTCCAACTGCGCGAGAGCGTTCATACCGGGCGTTACGACCCCGCCGAGTTGTGCGTGCCGATGTTACTCCAGCAGGCCGAGGTCCTCGAGCCGGGAGACGATCTTGTCGACCGCGTGCTCGGCGTCCTCGGGCTTCTTGCCGCCGGTGATGACGAGCTTCCCGCTGCCGAACAGGAGCGCGACGACCTCCGGCTCGTCGAGGCGGTAGACGAGACCGGGGAACTGCTCGGGCTCGTACTCGATGTTCTCCAGCCCGAGCCCGATGGCGATCGCGTTCAGGTTCAGGTTCCGCCCGAGGTCGGCGCTCGTGACGATGTTCTGGACGACGATCTCCGGGTCCTCGTTGACGTTGATCTCCAGTTCGCGGAGCTTGTCGAAGACGATCCGCAGGCTCTCGTGGACGTCGTCGGTCGACTTCGCGCCGGTACAGACGATCTTGCCCGAGCGGAAGATCAGCGCGGCAGACTTCGGGTCCTGGGTGCGGTAGACGAGTCCGGGGAACTGCTCGGGGTCGTAGTCGGCCCCCTCCAGGTCCATCGCAACGCTCTGGAGATCCAGTTCCTGTCCGATTCCCGTCGAGGCCACCACGTTTTCAATATTGATGGTTTCCTTGGGATCAGCCATATATCGACTTAAAAGACGTATTTAAGGTTTATAAAGGTTGGTGCCGAAAGCTGACAGGTATCCTATGAGACACGCCGCGGACGCCGCTTAAACCGTCGGCGGCGACGAACCAACACGCTGATTGTTCCGCCTCTCGGACGCTCTCGCGTGTACGTTCTGGAACTCGGCGGCGAAGACGACGCGTTCGCGGCGCGGGAGGCGGCCAGCGCGGCGACCGGCGTCTCCGTCGTCGGCCCCGGACTCGCGACGGCGTCGGCGCTCGCCCCCGACCGTGTGCGGACGCTCGCCTACACCCACCGCGCGTGCGAGGTGCTCGGGCGGTCGGACGCGTCGGTCGCCGGCGCTCGCGCCCTCCTCTCGGCGTCGTCGCTCGACCGGGACGGCACGGTCGCCGTCCGCGCCCGCGACGTTCGGGGGAGCTCGGGCGTCGACACGCAGGCCGTGGAGCGGGAACTCGGCGGCGTCCTCGTCGACCGCGGGTTCGACGTGGACCTCGACGACCCCGACCACGAGCTCCGCGCCCTCTTCGCCCGCGGCGAGCCGTCCGGCGACGCCGACGCCGAGGCGGCCGACGTCTGCTACCTCGGGTGGCTAACCGCCGAGAGCGTTCGGGACTACGGCGACCGCACGCCGACGAACCGGCCGTTCTTCCAGCCCGGGAGCATGGACCCGCTGCTCGCGCGCGCTCTCGCGAACGTCGCCGGGGCCGCCCCCGGCCGCACCGTCCTCGACCCGATGTGTGGCACCGGCGGCGTCCTCATCGAGGCGGGCCTCGTCGGCGCGCGCGTCCTCGGGAACGACGCCCAGCGGCGCATGGTCCGGGGAAGCCGGGAGAACCTGCGCGCGTTCCTCGGCGACGGCGCCGAGTTCGGGATCGTCCGCGGCGACGCGACTCGCCTGCCGTTCCCCGACGGCTCGGTCGACGCCGACGAGCGTAGCTCGTCGAGCCCACGGTCGTGGACCGTGGACGGGGTCGTCTTCGACGCTCCCTACGGTCGCCAGTCGAAGATCGCCACCCACGATCTGGACGACCTGGTGGCCGGCGCGCTATCGGAGGCGCGGCGGCTCGCGCCCCGGACGGTCATGGTCGCGGACCGCTCGTGGGCCGGCGTCGCCCGCGACGCGGGCTGGGAGATAGAGTCGTCGTTCGAGCGCCGCGTCCACCGGTCGCTGACGCGGCACGTGCTGGTGTTAGAGTAGGCGGTCGCGCAGTTCGCGGCGACCGGCGACGGCGACGCCGACGAGGAGTCCGGCGAGCCAGGACGCGAGAACGACGTCGCGGTCGGCCGTCAGCTGGTTCGAGCCCGCGACGCTGAGCAGTACCAGCGTCGCGAACCAGCTCACCAGCGAGAACGACCATATCTGACCGTACGGGACCGGAATTCGGTCCGTCGCGGCGAGAATACCGACGGCGAGTCCGGGCGCGAACACCAGAGGTCCCGCCACCCAGGCTGGCTGTCCGGCGGCGAGGAGATGGGATCCGACGACTCCCATCGGCAGTGAGAGCAGGAGCGTCGCCCCGACGACGACTCCGACCCGTTCCAGTCGGTCGGGGAGCGATACGTCATCCGACCCGGTCGTGGCGATACCGTCCGTCATTCGCTGCCTCTCGGGCGTGACAGCCGACGGGGGTACTGGCGGCCTGCTTTCGGCATAGTTCGCCTTCGCAGATGTTTCTGATAAGTGTGGTGGCGGTGAAACGAACAGGCGACGTCGCGAGTCGCGGGAGGGGTCGTCGCGCACCCGCCTCGGCCGCCCCGCGGCACTGCATCAGGTCACGGGGCGTCTGGCCGTGGTCTGGTACAAAAAGGTGTAGACCGCCCGATGACCAACCGATGACCGCTTACCGCCCTATCTCCGCGAGCAAGTGCGAGATGTGCAGCCTGTCGTTCGTCCCCTCGGCCAGATCCATATCGATCTCGCCGGCGAGGCGGTGGAGCTCGGCGAGGCGGTCGCCGCCGTAGCGCGAGCGGGCGACTCGGAGGACGTCGTCGAGCACCTCCTCGCCGCTGAACCCCTCGTCGACGAGCAGGTCGTCCAGCGTGCTCCGGGCGTCGGTGAACTCACCGGCTTCGGCGTCGTCCAGCATCTCCTTCACCCGGTCGTCCGCGCCGACCTCGCCGAGCGTCTCGTAGGCGGCGTTCATCGTGACCTCGCCCTCGGCCTCGCTGGTGGTCTGGGCGGCGAGGATCGCGCGCCGGAGGTCGCCGTCGGCGTAGCCGGCGACGTACTCCAGTCCGTCGGCGTCGTAGTCGACGCCCTCGCTCTCGACGATGCCTTCGAGGACGGCGACGACCTCGTCGTCGGTCGGCGCGCGCATCGGGACGGGGAAGCAGCGCGACCGGATCGGCGGGATGAGCTTGGTCGGCTGCCGGGTCGTGATGACGAACTGCGTCGTCTTGTGGTGGCGCTCCATCACGCGGCGAAGCGCCTGCTGGAAGTCGACGCGGATGCCCTCGGCGTTGTCGAGGGCGACCGTCTTGTACGTCCCGGAGACGGGGGCGTAGCTCGCGGACTCCTTGAGGACGTGGTTGATCATGTCCCGCTTCGCCATGCCGCTCCGGCCGTCGAGGAACGAGGCGAAGCGCGGGTCGTTCTTGATCTCCTTTTTCGTCCGGTCGAAGAAGTCCGCGACGTTGATCTCGACGAGGTCGTTGTCGGGGTCGTCGTGGACCTCGCGGGCGAGCGCCCGCACGGCGGCGGTCTTGCCGCTGCCCTTCGGCCCGTGGACGACGAGGTTCAGCGGCTCGTCGACCGCCTTCTGCAGGTACTCGCGCACGTCGTCCTGCGGCAGGTCGGCGAGGTCGGGGGCGTAGGTGTCGGTCCACAGCGGCGCGTCCATCACCACCCGGTAGTCCCGTCAGGGGTAAGAATCGGTCGGTTCCGGGCCGTTGGGATCGCCCGCGCGTCGGCGCGGACTCGTCGATCGCCCGCCTCCGCCGACCGAATTCCGAACGAGTTTACAGGAGCGGAGCCGAGGGTACGCCAATGACGATGCGCGTTACCTTTCTCGGGACCAGCGGGGCAGTGCCGACGACGGAGCGCAACCCCAGCAGCCTGATGGTCAACCGGGAGGGGGACCGGCTGCTGTTCGACGTCGCCGAGGGGACCCAGCGCCAGATGATGCGTTTCGGGACGGGCTTTGCCATCTCTCATCTCTTCATCACGCACCTCCACGGCGACCACGTGCTGGGACTTCCCGGCCTGATCCAGACCCTCGACTTCAACGACCGGGAGGACCCGCTCGCCATCCACGTGCCGAAGGGGACGCGCTCCGGGGTGAAGGACCTGCTCTACGCGGCCAACACTCGTCCGTCGTTTCGGGTCCGGATCAACGAGGTCGGCGACGGCGACGTCGCGCTCTCCCAGTCCGACTACGAGGTGCGCGCCTTCGAGGTGGACCACCGCACGACGGCGCTCGGATACGCGCTCGTCGAGGACGACCGCAAGGGCCGGTTCGACCGCGAGAAGGCCGAGGAACTCGGCGTCCCCGTCGGGCCGAAGTTCTCGCGACTGCACGACGGCGACCCCGTCGAACTGGATGACGGGACTGTCGTGCGCCCGGAGCAGGTCGTCGGTGACCCCCGCCCAGGCCGCAAGGTGGTCTACACGGGCGACACCCGGCCGACCGCGACGACCGTCGAGGTCGCCGAAGACGCCGACCTGCTGATCCACGAGGCGACGTTCGCCGAGGACCGCGCCGAGCGCGCCGGCCAGACCGGCCACTCGACCGCCAGACAGGCCGGCGAGATCGCCTCGCGGGCGAACGCGAAACGCCTCGCGATGACCCACATCTCCACGCGGTACGCCAACGACGTCTCCGACCACGAGGCGCAGGCCCGGGATGCCTTCGACGGCGAGGCGTTCGTCCCGGACGACGGCCGGACCGTCGAGATCCCTTACCCCGGCGGGGAGTAGCCGCCGCCCGGTTCTTTATAGTCGTCCCTCCCCTACCCGGCGGTGTGAGTACCCGCACGAGTGCTCTGGACACGGTCGTATTCGGCGTCGACGTGCAGAGCGGCGACGTCCGCGGCGACGCTCCCTCCTACGCGCTGGTCGTCTTCGACGGCGACTCGATCGACCGCGACGTGGTGACCTACCGGAAGCTCCGTCGCCTCATCGAGAGCGAGGAGCCCGACATCGTCGCGACCGACAACATGTACGAACTCGCAGAGGACAAGGACGCGCTCGTGCATTTCCTGGGAGCGCTCCCGGACGGCACGCGGCTCGTTCAGGTCACTGGCGCGGAGCAGCCGGAGCCGCTCTCCCGGGTCGCCAGCCGGCACGGCGTCCCGTACGGGAAGGACCCGATGAAAGAGGCGGAGGCCGCGGCCCGCCTCGCCGCCCGCAACGTCGGGCAGGAGGTGTCCGCGTTCACGGACACGACCGAGGTGAAGGTGTCCCGCGGCCGCTCGACCGGCAAGGGCGGATGGAGCCAGGACCGCTACACCCGCCGGATCCACGGCGCGGTCCGCAGTCGCGCCCGCGAGGTCGAGTCCGAACTCGACGACGCGGGCCTGGAGTACGAGATGGACGTCACGGAGAAGTACGGCGGGTACTCGAACGCCGTCTTCCGCGTGAAGGCCCGACCTCAGGACATCCCCGTCTCGCGCGGCCGCAACGGCGACACCCGGACCGAGATCGAGCGCGTGCGCCGCGACGGCATCGAGTTCCGCCCGCTCGCCAAGCGCCGCGACCACGTCCTCGTCGGCATCGACCCCGGCACGACCACCGCCGTCGGCGTCGTCGACCTCGACGGCAACGTCCTCGACGTGCTGTCGACCCGGACGGCCGACACCGCCGAGGTGATCGAGTGGATCGTCGAGCGCGGCCGGCCGATCCTCGTCGCCGCGGACGTGACGCCGATGCCCGAGACCGTCGAGAAGATCCGCCGGAGCTTCGACGCCGCGGCGTGGGCGCCCGTCTCCGACCTCCCGGTCGACGAGAAGCAACACCGCACCCGCGAGGTCGGCTACGACAACGACCACGAGCGCGACGCGGTCGCCGCGGCGCTGTTCGCGTTCGACGACCATCGGGACCAGTTCGAGCGCATCGCCCGGAAGGTGCCGCCGCGGATGGACCGCGGCGAGATCACCGCCCGCGTCCTCGCCGGCGAGGAGTCCGTCGAGACCGTCATCGACGACCTCACCGAGACCGACGAGGACGAGGAGGAGACCACCGAGCACACCCCGCGCGAGCTCACCGACGACGAGAAGCGCATCCGCGACCTCGAACGGCAGGTCGAACGCCTCCAGGACCACGTCGAGGACCTGAACGACACCGTCGAGGAGAAAGACGCCCGCATCGACGAACTGGAGGGGAAACTCGACGCCGCCCGGAGCGAGGAACGCCGCGAGGTCCGCAAGGACCGCGAGGTGACTCGCCTCGAACGCGAGACCGAGCGCCTCGAACGCGAACTCGAAACAGAGCGCCAGCGCAACGAGGAGCTTCAGGGGAAGCTCGACCGGCTCAAGGAGCTGTGGAAGCTCGACCACTCGAACTTCTCCGACGTGGCCGCCGAGAAGAAGAACCTCGTCCCGGTCAAGCCCGTCGAGAAGTTCACCAAGGGCGCGCTCGAAGCCGCCGACGAGGCGTACGGCCTCGCCGAGGACGACGTGGTCTACCTGCGCGACGCCAGCGGCGCGGGCCGGAGCACTGCCGAGAAGCTCGCCGAGGTGAACCCCCGCGTCGTCCTCAAGAGCGGCGGCGACCTCTCCGACGTCGCCGACGAGATCCTGTTCGAGCACGAGATCCCGGTCGGCCCGGCCGACGACGTGACCATGCAGGAGGTCGACGAGCTCGCGGTCGCACGCGAGAACGAGGTCGAGGCCGTCATCGACGACTGGGAGGACCGCGCGGAGGAGCGGCGCAAGGAGCGCAAGGCCGAGGAGCTCGACCGCCTCATCAGCGAGCACCGGGCGGACCGCGGCGAGTCCGACTAGCGACCTTCTTCCCGCTCGGGTGAACACCGTAGGCTCTAAACCCTCGCTCCGACTCCGTGGCGGTATGGACACGTACGACCTGATCACCCGGAACGCGGCCGAGGTGGTCACGGAGGACGAGGTGGAGGCGATGGCCGAGGACCCCGAGGGCAAGCGGGCGTACGTCGGCTACGAGCCCTCCGGCGTCCTCCACATCGGTCACATGCTGACCGCGAACAAGCTCATCGACCTGCAGGAGGCGGGCTTCGAGGTCACCGTCCTGCTCGCGGACGTGCACGCCTACCTCAACGACAAGGGCACGTTCGAGGAGATCCGCGAGACGGCCGAGAGGATGCAGGAGCAGTTCATCGCGTACGGCCTCGACGAGGACCGGACGGACTTCGTCTACGGCTCCTCGTACCAGACGGACGAGGACTACGAACTGGACCTCCACGCCCTGCAGGTGGAGACGACGCTGAACCGCGCCCAGCGCGCGATGGCCGAGATCCAGAGCGGCGAGACGGCGAAGGTGAGCCACGTCGTCTACCCGCTAATGCAGGCGCTGGACATCGAGTACCTCGACGTCGACCTCGCGGTCGGCGGGCTGGACCAGCGGAAGGTCCACATGCTCGCGCGGGAGAACCTCCCGGAACTGGGCTACGACTCGCCGACGAGCCTCCACACGCCCATCCTCGCCGACCTGACGACGGGCGAGGGGAAGATGTCGAGCAGCGAGGGCGTCACCATCTCGATGGAGGACTCCGCCGAGGACCTGGAGGAGAAGGTCAACTCGGCGTACTGCCCCCCGACGCGCGACCCGGAGCCCGACGACGAGGGCAACGAGCGCGAGAACCCCGTCCTCCAGATCTTCGAGTACCACGTGTTCCCGCGCTTCGAGGAGGTCGTCGTGGAGCGCCCCGACGAGTACGGCGGCGATCTGGAGTACGAAGACTACGAGACGCTCGCGGACGACCTGGAGAGCGGCGAACTCCACCCGGCGGACGCGAAGTCGGCGCTGGCAGACTACCTCGACCGCCTGATCGAGCCGGGCCGCGACAAACTGCGGTCCTGACGCCGTCACTCGACCGCTAACTCCCCGCCGCACTCCGGACAGACGAGCGGGTCGCCCTCCTCGTCCGGGATGCGCATCTCGTCGTGCCCGCAGTCCGGGCAGGCGACGTCGCCGACGCCCGGGATCCGGGCGATCCGCACGTCTTCGGTCTCCTTCGGCGCGCCGAGCGCGAACGCGACGACCGGGTCGTCGCCCTCGTTGCCGCCGGTCTGGAACTCGCCGGGGGCGAACCGGACCGCCTCGCTCTCGCCCACCGTGACCTTGCCGTCTCTCGTCCGGAACGTCGCCTCCCCCTCGACGACGAGGAATATCTCCTCCTGGTCCGCGTGGGCGTGGAGCGCGCCGCTGAACCGCTCGCCGGGTTCGAGGACGTACCGCGCGACGGCGACGTTCGACGCGTTCAGCGGTTCGGTCAGGCCGCGGCGGTCGTGCGTCCGGTTCTCCGGGTCGAACGTGCTCGGCTCCACGTCGTCGATCGAGACCTTCTCCATGCGACCGGGTTCGACGGAGGCGATCAAAAGCGTTCGCCGCTGGCGAGGAAAAGGAGCCTTCAGGTGCTCGTTCCGGCCGTCCTACATCATCCCGCCCATGCCGAACGACGAGAGCAGGTTGCTGACGAGCGCTTTCACCGTGAGGCCGAAGCCGAAAAGCACCAGCGCCATCCCCGCGGCGACGACGGGGTCAGCCCACGCGATGAGGCCGAGGCCGCCGAGGATGACGACGATACCGAGGACGCCGATCGCGCCGAGTTTCTCGAGCATAGCCACCCTGACGGCGGTCGGGACTTAAAAGACGGCGATATTTCTCCGGGAGGTCCAGCGGGTTTAAAAGCCTCCCGCGCCTTGTAACGCCTATGAGCGACAACGAGGGACGCAAAGACCTCCGCATGCCAGACGACGACGAGGTGTTCGCGACAGTAACCAACATGCTCGGCGCGAACCGCGTCAAGGTCCGCTGCGCGGACGGGACGGAGCGAACGGCCCGGATCCCGGGCAAGATGCAAAAGCGGATCTGGATCCGCGAGGACGACGTCGTGCTCGTCGAGCCGTGGGACTGGCAGGACGAGAAGGCCGACATCACCTGGCGCTACGAGAAGCAGGAAGCCGACCAGCTCCGGGAAGAAGGCCACATCCAGTAATTTTCACTATGTCGACGCCGCGCCCCCATAACCGACCAGCGGGCGATCCGGCGACGGCGGTGCCACGATGACCGGCGAGTTCGAACTGGTCGACCAGGACAACGCCGACGCGCCGGGCGACGAGTGGGAGGAACTCGACGTCTCCGACACGGAGGCCGACGAGATCGCCCGCGAGCGCGACCGCGAGTTCGACGAGTTCCGCAAGAAGATCAAAAACAGCGAGCGCTTCAAGGTCGAGGCGTCGGTGTTCGACGACGCGACCTTCGCCGCCCTCTACAAGCTCGTGCAGGACGGCTACGTGGACGCACTCGGCGGCCCCGTCTCCACCGGCAAGGAGGCGAACGTCTACGCCGCGCTGGGCAGCGGCGGCGAGGTCGCGATCAAGGTGTACCGGATCAACGCCAGCGACTTCCGGGACATGCGGGACTACCTCGTCGGCGACCCCCGCATCGACGACCTCGGCGGCGACAAGAAGCGGGTCGTGCTCGCGTGGACGAAAAAGGAGTTCGCCAACCTCAAGCGCGCCCAGAAGGCCGGCGTCCGCGTCCCCGACCCCATCGCCGTCGAGCGCAACGCCCTCGTGATGGAGTTTCTCGGCCACGACGGCGAGCGCGCGAAGCGCCTCGGCGAGGTCCACGTCGAGAACCCCCAGACGGCGTACGAGGTGCTCCGGGAGTACGTCCGCCGCCTCTACGACGCCGGCCTCGTCCACGGCGACCTCTCGGAGTACAACGTCGTCGTCTACGACGGCCACCTCGTCGTCATCGACGTCGGGCAGGCCGTCACTATCCACCACCCGAACGCCGAGGACTTCCTCGAACGCGACTGCGAGAACGTCGCGAACTTCTTCGCCCGGCAGGGCCTCGACGTCTCCGGCGAGGACCTGCTCGCGTACGTCCGGAAGAACGCGGACCCCCGCGGGAACTAAGGACCTCGAAACGCTTTTTTGCGGGCATCGACTACGCTAACGCGATGCGTTCCGCTCCCGTCTCGGCTTGGCGCTGGCGTCGGCTCCGGGGAGCGGACAGTGTCGGCGGCGCGGCCGGCGCGGCGTAACCCGTCGCCCGGGCGGCCGGCGCTCACTCGCTTTCTCTCGCGCACCGCCGTCCGACCAGCCTTGCAGCTACGACCTCACCACAGCATGACAGCCGACGCCACAGTGACGCCGTACGACGTCGAGGGGGAACTCGACTACGAGAAGCTCCTCGACCGCTTCGGCGCCGACGAACTGACCGACGACCAGATCGATCGCTTCCCCGACCCGCCTCACCCGCTGGTGCGCCGTCGGGTGTTCTACGCGGAGCGGGACCTCGACCCGTTCCTCGCCGCCGCGGAGCGTGGCGAGACGCACTCGATAGTGACGGGACTGGGGCCGTCCGGCCCCCTCCACATCGGGCACGTCTTCCCCTTTTACTTCGCGAAGCACCTGCAGGAGCGGACGGGCGCGCACGTGTACGTCCCCGTCTCGGACGACGAGAAGTACTTCACCAGGGGCCTCTCGTTCGACGAGGTCCGCGGGCATCTCCGGGAGAACCTGCGAGACCTGCTCGCGGTCGGGTTCGACCCCGACCGGACGCGGATCGTGATAGACACCGCCGACGCCGGCGCGCTCTACCCGCACGCCGCGTCGTTCGCGAGCGACATCACGCAGGCGACGGTCGACGCCACCTACGGCGAGCCGGGGAACGTCGGGACCTCGTTCTACCCGGCGATGCAGGCGACGCACCTGCTCCTGCCGCAACTCGTCCACGGCGAGCACCCGACGCTCGTCCCCATCGCCGTCGACCAGGACCCCCACGTCCGGGTGTGTCGCGACGTGGCCGCGAAGGAGAAGTACGACGTGCGAAAGCCTGGCGCGTTGCTCTCGAAGTTCCTCCCCGGACTGACGGGCCCGGGGAAGATGAGCAGCTCCGACGACGCGCCGTCGATCTACCTCACCGACGACCACGAGACGGTCGAGCGCAAGGTCGAGAGACACGCCTACTCCGGCGGGCGCGAAAGCCTCGCCGAGCACCGCGAGCACGGCGGGGACCCGGAGGTCGACGTCGCCTTCCGGTACCTCCGCGCCTTCTTCGAGGACGACGACGCCGAGGTGGCGCGGCTGGCCCGCGAGTACCGCTCCGGCGAGTTGCTCTCCGGGGAGATGAAAGCGCACGCTATCGACCGCATCGCCGAGTTCCTCGACGCGCATCAGCGCCGCCGCGAGGCGCTCGGCGACCTCCGTGACGAACTCGAACCGTACCGGCTGACGGCGGACGAACGCGAGCGGCTACGCCCGGACCCGCTGGGGTAGCGTTCAAGTGCGGCCGCGCCGAGCGGTCGCGCATGGACGACGACATCCGCTCCCCGGAGGAGGCCTTCTCCCTGCTCGCGAACGAGACGCGGTTCGGGATCCTGCGGGCGCTCTGGGACGCCGAGGACGACGCCCTCTCGTTCTCGGAGCTGCGGGAACGCTCCGGCGTGAGCGACAGCGGCCAGTTCAACTACCACCTCGGCAAGCTCGTCGGCGCGTTCGTCCGGGAGACGGAGGGCGGGTACGCGCTCCGCTACGCCGGCTATCAGGCGATCGGGGCGGTACTGGCGGGGGCGTACACCCGCGAGACGACCGTCGACCCCGTCCCGGTCGACGGCGCCTGTCCCGAGTGCGGCGGCCCGCTCGAAGCGTCGTACCGCGAGGAGCGCGCCCGGATCGGCTGCGCGAACTGCGGCGCCGCGATCACCGAGTACGACGTGCCGCCGGGGATCGTCGACGCGTACGAGCCCGAAGAGCTGCCGCACGTGTTCGACCGCTGGGTGCGGACGCAGATGCCCCAGCACCTCGCCGGGTTCTGTCCGCGCTGTCTCGGCCGGCTCCGAACCGCGCTCGCGCCCGACCTGTCGGCGGAGGACGACCCGCCGGCCGTGACCCACGAGTGCGACCGGTGCGTCTTCTCCTCGTACTCCGTCGTCGGCGCGGTGGTGCTCGACCACCCTGCGGTGGTCGCGTTTCACTACGACCACGGCGTCGACCTCCGGGAGACGCCGCTGTGGGAACTCGACTGGATCGTCTCCAGCCGGCACGAGCTCGTCTCGACGGACCCGCCTCGTGCGCGCGTGTACGTCCGCTACGGCGACGAGGAGCTCGCCGTGGACGTGGACGCCGACGGCGACGTGACCGACGTGAAGCGGCGTCCGGCGTAGCGCCGCCGTCTACCGGTCGGATATCGAACAGAAGATCGCATCTGTTTCGCGCGAAACAGAAATGTAGTTCTGATTATGTTTATGCGGCGCGCCGCCGACCCGTCTCGTATGCGATCGCTTCTCCGAAACGGGAACTTCGCGCGGCTGTTCGCCGGCCGGCTCGTGACCAACGCCGGCGACAGCGTCTACTTCGTCGCCGCGATGTGGCTGGTGTACGACCTCACGGACGACCCTCTGTACTCCGGGATCGCGGGTTTCCTGACGATGGGCCCGGCGGCGCTGCAGTTCCTGTTCGGGCCGCTTGTCGACCGCTGGGACCTCCGGCGGGTGCTCGTCGGCACGCAGGCGGCACAGGGGGTGCTCGTGCTCGTCGTCCCGCTGGCGGCCGCGCTCGACGCGCTCTCGGTGTGGCTAGTTCTCGCGGTGATGCCGGTGCTGTCCCTGCTGAACCAGTTCGTCTACCCGGCGCAGGCGGCGGCGCTCCCCCGGATCCTCGACGACGACGAACTCGTCCGGGCGAACTCGGCGTTCTCGCTGGCCTATCAGGGGGCGGACGCGGTGTTCAACGCCGTCGGCGGGGTGCTCGTGGCGCTCGCCGGCGCGGTCACGCTGTTTCTCGCCGACGTCGTCACGTTCGCCGTCGCCGCGGCGCTGTTCGCCACCCTGTCGATGCCGCCCGTGGACGACGGGACGAGTGACGGCGGAACGACCGACGAGGGAGTCGCCGCGACGGAGAACGGGGATACCGCCGTCGCGGACGGCGGGGAGGGTCCCGCCGGTGACGAGTCGGCGTACCTCGCCGATCTCCGCGAGGGCGTCGCGGTGCTTCGGGGGTCCGTCCTCGCGTTCGTCGTCGCCGGGGCGGCGTTCGTCAACTTCGCTGCCGGCGCGACGTTCGCCACGCTCCCGGCGTTCGCGGACACGGTCGGCGGCGCGGGGGCGTACGGCGTCCTCGCCGCGGCGTTCGCCGCGGGCAACTTCGTCGGCGCGCTCGTCGCCTCGGCGCTGGAGGACTACCCGTTCGGCCGGCTCTCGGTCGCCTGCTTCGCCGTCTCCGGCGCGCTGTGGTCCGGGGCGGTCGCCGCCGGCCCGTTTCCCGTCACGGCCGCGCTGTTCGGTCTGGCGTTCGTCCCCGTCGGCGTGGTGAACGTCCTCCTCGCGGCGCTTGTACAGGCGGGCGTCCCTGACGGACTGGTCGGCCGGGTGAGCAGTGTCCTCGGGAGCGCCTCGATGGTCGCCACGCCGGTCGGCGCGCTCGTCGGCGGCGCCCTCGCAGGCGTCGTCGGGCCCGCGCCGGTCGTCGGCGCCGGCGGCGCGTTCATGGCGGCGCTCGCGGCGTACTGGGTCGCCGTCCCCTCGCTCCGTCGCCTGCCAGCAGTCGACGAGGTGTCGATCGACCCCGGCGCGACCGCCTGAGAGCCGCGGGGCCGAACCCTTAAACCGCCACATCGCCTACTCCTCTGCATGCAGCACGTGAAGATTCCGCAGGACCGCATCGGCGTGCTCATCGGCGAGGGCGGCGAGACGATGCGAGAGATCGAGAACCGCGCCGAGGTACGACTCGACATCGACTCCGAGAACGGCTCGGTCAGCATCGACAAGACGGGCGACCCCATTCTGGGGCTGAAGGGGCCGGACATCGTCAGAGCCATCGGTCGCGGCTTCAAGCCGGAGGTGGCGATGACCCTGCTCGACGACGAGATGATGATGTTCGACCTCGTCGACATCGACGCGGCGGCCCGCAACAAGACCGACCTGAAGCGCAAGAAGGGCCGCCTCATCGGCGAGAACGGCCGGACCCGCGAGCTGATGGAGGAGCTCACCGGCGCATCGGTCGTCATCTACGGGTCGACGCTGGGTGTGATCGGCAACCCCCAGCAGGTCGAGATCGTCCGCGAAGCCGCCGAGATGATCCTCGACGGCGCGCCCCACGGGTCGGTGTACTCGTTCCTCGAGCGCAAGCACAACGAGCTCAAGCGTCAGGGGATGGAGTACCACCAGTTCCCCGGATAGGGTCACTTAAACCCTCCTCTCGGCGGGGCTTGTGACGGCATGCCACGGCCCCCTGTGCGGTGGTCTCCGGGAACAGTACCGGTACTTTTATATAGAATCACAATCAACCTATTGCTTGATTATGGCGCAGCAGATGGGCAACCAGCCGCTTATTGTACTTTCGGAGGACAGCCAGCGTACCTCCGGGAAAGACGCACAGTCGATGAACATCACCGCCGGGCAGGCGGTCTCCGAGGCCGTCCGAACGACGCTCGGCCCGAAGGGGATGGACAAGATGCTCGTGGACTCCACGGGCGACGTCGTCGTCACGAACGACGGCGTGACCATCCTCAAGGAGATGGACATCGAGCACCCGGCGGCCAACATGATCGTCGAGGTCGCCGAGACGCAGGAGGACGAGGTCGGCGACGGCACGACGAGCGCCGTCGTCGTCTCCGGCGAACTCCTCAGCCAGGCAGAGGACCTGCTGGACCAGGACATCCACGCCACCACGCTGGCCCAGGGGTACCGTCAGGCCGCCGAGGAGGCAAAGGAGATCCTCGAGGACATCGCCATCGACGTCTCGGAGGACGACACCGAGATCCTCACGCAGATCGCCGCCACGGCGATGACCGGCAAGGGCGCGGAGTCCGCGAAGGACCTGCTCGCCGAACTCGTCGTCGACGCCGTCCGCTCCGTGGCCGACGACGACGGCATCGACACTGACAACATCAAGGTCGAGAAGGTCGTCGGCGGCTCCATCGAGAACTCGGAGCTCGTCGAGGGCGTCATCGTCGACAAGGAGCGCGTCCACGAGAACATGCCCTACTTCGTGGAGGACGCCAACGTCGCCGTCCTCGACGACGCGCTCGAAGTCGCGGAGACCGAGATCGACGCCGAGGTCAACGTCACCGACCCCGACCAGCTCCAGCAGTTCCTCGACCAGGAGGAGGAGCAGCTCAAGGAGATGGTCGACCAGCTCGCCGACGTCGGCGCCGACGTCGTCTTCGCGCAGGACGGCATCGACGACATGGCCCAGCACTACCTCGCGCAGGAAGGCATCATCGCCGTCCGCCGCGTGAAGTCCAGCGACGCCGACAAGCTCGCCCGCTCGACGGGCGCCCGCGTCGTCGGTAACCTCGACGACATCGAGGAGGACGACCTCGGCTTCGCCGGCAGCGTCGCACAGAAGGACATCGGCGGTGACCAGCGCATCTTCGTCGAGGACGTCGAAGAGGCCAAGTCCGTCAGCCTCATCCTCCGCGGCGGCACCGAGCACGTCGTCGACGAGGTCGAGCGCGCCATCGAGGACTCGCTCGGCGTCGTCCGCGTCACCCTCGAGGACGGGCAGGTCCTGCCCGGCGGCGGCGCGCCCGAGACGGAGCTCGCCCTGCAGCTGCGCCAGTTCGCCGACTCCGTCGGCGGCCGCGAGCAGCTCGCCGTCGAGGCGTTCGCCGACGCGCTGGAGATCAACCCGCGCACCCTCGCCGAGAACGCCGGCCTCGACCCCATCGACTCCCTCGTGGACCTGCGCAGCCAGCACGACGGCGGCGCCACGGCCGCGGGCCTCGACGCCTACACCGGCGACATCATCGACATGGAGGAGGAGGGCGTCGTCGAACCCCTCCGCGTGAAGACCCAGGCCATCGAGTCCGCCACCGAGGCGGCCGTGATGATCCTCCGCATCGACGACGTCATCGCCGCGGGCGACCTCTCCGGCGGTCAGGTCGACCCCGACGACGGCGGTGACGAAGGTCCCGGCGGTGCCGGCGGCCCCGGCGGTATGGGCGGCGGCATGGGCGGTATGGGCGGCATGGGCGGCGCGATGTAAGCGCCGGTCACGAGTAGCCGCACCCACCCCCACCGCTTCCCGTCTCGCACCGCTCGCCGATCGACGATCCGTTCTTTTATCGCGTATCACCGCACAGCGACGGCTCTCGTCGGCGATCTGCGCCTGTTCCGGACCCCCGTCGTTTCGGTTCAACTAAGTATTGCCGCGTGAAACCGTCGGTCATGGACACGCTGCTGCTAAACAGCGACGCGGTCGACGAGAACGCGCGGATGGACGCGGTGATCCGGGCGGTCGAGGACGCGTTCGGGGCGTACCAGCGCGGCGACGTACAGATGCCGGCGAAGTCCTACATCGAACTGGAGCGGTACAACGGGGACTTCCGGTCGATGCCCGCCTACATGGACGCCGGCGACTGGGACGCCGCGGGCGTCAAGTGGGTGAACGTCCACCCCGACAACCCCGAGGACCACGACCTGCCGACCGTCATGGGGACGATGATCTACTCCGACCCCGAGACGGCGTACCCGCTCGCCGTGATGGACGGGACGACGCTGACGATGAAGCGGACCGGCGCGGCCGCCGCCGTCGCGACCGATCACCTCGCCGTCGAGGACGCGACGACGCTCGGCATCGTCGGGGCCGGCGTCCAGTCGTACACCCAGCTGGAGGCCATCGCCGAGGTGCGACCCATCGACGAGGTCGTCGTCGCCGACAAGGACGCTGACCGGATCGACGCCTTCCGCGCGGAGTTCGAGGACCGTTTCACCGTCCGCGAGGGCTCCATCGCCGAGGCGGCGTCCTGCGACGTGCTGTCGACGGTGACGCCCGTCCGCGACCCCATCGTCTCGCTGTCGGACCTGGGCGAACACACCCACGTCAACGCGATGGGCGCCGACGCCGAGGGCAAGCAGGAGCTCGACGACGAGGTGTTGCTCTCCGCGAAGCTCGTCATCGACGACCACGAGCAGTGCACCCACTCCGGCGAGGTCAACGTCCCGTGGGGCGAGGGGACGATCGGCGACGACGACATCCACGGCGAGATCGGCGAGATCGTCGCCGGCGAGAAGGAGGGCCGCACCGCGGACGACGGGGTCACCGTCTTCGACTCGACGGGACTCGCGATCCAGGACGTCGCCGCCGCCCGCGTCGTCTACGAGGAGGCGAAGGAGGCGGGCAACGGCCACCCCTTCGACATCGTCCAGGCGTAGGGCGCGCCGTTCCGCCGACCGGAGCCCGACTCCCGTGACCGCTCGCTGTCAGATGCCCAGCCACTCGTCGTTTCGGACCTCGTACCCGTTCGACCGGCAGAACTTCGCCGCCTCCCGGCGCACCGCTCGGGACCCCGGGAGCTTCTCCTTGTCGCGGATCCGCTCGACGACCCAGTCGCTGATGACCCTGACCCCCTCGTCGTCGTCGTCCGCGTCGATCGCTTTGAGCTCCCGAAGCGTCTTCTCGTAGGCGTCGCGCTGGGACCCGCGCAGCTCCGCGTTCGGAAGCGTCTCGACGGCCTCGACGATCCGTTTCATGGCCGCGGCGATCGTCGGCCGCTGCACCCGCTCGCGAACGGCGGCAGGGGCGTCGAAGGTCTCGGCGTGCGCGTCCGGGAGCAGTTCCCCGACGTCGTAGGTCCCCTCGCTCGATTCCACCTCCCGGTCGCCGACCGCCGCGACGACGTCGGCTCCCGTCGCCGGGAACTCCACCGCTTCGAGTTCGGACTCGAAGTCGCCGAGCTCCCGCTCGTCGACCGGCGGCTCCGTCTCGTCGCCGCGCTCCAGGTCCGCGGCGAGGTCGCGTTTCCGCTGGCGTTTCTCCTCGTCTTGCGCTTGCTTCTCTCGGCCCGCTTTGTCGTCTGCCATTTATACACAAAGGAGGTCTACGCGGATAACCCTGTGGTGAGAGCACCGGCGAACCGGAGGCGTCCGGAACGCCGGACACTGAAGTCGCTGGAGTCCGTTCGGAACGGGCGTGAGCGCGTCGAACGCCGCCGCGACGGAGGAGGGGACGACCGAACTCACCATCGCCGCCCACTCGGGCGACGACGCCCTCCGCGGCGAGGCCGAGCGCTGCAAGCTCTCCCGCTCGCTGCTCGCGGCCCTCGGCGTCAGCGTCGGCGAGCAGGTCCGCCTCGGCCCCCGGGGGACGTGCGGGACCTTCGACTGCGGGCTCTTCACGGTCGCCGGCGCCTGCGACCGGCGGGCGACGGCGCTGGTGGACGACGCCGGCCTCGACAGGCTCGGCATCAGGGACGGCACCGAGGGGGTCGCGCTCCCCTTCGCGGTCCATCCCGAGTACGACACCCGCGAGGCCGCCGCCGACGCGGACGAGTACGTCGAGACCCTCCGCGAGCGCGCCCGCGCCGACCTGGTCGCCTGCGCGCCGCACGGCGGCTGGATCGAGCACCCGACCGACGAGCAGGCCGCCCGCGTCGCGGACGCCCTCGGCGCGACGGAGTGGTCCTGCGCCGGCTACAACGACGTCGGCGGCGCGTACGACCGCTGGCACGTCACCTCGACGGCGCTTCACCCGCGGTCGTTCCCGAAGCTCGGACGCATCGTTGACCGCGGGTTCGCCCACGCGGTGAGCTTCCACGGCTTCTCCGGGAGCGGCGTCGCCGTCGGCGGCGGCGCGCCGGCGTCGCTGAAGGTCGAGGTTCGCGACGCGATCGCCGCCGAGACCGGCCACGACGCCTACCTCGCCGACGCGGACGGCGCGTACGCCGGCGACTCGCCGGAGAACGTCGTCAACCGGCTCACGGCGGCGGGCAACGGCGTCCAGATCGAGCAGTCCCCCGCCGTCCGCGGGGACTGGGCGGCGGTGGCCGACGCCGTCGCGAGCGTCTACGCGGACCAAGTCTGAGACACGGGCAGGGGGTGGTCCGTCGCCCGCCGCGACGACCGCGCCACTGTCGGATGAAAAGGTATAGGACGCCGACCCGCGGAATCGTACACAAACAGATGAGCGACGAGCAATACGACCACGCGGCGGTGGAGTCCCGCTGGCAGGCGGCGTGGGACGACGCGGACGTGTACCGGACGCCGGACGACGCCGAGGACCCGACGTACGTCCTCGGCATGTACCCGTACCCGTCCGGCAAGCTCCACATGGGCCACGTCCGGAACTACACGATCACGGACGCGTACGCCCGCTACCGCCGGATGCGCGGCGACGAGGTGCTCCACCCGATGGGGTGGGACGCGTTCGGCCTGCCGGCCGAGAACGCCGCGAAGGAGCGGGACACGAACCCGCGCGACTGGACCTTCGACTGCATCGACACGATGAAGGGCCAGATGGAGTCGATGGGCTTCGGCTACGACTGGGAGCGGGAGATAGCCACCTGCACGCCGGAGTACTACAAGTGGAACCAGTGGCTGTTCGCCCGCTTCCGGGAGGCCGGGCTGGTCGACCGCCGCGACGCCGAGGTCAACTGGTGTCCCAACTGCGAGACCGTCCTCGCGGACGAGCAGGTCGAGGGCGACGCGGAGCTGTGCTGGCGCTGTGACACCCCCGTCGAGCAGCGCGAACTGGACCAGTGGTTCCTGAAGATCACGGAGTACGCCGACGAACTGATCGACTATATCGACGAGCTGGAGGGGTGGCCGGACTCCGTCCGCCAGATGCAGCGCAACTGGATCGGCCGGCAGTACGGCACCCGCCTGCCGTTCGCCATCGGCGACGCCGACGACCCCGAGCGCCACGGAACGGTAGAGGCGTTCACGACGCGGGCCGACACCGTCCACGGCGCGACCTTCTTCGCGCTGGCCCCGGACCACCCCATCGCCGAGGAACTGGTCGAGGAAGACGACGACGTCCACGAGTTCGTCCACCACGAGGCCGACCCCGACGGCGACGAGCCCAACGGCGTCGAGACGGATCTCGTCGCGACCAACCCCGTGACGGGCGAGGAGATCCCCGTCTTCGTCGCGGACTTCGTCCTCTCGGACGTCGGGACCGGCGCGCTGATGGGCGTCCCCGGCCACGACGACCGCGACCACGCCTTCGCGTCGAAGATGGGCGTCGACATCGTGCCCGTGATCGCCCCCGAACCGGCGGACGGCGAGGATCCCGAAGCGCCGGACGTCTCCGAGGGGGCGTTCACCGACGACGGCGTGCTCGTCAACTCCGGCGAGTACTCCGGGCTGGACAGCGAGACGGCCCGCGAGCGCATCACCGCGGACACGGAGGGCGCCGAGGAAGCGACCCAGTACCGCCTGCGCGACTGGGGCATCTCCCGGCAGCGCTACTGGGGCACGCCGATCCCGATCGTCCACTGCGACGACTGCGGTCCGGTGTCGGTCCCCGATGAGGACCTGCCGGTGGAACTGCCGGAGTTCGTCAACACGACCGGGAACCCGCTGGACGCCGCCGAGGAGTGGAAGCGGACGACCTGTCCCGACTGCGGCGCGGACGCCGTCCGCGAGACGGATACGATGGACACGTTCGTCGACTCCTCGTGGTACTTCCTGCGGTACGTCTCCCCGGACCTCGACGACGCGCCGTTCGAACTGGAGCGGGCGAACGACTGGATGCCGGTCGACCAGTACGTCGGCGGCATCGAGCACGCCGTGATGCACCTGCTGTACTCGCGGTTCTTCACGAAGGTGCTGGCCGACGAGGAGGGACTGGAGCACCGCGAGCCGTTCACGAACCTGCTGGCCCAGGGGATGGTCCAGTTGGAGGGCGAGAAGATGTCCAAGTCGAAGGGCAACGTCGTCTCCCCGCAGCGCATCGTCGAGGAGTACGGCGCGGACACCGCTCGCCTGTTCATCATGCAGGCGGCCCAGCCCGAGCGCGCCTTCGACTGGAGCGAGGAGGGCGTCCGCTCGACCAACCGGTTCCTGACCCGGCTGAAGGGTCTGGTCGAGGAGTTCGACCCCGATGACGTCGACGGCGACCGCGACCCCGTCGCGGAGTACGTCGCCGACGAGATCGACGCGGCCGTCGCCGTCGCCACCGACGAGTACGACGACCTGACGTTCAACGTCGCGCTCCGGGAGGCGCAGGAACTGGTCGCGACGCTGCGGCAGTACCGCGACTTCGCGGACCCGCACGCCGAGACGTTCGAGCGCGGCCTCGACGTCGCGGTCCGCCTGCTGGCCCCGGTCGTCCCCCACCTGGCCGAGGAGCTGTACGACGAACTCGGCGGGGACGGCTTCGTCGCGGAGGCCGCGTGGCCGAGCGCCGACGTCGACCGGGACACCGTCCGGAAGCGCCGCAACCTGGTGGAGAACACCCGCGAGGACGTCCGCCAGATCGTCGAGGTGGCCGGCATCGAGGACCCCGAGCGGATCGACATCGTCGTCACGCCCGACTGGAAGTTCGAGGCACTCGGGATCGCAGTCGAGAGCGACGCCGAGAACCTCATCTCGGAGCTGATGCAGGAGTCCGAGATCCGTGAGCAGGGCGACGCCGCCGCGTCCTACGGGCAGGACCTGCAGGAGGAGCGGGAGGCGCTGTCGATGACGCTGTCCCCCGACGAGGAGCACGCGGCTCTCGTGGCCGCCGCGTGGCTGGTCGAGCGCGAGTTCGACGCCCCGGTCCGGGTCGTCCGGGCCGAAGAGGCCGACGACGAGACGGCGCGGAAGGCCGAGCCCGGTCGCCCCGCCATCGACATCGAGGAGTAGTCGATCACCGCTCTTTGCGCATCTGCAGGGCGAGCGCGGCGCCGACGAGCGCCGCGGCCCCGGCGAGAACGGCCGTCAGAACCCGCGAAGCGCCGCTGACGGAGGTCTGAAACCAGGAGAGGACGGTGACCGTCACCGCGATCGCGGCCAGCGACGCCCGCTCGGTCTCCGTGTACCGGCGCGCGATGTCGGTGTCCATGCGGACGTCTCCGCCGCGGAATACAATAAAAGTGACCGAACCGTCACTCGATCCGGATCCGGCGTCCCCCCTCGTCGCCCCGCTTCGGCAGGGTGATCGTCAGCACGCCGTTGGCGTACGTCGCCGATACGGACTCCTCGTCGACCTCGCCGGGGAGCCGGACGGTGCGGCTGACCGAGCGCTGTCGTCGCTCGCGGCGGTGGTACTGCATCCCGTCCTCCTCGTCTTCCGTCTCTACCTCCTCGGCGGTGCTCGCCTCGATGCTGAGACGGTCGTCGGACACCGTGAGCTCTATCTCGTCGGTGCCGTACCCCGGCAGGTCCGCCGTCACCACGTACTCGTCGTCGTCCTCCATCACGTCGACTGGGACGCTCCGCAGGTCAGTGCCGGCGCCGGCACCGCGGAGCAGCCCCTCCTCGGCCTGTTTACTCATCCTGTCGAGCATCTCCTGAAAATCGTCGAACGGATTGGGTTGCATGATTGTCCCCCCGGGCGGTACCGCGTGCCCTGTGCGACGCTAGCACGCTCGCGGGCTTAAACCTCGCGCCGCCGCGGGCCGCCGGCGGTCGGGATCAGAGGCTCGCGAGGCCGTCGTCGAGCAGGTCGCCGAGCACCTCGCGGGCGTGCCCGTCCGAGTCGACGCCCTCGTAGACGTCGTGCACCTCGCCGTCCGCGAGGACGAACGTGGTGCGCTCGGTGACGCCGCCGGAGCGCCGGTCGACGTCGAACGCGTCCGCCACCTCGCCGTCCGGGTCGGCGAGCAGGTCGAAGTCGAGGCCCTCGTCGTCGGCGAACTCGCGGTGGTCCGCGACGGTGTCGGCCGAGACGCCGTACACGTCGACGCCGGCGTCGCGGTAGCTCTCCAGTTCCGCCTGGAACTGCCGCGCCTCCGTCGAACAGCCGGGCGTGCCGTCCTTCGGGTAGAAGTAGACGACGGTCGGCGACGCGAAGTCGGGCCGGACCGTCTCGCCGTCCTGGTTGGGAGCCGCTACCTCGGGGGCGTCGTCGCCGTGCGCGAGTGGCATACAGACCCTCCCGCGCCGGCGGCCAAAAACCTTCAGTACAGCACGTGCTCGCTGTCGTAGGAGCCGAGGCGGCGGACCCACCCCTCCTCGGCGATGGCTTCGAGCACCTCCAGGGCCTCCTGCGTGCGCTGCTCGTACAGGCCCGCGGCGACGTCGATGTGGAAGACGTAGTCGCCGAGGCGCTCGCCGCTGGGACGGGACTCCACCCGCGTGAGGTTGATGTCGCGCTCGGCGAACGGTTCGAGCAGTTCCAGCAGGAGGCCGGGGTAGTTGGCGTTCGGGTAGACGATGAGGGAGCTCTTGCCGCCGGCCTCCGAGCGGTCGCTCATCGGCGCGAGGACGAAGAAGCGGGTCGCGTTGGAGGTGCGGTCCTGAATGTCCTCTGCGAGCACCTGCAGGTCCTCGCCCGCGTTGTCGGGGTGACCGATGGCGGCGACGGTCGGGTCCTCCCGGGCGCGCTGGACGCCGCGGGCCGTGCTCGCGACGGCCTCCAGTTTCGCGGAGGGGTACTCCCGCTCCAGGTAGTCCCGACACTGGGCGAGCGCCTGCGAGTGGCTGGCGACGACGGAGAACTCCGAGCCCTGCGCGAGCAGGCCGTGGCGGATCGGCGTGACGATCTCCCTGACGACCGCGACCTCGTTGTCGGCGAGCGCGTCGAGCGTCTCCGTGACGCTCCCCTCGATGCTGTTCTCGATGGGCACGACACCGCGGGGGTACTTCCCGCTCGCGACGGCCCCGACGATGCCGGCGACCGACTCGCGGAACTCCACCGCGTCGGCGACGGCGCTCGCTGCGCGGTGTGAGTACGTCCCTTCCGGCCCGAGGGTGACTGCTTTCATCGCTCGTTCATGCTCGCCTCACCGTCAAAAGGACTCTGGTGTCCGCAACGGACTCCCTCGCGTCGGCCGGAGACGGCCCGACGCGCTCAGACGAACGCCTCCAGATCGAGCGTCGAGAACTCGTGGGTGAGCCGGACCGCATCGCCGTCCTGGTCGTACTCGGCGACGCCCGCGTCCGCCATCTTGGGGACGTGGGTGTGGTAGAGGTTCATGTAGACGGACTTCACCTCCTCCTCGGGAACCGCGGCGACGCTCCGCGCGTCGTGTTCCATCCGGGCGACCTCGTCCGCGAGGTCGGCGAGCGCCATCGGGTTCCGGTACCGCTGGAGGCAGTAGAGCGCGTACCGGCGGCGCTCGCGCGACAGGACCTCGAAGAGCGCGTCCGTCTCTACCGCGCCGTCCGCGACGTTCCGCGCTTTCTGGTTCATGCAAAGGAAATCGGTTGCGCGCCCCATCCCGATACCGCCAAAGCATTTTGGTACCGGCGCTCGCGGAGACGCGACAGCGAAGACGGCCCGCTGCCGGACGGAAATCCGGAGAACGACCCCCAACAGGGAGTGATACGCCGACGCGGCGAGCCGAGCGCAACGTTCCTGTTACTCGGTTAATCAAAACAACGCGAGAACGTGAAAAAGGTGCGTCTTACGTATCCGTAAACGCTACCTGTTACCATGTCTACGCTGCCGGTCGACGAATTCTTCGACGCCGTCGCGGACGTCCAGCGGTGGCGGTTGCTCGTTCGCCTCATGGAGCACAACCCGCAGGACCCCGGAGAGATCACGAGCGAGCCGTGGGAGATGACGGAGGCGGAGCGGGAACTGGTCAAGATGCACCACGTTCACCTCCCCAAACTCGAGGAATACGGGTTCGTCGAGTGGCACAGGGACGAAAACGAGGTCGTCAAAGGGCCCCGGTTCGACGAGATCCGGCCGCTGCTCGAACTCATCGAGGCGAACCGGTCAAAGGTTCCCACCGGCTGGGTGTAACCTCCGGTATAGCGGACGTACAGGGCGGACGAGGCATCGCCGACGTCGACAGTCGCGGAATCGATCGGCTCCTTTTCAGCGGCTTCGCGAGCGATCCACCGCGTTGCCGCTGTCGGTGCGGGAATATAGCTGCCTCGGACTGCCGCAGTAAGTGTTCACTAGCGCGAAACTGCCACCGAAGGTGGCAGCCGACGTGCATCGTCGTGGTTGGGCCGTGACGATGCACGCCGCTTGTGTGTATCCGCTGTCTACTCAAATACCTTGTGTGATTATTTGAGTGAATTCGGGATTCGGTGCGGAAAGCCGCTATCGGGTGGTACGCCGCGTCGATGCCAGCGGTTTGGTGAGGGAGGAGTATCGGTATACAAATCCTTTTCCCCTTCACGGCCCTCTGTCGACGTGTTCGGACCTCCGAATGCGTGGTTGGGCCATGTCAGAGCAAAATCCTACATCAGAGGCGGTTAGTTTACTGCAGGAGCTGGGCCTGCAAGAGTACGAAGCGCGCTGTTTTATGGCGCTGACGCAGCTATCGCGGGGAACCGCGAAGGACGTCCACGAGCTGTCGGGCGTCCCGCGGACGCGCGTCTACGACGCCTTGCGCGTGCTGGAGTCGCAGGGGCTGGTCGAAGTCCAGCACACGAGCCCTCAGCGGTACCGTTCCGTCGGGATCGACGAGGCGACGGAGACCCTCCGGAACCGGTACACGTCCCGCATCGAGACGCTGGAGACGCATCTCGAGGACGCCGAATCCCGCGAGGCGGACCCCGAAGACGAGGAGCTACAGGAGGTGTGGTCCCTGATGGGCCACGACGCGATCGAGTCGCGGACGCACGACCTCCTCGAAGAGGCGGACTCCGAAGTCGCTCTGCTCGTCGTGGACGAGGACCTCCTCGACGACGAGTTGTTCGACCAGCTGCGCTCGGCGATGGACCGGAACGTGACCGTCGTCCTCGGCGGGCTGACTCAGGCTATCGCCGACCGACTCCGGTCGGAACTCCCCGCCGCGAGCGTGTTCGAGACCAGCCTCGACTGGCTGGTCGGGGAGGACGACGAACCCGAGGTCGCCATCAGCCGGATCATGCTCGTCGACCGGGAGACGCTCCTCGTCGGGTCGTTCTACCCGGCGCGCGGCGGGGAGACCCACGAGCAGGCGATCTTCGCCCGCGGCCTCGAAAACGGGATGGTGGTGCTCATCCGCCGACTGCTCTCCTCCGGCCTCTCCGGGATACACAACCCGACGCAGTGAGGCGACGAGTCGGGCGATCCCGCGTTCGACCGCTTGCGGCCACGCTCTGACCGATCCAGGCTGTCGTTACCGGCCGTTCTCGAAGGGTCTGCCGCGTCGGCCGCCTCGGCACGGACGGCGAACCTTCCGTCGTCGAAATACCCGCGATCGTACACTTACGGCCGTCCTCTAGTCGTATCCTGAACTACGACTAAGGACGTCGCGCCCGTCGAACCGGACATGCTCGACTCGGCAGCAGAGAGCGGACGGGGGGAGATAGACGTCGAGGTATCGACGAGCGAGCGCGACCGGAAATCCGTCGTGAAGACGCCGCTTTTCAGGCTGGGCCGCGCCCTGTTCGGCGGCATCCTCGCGTTCATGGCGATCGACAACTTCCGGAACCTCGACGAGCGTATCGGGTACGCCGAGGCGAAGGGGGTCCCGTTCCCCAACGTGTCCGTGCCCGCGGGCAGCGCCAACCTCCTCCTGGGCGGCGTCGGGATCGCGCTCTGGCGCATGCCGGCGACGGCCGCCGCCGCCGTGGCGTCGTTTTTCCTCACGACGACGCCGCTGATGCACGACTTCTGGGCCGTCGACGACCCCGAGCAGCAACAGCAGGAGACCTTCCAGTTCCTGAAAAACGCCGCGCTCCTCGGCGCGGCGCTCGCCTTCCTCCGCGTCGGGCGGCGGGAGGAGGCGGCGAAGCGCCGGTCCTGACCCGGCCGCGCGGACGCACTGCCCGGTAGACCGCTTCGTACCGCTTTTCGGACCGTTCCTCACGAATTAGGGCGTGGCGCTCGTCGCTAGGGACGCATGAGCCACGTAGACGCGACCACGGAGTCCGGCGGCGACGGAGCGGAGCGCGGCGAAGCGAACACCGGATCGGGCCTCTCGACGGCGATGGGGTCCGTCCGGCGGGCCGCCCGGTCTGGGACCCTGTTCGGCACGGTCGGCGCCGTCAGCCTCCTGCAGGGCGTCCGGCGCCTCCGCCGCGGCGAGGTCGGGGGCGGCCTCGCTCGCCTCATCGCCGGCGGGGCGTTCGTCGCGGCGGCGCGCGCCCAGCGCGGGTCGTCCGGCGGGAGCGAGGCGTTCGGCGGCGACCGGGGCACCGGGATCGACCAGACGGACGTGGTCGACACCGGCGTCGACCTCGGCGATGCGGCCGAGGGAGAGTCGGGCGACGACTCCGGCGCGTCCGGCGACGAAGCCGCCGAAGTCGCGGGGTCGTCCGCCGACGTGGAGGACGTCGCGGGGGCCGACACGGACGACGTTCCGCGCGCGAGCGGCGACGAGGCGGCCGACGTGGCCGGATCGTCCGCCGACATCGAGGACGCCGGGAAGTCCGGGACCGAACTGGACAGCGGCGCGGACGACGGCGGCGTCGACCAGACGGACGTAGTGGACACCGGCGTCGGCGAGGGCGACGAAGGGGAAGAAGACGAGAGGGAGTAGGACCCACGGAAAACGAGGAGTTGAGGGGCTGTGTAGCGGCGACAGAAGGCGGGAAAGAGCGGGTTACTGTTTCCCGGTGGGACGGAGCCTCACCGGTTCAACGTGTGGATCGCGTGTCCCAGCGCGTTCTCGCAGGCCTCCATCACGGCCTCGGCGAGCGTCGGGTGGGTGTGGATCGTCGCGGCGACGTCCTCTAGCGTCGCGCCCATCTCGATCGCGAGGCCGAGTTCGGCGATCAGTTCGGACGCCTCGGGGCCGACGATCTGCGCGCCGAGCAGGAAGCCGCTCCCCTCGTCGGCGACGACGCGGACGAACCCCTCGCTGTCGCCGGTCGTCAGGGCGCGGCCGCTGGCGCGGAACGGGAACTCGCCGACTGCGGGATCGAAGCCCTCCTCTTCGGCCTCTTCCTCGGTGAGGCCGACGGTGGCGATCTCGGGATCGGTGAACACCGCGGCGGGGACGGCCTGGTAGTCCAGCGCGGCCGGTTCGCCGGCAATGACCTCCGCGGCGACCTGCCCCTCCTTGCTCCCCTTGTGGGCGAGCATCGGTTCGCCGGCGACGTCGCCGACGGCGTAGACGTGGCTCTTGTTCGTCCGGGCGCGGTCGTCGGTCTCGATGAAGCCGTCGTCGTTCGTCTCGACGCCCGCCGCCTCCAGGTTGAGCGTGTCGGTGACGGGTCGCCGGCCGACGGCGACCATCACCTTGTCGGCGTCGAACTCCGCGGTCGCGCCGCCGTCGGCCTCCGCGGCGGCCTCCTCCTCGACGGCCTCCGTCGAGACGCGGATGCCGTCGTCGGTCTCCTCCCACCCGGTCGCGGTCTGACCGAAGTGGAAGTCGATGCCGAGCTCCTCGGCGCGCTTCTTCACCGGGCGCGCGAGGTCGGACTCGTAGCCCGGGAGCGCGGAGTCGAGCATCTCGACGACGGTGACCTCCGTGCCGAGCTTCGCGAAGACGGTCGAGAGCTCCATGCCGATGTAGCCCGCGCCGACGACGACCATGCGCTCGGGGAGTTCGTCCAGCGCGAGCGCCTGCCGCGAGTCGAGGACGGGCTCGTCGTCGAAGGAGAACCCCGGGATCTCGATCGGCGTCGACCCGGTCGCGATGATCGCGTGCTCGAACTCGATGGTCTCGCTGCCCTGGCCCTCGCCGCCGTGGGCGACGCGGACGCTGTTCTCGTCGGCGAACTCCGCGCGCCCCTCGATGAGGTTGACCCCATTGGCCTTGTTCAGCTTCTCGACGCCGCCGGTGAGCTGGTCGACGACGCCGTCCTTCCAGTCGACCATCGCCGAGAGGTCGACCGCGGGGTCGGCGTGGATCCCCATCTCCTCGGCGTTGCCCGCCTCGTGGGCCACGTCGGCGGCCGTGATCATCGCCTTCGACGGGATGCAGCCGTAGTTGAGGCAGGTCCCGCCGTAGGCGTCTTTCTCGACGAGCGTCACGTCGAGGTCTAACTGGCCGGCGCGGATGGCGGCGACGTAGCCGCCGGGCCCAGCGCCGATGACCAGCACGTCAGTTCCGGTTGCGATGTCTCCGACGACCATTATTCTAGCAACAGAAGCTCCGGGTTCTTCAGGTATTCTTTCACGCGATTGGTGAATCGCGCGGCGTCCGCGCCGTCGACGATGCGGTGGTCGGCCGACAGGGACAGCGGCAGGGTGTGTCGCGCGACCACCTCGCCGTCCTCGACGACCGGGCGCTGCTTGATCGCCCCGAGCGCGAGGATGGCGACCTCGGGGTGGTTGATGATCGGCGTCGCGTACTCGCCGCCGATGCCGCCGATGTTCGTGACGGTGAACGTGCCGCCCTGCATCTCCTCGCGGGCGATCGAGCGGTCGCGCGCCTTCTGGACCAGCTCGTTCATCTCCGAGGCGATCTGGAGCAGGCCCTTCTCGTCGACGTCGTCGACGACCGGCACCATCAGGCCGGCGTCGGTCGCCGTCGCCACGCCGACGTTGTAGTAGTTCTTCTTGACGATCTCCTCGTTCTCCTCGTCGAGGCTGGCGTTGACGACCGGGAACTCCTTCAGCGCCGCCGTGACGGCCTTCATGATCAGCGGCATGTAGGTGAGCTTGATCCCCCGGTCCTCCGCCTTCTCCTTGAGGCGGCCGCGGGTCTCGACGAGGTCGGTCACGACCACCTGGTCGTGGTGGGTGATGTGGGGCGCGGTGAACTTCGAGCGCTCCATCGCGTCGCCGATCGTCTTGCGGATGCCGCGGTACGGCTCGCGCTCCTCGCGCTCGGCCGGCTCCGCGCGCTTCGCGAGCGCCTCGGTGTCCGCGGCCTGGGCCTCCTGCTGGGCCTGCGCGTACTCGCGGACCGCCTCCGGCGTGACGAACGGCTCGCCGTCGCGCTCCTCGGTGGCGGGGACGGCGTTCAGGTCGACGCCCTCCTCCTCGGCGATGCGCCGCGTCGCGGGCGCGGCCAGCGTCCGGTCGCGGTCGGCGGACTCGACCTGCCGGCCGCCGGCGGCCGCCCCGCTCGCCTCGGCGGTCGCGCCGGCGCCGCCTGCCGCTCCGTCGCCGCTCTGTGCGCCCTCGGCGCCTTTCGACCCGGCTGCCGATCCGCCGGCGTCGGCTCCGCTCGCCTCCGTCGCGGCGGCGGGTTCGGACCCGCCCTCCGCGGCGGCGCGCACGTCGTGCTCGGTGACGCGGCCGCTCGGGCCGCTCCCGTCGACCGCGCCGATGTCGACGCCGAGTTCGCGGGCGAGTCGCCGGGCGCTCGGCGCGGCGAACACGCGGCCCTCGGGGGTCGCCGTCTCCTCGTCGGCGGCGACGGCCGTCTCGGCGCCCTTGTCCCCGGCGGGCTCCGCCTCGGCCTCTGGCTCGCCCGACGCGGCCCTGGCGGCCTCTCCTTCGGTCTCCTCCTCGACGGGTTCGCCCTCCACGTCGAACGTGATGATCACGTTCCCGACGGGGACCATCTCGCCCTCGTCGGCGAGGATCTCGCGGACGGTGCCGTCGACCGGCGCGGGCACCTCCACGACCGCCTTGTCGGTCTCCACCTCGGCGACCGGCTGGTCCTCGGTGACGGCGTCGCCCTCGTCGACGAGCCATCGGACGATCTCACCTTCGCTGACGCCTTCGCCGACGTCCGGAAGCTTGAATTCGCGTACCATAGTGTAGTAGCCTTCGCGTACCTCCTTAGAACTCGACCGCGTCGCGGATGCCGTCCTTGATCCGCGCCGGCTCCGGCAGGTAGTAGTCTTCGAGCGCGTACAGCGGGAAGGGGGTGTCGAAGCCCGTGATCCGCTCGACCGGCGCCTCCTGGTACAGCAGCGACTCCTCCTGAATGATGCTCGTGATCTCCGCGCCGAGTCCGCCCGTCTTGGGCGCCTCGTGGACCACGGCGGCGCGGCCGGTCTTCTCGAACGAGTCGACGATGGCGTCGCGGTCGAGCGGCGACAGCGTGCGCAGGTCGACCACCTCGACGTCGATCTCGCCTTCCAGGTCCTCGGCGGCCTCCAGCGTCGGACGCGTCATCGCGCCCCACGTGAACACCGAGACGTCGCTCCCCTCCCGGCGGACGGCGGCCTCGCCGAGGGGCACCTCGTAGGACTCCTCGGGGACCTCGCCGCGGAACGCGCGGTAGATGAGCTTCGGTTCGAGGAAGATGACGGGGTCGGGGTCGCGGATGGCCGCGGTCAGCATCCCCTTCGTGTCGTACGGCGTCGAGGGGATGGCGACCTTGAGGCCGGGCTGGTGGACGAAGAAGGCCTCCGTCGACTCGGAGTGGTGCTCGGGCGCGCGGATGCCGCCGCCGTACGGCGCGCGGATCACCATCGGACAGGTGTACCGGCCGCGGCTCCGCGTGCGCAGGCGCGCCGCGTGGGAGACGATCTGGTCGAACCCGGGGTAGATGAAGCCCAGGAACTGGATCTCCGGCACCGGGCGCAGGCCGTACGCGGCCATCCCGATGGCGGTGCCGACGATGCCGGACTCCGCGAGCGGCGTGTCGATGACGCGGTGCTCGCCGAACTCGTCGTACAGCCCCTCGGTGGCGCGGAACACTCCGCCGTTCTTCCCGACGTCCTCGCCCATCACGAGCACGTCGTCGTCCCGTTCCATCTCCGTCTCCAGTCCGTCTCTGACCGCCTGTACGAGCGTCAGGTCTTGAGATTCTGCTGCCATAGTTACTCCTCCAGTAGGGCGTCGTCGCCGTGCGTTTCGCGGATCCGCTGGAAGTACTCCAGTTGCTCCTGGAGCCGCTTCGGCATGTCCGCGTAGACGTGCGCGAAGATCTCCTCCGGGTCCGGCCGTTCGACCGACTCCGCCGCGTCGATGGCGTCGGCGACGTCCTCCTCGATGCCGGTCTCGATCGCGTCGATGCGCTCGTCGTCGAGCCGTCCCGTCTCCTTCAGGAACGTCTCCATCCGGGGGATCGGGTCCTTCTGCTTCCAGCGCTCGACCTCCTCCTCGTCGCGGTAGACGGAGGGGTCGTCGGCGGTGGTGTGCGCGCCGAAGCGATACTGCACCGCCTCGATGAGCGTCGGGCGCAACTCGCCGGCCCCGGGGTCTTTCGTCCGCTCGACGGCCTCGCGGGTGACCTTGTACACGGCCAGCGGGTCCATCCCGTCGACCTGCACGCCCTCGAAGCCGTAGGCGTGGGCCTTCTGGGCGATCGTCTCGCTCGCCGTCTGCCGTTCGCGGGGCACCGAGATGGCCCACTGGTTGTTGTTACAGAAGAAGACCGTCGGCGTGTCGAACACGCCGGCGAAGTTCAGTCCCTCGTGGAAGTCGCCCTCGCTGGTCGCGCCGTCGCCGAAGTAACAGAGGAACGCCCGGTCCTCGCCTTTCAGCTTCGACGCCCACGACGCGCCGGTCGCGTGCGGGATCTGCGTCGCGATGGGGACGGCCGAGGTGAAGACGTTCAGGTCCTCGGGGATGTGCATCCCCTCCTCGCTCCCCATCCAGTACAGCAGGGTCTGCTTCAGCGAGAGGCCGCGAACCAGCGCCGCGCCGTGCTCGCGGTAACTGGGGAACAGCCAGTCATCCTCGTCGAGCGCGTGGGCGCTCCCGATCTGCGCGCCCTCCTGTCCGGACAGCGGGGGGTACGTACCCATCCGCCCCTGCCGCTGCAGGCTGACGGCCCGCTGGTCGAACCGCCGGGCGAGCCGCATCTCCCGGTACATCTCGACCAGTTCCTCGTCGGAGAGGTCTGGCACCTCCGCGTCGTCGAGTACCCTCCCGGCGTCGTCCAGCACCTGTACGCGGTCCTGGGGATCGTGCTGTAGCGTACTCACGGTCGGACCCACCTTGGCATATCTGCATGGACAATCGCTCGGGTTATATGATTTTCGTAAATAATTTACTATCAACTCCATTCTTGCCAGGCCATCGCAAGCTCGTGGGGAAGAACCCGGAGACGTGAAACGAACGAACGAAATAGTCGAGTATTAATTAAAAACTGGAACCGATCGATCCGATCAGGGCGGATCGGTGGACGATCGGTCGGGAGCGGTCGCGGGACCGCCGTCGGATCCGCGGCGGTTTCCTCGGCCGTCGCGGCCTCACCCGACCGTTCGGGCCTCGGCGCGCGCCTCCGAGACGCTCTTGCCCTCCCGCAGCAGGGCGTCGACGAACAGCTCCCCGGCCTTGTACGAGGAGCGGACCATCGGCCCGCTGGCGCAGTAGAGGAAGTCGAGTTCGTCCTCGGCGACGCGCCGCCACGTCTCGTACTTGTCCGGATGGACGTATGACTTCACCGGCAGGTGGTCCCGCGAGGGCCGGAGGTACTGCCCCAGCGTGACGATGTCCACGTCGGCCTCGCGGAGGTCGGCGAGCGTCCGGTACACCTCGTGGTCGTACTCGCCGTGGCCGAGCATGACCGAGGTCTTGGTGTAGATGTCGGACTCCCGGCCGACCTGTTCGAGCACGCGGAGGCTCTGATCGTATCCCGCGCGGGGGTCACGCACCGTCCCCTGGAGGCGCTCGACGGTCTCGACGTTGTGGGCGATGACGTCCGGACCGGCGTCGATTATCTTCCGGACGAGGTCGGGGTCGCCCTGGAAGTCGGGGATCAGCACCTCGACGAGGATGCCGGGGTGGCGCCGTTTTATCTCCCGGATCGTCTCGGCGAAGTGGCCCGCGCCCTGGTCGGGGAGGTCGTCGCGGTCGACCGAGGTCAACACGACGTAGTCGAGGCCGATCTCCGCGACGGCGCCGGCGACGTTGGCCGGTTCGTCCGGGTCGAGCGGCTGGCCGCCGCCGGTGTCGACGTCGCAGAAGCCGCAGTTGCGCGTACAGGAGTCGCCCATCAGCATGAACGTCGCCGTGCCGCCGCCGTCGCCGCCGCGGCCGCTCCAGCACTCGCCCATGTTCGGGCAGTTCGCCTCCTCGCAGACCGTGTGCAGGTCGCGGTCCCGCAGCGACTCCTTGATCCCGGTGAACTCCTGTCCCGCCGGCGGTTGTATCTTCAACCAGTCGGGCTTCCGCAGGCGACTCATGGTCGATCCTGAAGTTCCATACGGTGAAAAACGTGGTGTATTCCCCAACGCCCGATCGGCCAGCCGTGCGACTGCGCCGATTTTTCGACACCGAAAGTATGAAAGTATTCGCGGTCGCCGGCTTGTACTATCAAAAACTATGTGGGATACGTCTCCGGACGATATCACCGATGGACGGATCTCCCGGGCCCTCGTCCTTCTCGCCGCCCCGCTCGTGGTCCAGAACTTCGTGCAAGTCGTCCAACAGGTCGTCGACACCTTCTGGGTCGGCCGCATCGGTGAGGACGCCGTCGCGGCCGTGGGACTGAACTACCCCGTGACGGCGATGCTCACCTCCGTCGCCATCATGGCGCCGCTCGTCGGCACGCAGGTCATCGTCTCGCAGCGCGTCGGCGCCGAGGAGTACACCGGCGCGCGCCGGATCGCCGTCCACGGGATCGCCGTCGGCGTCGCGCTGGCGCTCGTCGTGACGGCCGCAGCGGTCGCCGGCGCCGAGACGATCGTCGACCTCCTCGGTGCGGGTGACGACGTCGCGCCCCTGGCCGTGACCTACCTCGCCACCTACGCCTTCGCGCTCGTGCCGATGGCCGCGAGCGACGTGCTCGAAGGCGGTTTCGTCGGCTGGGGCGACTCCCGCGCGGCGCTGTACGTCAACGTCGTCGCGGTGGTCGTCAACGTCGGCCTCGACCCGATCCTCATCTTCGGTCTGGGGCCGATCGACGGCTACGGCATCCGGGGGGCGGCGCTCGCCACCGTCGCCGGTTACACCGCGGGGTTCGTCCTCGCGCTGGCGATGGCGCTCGGCCTCCGCGACAGCTTCACGCTGACCCGCGAGGCGGTGGCGTTCAGGGTCGACGAGTTCCGCGAACTGCTCGACGTGGGCGCGCCGTCGTCCGCCCGTCGCCTCGCGCAGGACGGCGTCAGGGTCGTCATCGTCGGCATCGTCGCGACCGTCGGCGGCGCGGCGGGGCTGGCGGCCTACACCGTCGGCGCGCGCGTCGCGAGCGTCGCGTTCATCCCCGCCACCGGGCTGAGTCAGGCCGCCCAGAGCGTCGTCGGCCAGAACCTCGGGGCCGAGCAGCCCGACCGCGCGCGCCGGACGACCTGGGTCGGCGTCGGCATCGCCGCCGCGGCGCTCACGGCCGTCGGCGCGATCCAGTGGCTGTTCCCCGCGTCGCTCACGCAGGTGTTCGTCCCCGACGTCTCCGAGGCGGCGCTCGGTCTCACCGTCGACTACCTTCGGATCCTGGCGTACGGGTACTGGGCCATCGGCGCGACGTACGTCCTGCGCGCCGGGTTCAACGGGGCGCGGCGGACCCGGACGAGCATGGTCGCCTCGCTGCTGCAGTACTGGGCCCTGCGCCTCCCGATCGCCGTCGCCGGCGTCGTCCTGCTCGACATGGGGGTTCACGCCGTCTTCTGGGCCGTGACGCTCTCGAACGTCGCGGCCGCGGTCGGCCTCGGCGCGTACTACCGCTACAGCGTCGAGTCCGGGATGTTCGACCGCGCCGCGGCGCAGGCGGTCGCGGACGACTGAACGCCGCGGCCGACCGCGTTCTTCCTCGCCGTCCCTCGGTTCCGCTCGTCCCCGCTATCCTCCGAGAAGGAAACGCATTTGACCCCCGGACCCCCCGAACCACACGATGGAAGTCGCCGAGACGGTCCCGGAGTTCGCCGACGCGTTCGCGTTCGAGGAGTTCAACGAGATGCAGCGCGAGGCCTGGGAACCGATCCTCGACGGCGACGAGAACGTGGTCGTCAGCGCGCCGACCGGCAGCGGCAAGACCGCGCTCGCGGAGCTCGCCATCTGCAAGGCGCTCCGCGACGGCGGCACCGCCCTGTTCATCGCGCCGATGCGCGCCCTGACCAACGAGAAGGAGAGCGAGTGGGAGGGGTTCGAGGACCTCGGCTACTCCGTCTACGTCGTCACCGGCGAGCGCGACCTGAACCCCCGGCGCGCCCGCCACGCCGACATCCTCGTGATGACGCCGGAGAAGGCCGACTCCGCGACCCGGAAGCACGACACCCCGCGCTACTCCTTCATCACGGACGTGGACTGCTGCGTCATCGACGAGGTGCACCTGCTCGACTCCGACCGCCGCGGGAGCGTCCTGGAGGTGACCGTCTCCCGCCTCCGCCGGCTCTGCGACCCGCGGATCGTCGCGCTGTCGGCGACGATGCCCAACATCGACGACGTTGCGGCGTGGCTCGACGCGCCGGCAGAGACGACCTTCGACTTCGACGACGACTACCGCCCCGTCGACCTGACGGCGGGGGTGAAGACGTACACGCACGGCGACAACCCCTTCGAGGACAAGTACCGGCGGCTCTACCGCGCGCTCGACCTCGCCGAACCGCACATCCGCGACGGCGGGCAGGCGCTCGTGTTCGTCTCCTCGCGGCAGGACACCGTACAGGCGGCGAAGAAGTCCCGCGACGAGATCGCCGAACGGGACGTCCCGGTCGGCGCGCGCGGCGACTACGACTTCCACACCGAGACGAAGCGCCTGGAGAACGAGACGCTCCGGAAGTCCGTCCTCGACGGCGTCGCCTTCCACCATGCCGGCCTCTCGAAGAACGACAAGGACCTCGTCGAGCAGTGGTTCAAGGAGGACAGGATCCAGCTGCTGTTCTCCACGTCGACGCTCGCGTGGGGCGTGAACCTCCCCGCGCGCTGCGTCGTCATCCGGGACACGAAGCTCCACGACCCGCTCGAAGGCGAGGTGGACATGAGCCCCCTCGACGTGCTCCAGATGCTCGGCCGCGCCGGGCGACCGGGCTACGACGACGAGGGGTTCGGCTGGGTCGTCTGCGACCGCTCGGATGCGGACAAGTACCGCCGGCTGCTGCGGGACGGCAAGGAGATCGAGTCCCGCCTCGCGGAAGACTTAGACGCGCACCTCAACGCCGAGATCGCGATGGGCACCATCCAGGACCTCGACGACGTGATGACGTGGCTGGAGACGACGTTCTACTACGTCCGCGCCCAGAGCAAGCCGACGGAGTACGACTTCGAGAACCTCCGCGAGCGGGTGCGCGGCGAACTCGAACGCCTCGTCGACCGCGGCTTCGTCGAGACCGACGAGAACCTCGGCGTGGAGGCGACGGGGCTGGGCGTGCTCGCCTCGAAGTACTACCTCCGGCTCGCCACCGCCGAGCGGTTCCACGCCCTCACGGAGCGCGAGTCGATCACGACCGACGCCGTCCTCCAGACCGTCGCGGGCGCGACGGAGTTCGACAGCGTCAGCGCGCGCCAGTCGGAGCGCGACGCGGTCGACGCGGTGCTGACGGGGCAGAACGCCGGCGACCTCGACCCCGGCCCGCGGAAGGTGCTCGCCATCCTCCGCTCGTCGATGACGGGGTCGACGCCGGCCGACCTGCGCAGCGACGCGTGGGTGATCCGCCAGAACGCCGTCCGCCTGCTGTCCGCGCTGCGGGCCTTCCTCGAGCGCTTCGCCGACCCCCACGCCGCCAACCTCGCCCGCCGGGTCGAGGCCCGCGTCGAGAACGGCGTCGGCGACGCCGCCGCGGGCCTCACCGCGGTCGACGGCGTCGGGGCCGGCCGCGCGAGCAAGCTCGCGAAGGAGGGCATCGAGACGCCCGGCGATATCGTCGCCGCCGGCGTCGACGGCCTCGCCGCCGCGGGCCTCTCGGAGGGTGTCGCCGAGCGCGTCGTCGAGAGCGCGGGCGAGTTGCCGGCCGTCTCGATCGAGTGGGGCGACTTCCCCGAGACCGTCGCGCGCGGCGAGAACGAGATGCGCGAGGTGACGGTCGGCAACGCGGGCGGGGCGGCCCGGGCCGGCCTCCGCGTCACCGTCAACGGGGTCGAGATGACGACGACGGAGGGCTACCTCGACGACGAACTCACCGTCCCCGTCGGCGTGTTCGGCGGGAGCGACGACGAGATGGAGTTCACCGTCAGCGTCGCGTTCCCGGACCTGCCGACGGTGCCCGTCGAGGAGCGCCGGACGGTCCGCGTCGAGTGACGGCGGGCCGCGCTCGGCGGCGACACTGGGGGCGATCTGCGCTTTTTTGTCGGGTGCGAACGACCCGACGGTATGGTCATCCGGACGCTCGCTGCCCGCGGTGCCCTCCCAGTGCGCGAGTACGGCGCGCTCTTCCTGTTGCTGCTCGCGTCGATGCTTCTGGAGACCGCCGCCGCAGCGAGCGTAGGCGCTCTCCGCGACCTGATGCCGGTCCCCCTCGACCCGCGACTGGTGGGTGCGGCGGTGTACGCGTCGCTCGGCGTGGCGACCCTCGCCGCTGCCTACGCCGCGGTCCGTCGCCTTCGAGACTCGGCCGACGGACTCGAACGCCACGAACTCGTCCAGATTGGCGGGGCGACGGCGCTGTTCCTGCTCGTCGTCGGGTACGTCTTGCACGGGGCGATGGACCTCCCGGCGCTCCCCGGCGACGTCGTCACGTCGCTCCTCCGCGGCGCGGTGGCGATGGCGCTGCCGGCGTTCGTCTACGCCGAAGCGCGGGGGTTCGACGTGCGCGCCGGGGTGCCGGACCCGAGTGCGGTTTTCCTTGCCGGAGCGACGGCCCTCTCGTCCGCGCTCGCCGGGCTGGGAGTGATCGCGGTGTTCGCGGCCACCGCCGATCCGCTCCTCGTCTCCCTCGACCGTGGGGTCGCCCCCTCGTCGATACCGGCGTCCGTGCTGCTGTGGCGCGTGGTCGTCCCCGGCGCACTCGTCGGGGCCGGGTCGGGGGTGCTGTACCACGGCGCGGTGCAGGAGAGCCTCCGCGAATGCGCGGGCCCGCCCGTCGCGGTTGCGGTGGTCGCGGCGCTCGTCGGCGTCACGACGTGGGTCTCCGGGGAGATCGGCCGAACCACGGCCGTCGCAACATCGGCCACCGGCGCAGGATCGGCGCTGACGACCGCCGCGGCGGTCCTCCTCGTCTCGCTTCCGGCCGCGTTCCTCGTCGGGCGGGGCGTCCGGCGCCTCCCGCGGGTGGTCGACGTCGAGGTGACGCCGCTCGTCGCGGCGGCGGTCGCCGTCCTCGTCGTCGGGGTCGCGGTGCTCGGCGCGTCCGTTGTCCGGTCGTACCCGGAGGCGTTCGTGGCCAACGTCGTCGGCCTCACGGTCGTCGCGGCCGCCGCCGGAGTGGGCTACGAGCGGTCGCGATCGGTGTGGGTGCCCGCCGCCGGGTTCGCCTCGTACCTGATCGTCGTCGACGGGGACCTCGCGCTGTACCTCGTGCGGGTCCTCGGCTGACTGTCGGTCGCGACGCTCCGCGGATGGCGTCTGTCGCCGGCGAGCGCGGCGGTTCCCCGCCGCGGTCTCGCCGGTGCGAGGGGCGTCACTCCGTCCGCGAGAGCAGTTCCTCACGCAGCTCCTCGGCCCCGTCGGCCACCGCGTCCGCCTCCGAGAGGTCCATCTCGGCGTTCGTCTCGGTCCGGTAGCCGATCGCGGTCATCCCGGCCGCCTTGGCGGACTTTACGCCGTTCTTCGAGTCCTCGACCGCGATGCAGTCCGCGGGGTCGACGCCGACCTCCCTCGCGGCGTGCTCGTACACGTCCGGTTCGGGCTTGCTGTCGGCGTCGACGTCGTCGGCGCTGATCACGGCGTCGAACTCGCCGTCGATGCCGAACCGCTCGGTGACCATCCCGATCCACTCGTGGGGCGAGGACGACACCACCGCGACCCGCAGGCCGCGGTCGTGCAGGGCCGCGAGCAGGTCGCGAAAGCCCGGCATCAGGTCGACCTTCTCCGCGTAGATATCCCCGGCCGCGGACTCGTAGTACTCCAGCCACTCCTCGCGGCCGACCGAGACCTCGTAGCGCTCGTCGAGGTAGTCGTATATCTCCCGGTAGTTGATCCCGGTGATCTCGTCCTCCGAGACCTCCTGGCCCTCGACCGCGGCGGGCAGGATCTCCTCGGTCTCGAGCTCGACCCAGAAGTCCTCGGAGTTGACGATCACGCCGTCCATGTCGAACAGCACAGCCTTCGGAGACACGACCTGACCGACGGCGCGCACCGCCAATAGTGCTGTCCCTCGGGTTTAAGTACCGAACCGCGGCCACCCCGGTCCATGTCCGCGACGGACTCCACCGACCCGATCCGCGTGCTGGCCGGCGACTGCACGGTCGTCTTCGACGGCGACCGCCGCGAGGAACACCGCGGCCGCGTCACCGTGGTCGTCAAGCCCGACAACACCGTGCTGGTCCACGACGCCGACGGCTACCAGCCCGTGGCGTGGCTCACCCGGGCGGACGCCGTCGCCTGCTCGCGCGACGAGGGGTTCGCGGTCGACGCCCGCGCCGGCGACCAGCGCCTCCGGGTCGTCGCCCACGCCGAGGACGGGTTCGCGCGCTACCCCGCCAGCGAGGCCGGAACACCCGTCGGCGAGTGCCCCGACTGCGACGGGACGCTGGTCCGGACCGGCGGCGCCGTCTCGTGTCTCGGCTGCGGCGCGCGCCACGGCCTCCCGGCGGGCGCGACGGTCACCGACGAGCGCTGCGACTGCGGTCGCCCCCGCCTTCGGGTCGAGCGCGGTCAGCCGTTCGACGTCTGCCTCGACCGCGAGTGCGACCCGCTCGAAGACGCCGTGAAGGCGGCGTTCGACCGCGCCTGGGACTGCCCGGACTGCGGCGACGACCTGCGGATCCTGCGCCGCGGCGGCCTGCTCGCCGGCTGCGACGCCTACCCCGACTGCGAGGCGAGCTTCTCGCTCCCCGGGGGGACGGTCGTCGGCGAGTGCACCTGCGGCCTGCCGCTGTTTGACACCGGCGGCCGGCGCTGTCTCGACGGGACCTGCGAGGCGCGGTGAGCGCTGGGCGGTCTGTTCGCCCGCCTCTCGGACCTCGCTGGTCGTGTCCCCGCTCGCCCGTTCCGAGATCCTCGCTGCGCTCGGGTCTCGCGGGTCTCGCGCTCGCTACCGCAGGCCCTTTGCCCCCGCGACGCCGACCCCCTGCCATGGACGGACATCTGCAGGACGGCGTCGTCCGCGTCGGCGGCGACGCGCGCCAGCGGTTCTACGACTCCCGGGGCTACGGTCGGCCGCTCGGCGGGAACGAGATAGCGCTCTCGCGCGTCGAGGCGGCCCACCTCCTGTTCCGGGGCGACCTCGACGCCGTCGACGGCGCGAGCTTCCGCAAGTTCCTCGCGGCGGTTGACGACCCGCGCTTCGGCGTGCGCTTTCTGGTGTACGCCGACCTCCGGGAGCGGGGCTTCTACCTCTCGCCGGCCCGCGAGGACTGGGTGCCGGACCCCGGCGACGCCGACTTCCACGTCTACCCCCGCGGCAAGGGGCCCGGCGACGGCGAGGTCGCCTACCGGGTGCGGGCCGTGGGCGAGCGGGCGTCCGTCCCGGCAGCGGCGCTCGGCGACTGCGTGCTCGCCATCGTCGACGAGGAGAGCGAGATAACGTACTTCGAGACGGGCCGGCCGGACGTGGGCGGCACCAGCGGGGTCGACCTCCCGGAGGGCGTCCCCGTCGACCTGCTCTCGGACCGCGTCGTCTGCTGGGAGGCGCCGGCTCGCCTCCACGAGCATGGGTTCTACGGCCAGCCGCTCGCCGGCCGGGACGGGGACCGCGAGGCGCTCCAGCTGTCGCTCGTCGAGGCGGCGTACCTCGCTGACCGCGGTGCCTTGGATCTCACCCGCGAAGCCGTCCGCGAGCGCGGCCGGGCCGTCGAAGGCGAACGGTTCGACCGCCGCCTCCGGGCGTACGCGGACCTGCGGGACCGCGGCGTCGTCCCCAAGACCGGCTTCAAGTTCGGCGCGGACTTCCGGACGTACGCCGACGTCGAGAGCGTCGACGACCTGGGCCACTCCGAACGGCTCGTCCGCGTCCTCCCGTCGGAGTACGCGTTCGCCCCGCGGGACCTGGCGCTCGACGTGCGCCTCGCCCACGGCGTCCGCAAGACGATGACGTTCGCGCAGGTCGGCGACGGCGATTCGGTGCGGTGGCTGTCGGTCGAGCGACTGACGCCGTAGGTCGGGACCCGGCATGCACCGTCCCGGTTCGTGCTCCGGACGCGTCGGTACGTCGCCGTCCCGAAGCCCCGAAAACGAACCCCTTTTGCACGTGTCGCCGCGATGCTACGGTAATGACTGACGAGACTCGCGACGCCGACGAGGAGGCCCGCCCGGACGGGGGCCGAACGGAGGCCGCCGGCGCGGACACGGAGGCGTCGAAGACGCCTCGAGCAGACGGTGGAACCGTCGACGGCGTGGCTCTCGACCCCTGGGGGTCCTCCAACGTCTCCGACTACCGCAAGCTGTTCGAGGAGTTCGGCATCGAGGAGTTCGACGAGGTGCTCCCCAAGGTGCCCGACCCGCACTACCTGATGCGCCGCGGGGTCATCTTCGGCCACCGCGACTACCGCCCCGTGGCGGACGCGATGCGCGACGGCGAGCCGTTCGCCGCGCTCTCCGGGTTCATGCCGACCGGCGACCCGCACATCGGCCACAAGCTCGTCTTCGACGAGATCATCTGGCATCAGGAGCAGGGGGGCGATGCGCACGCGCTCATCGCCGACCTCGAAGCGCACAGCGCCCGCGGCCTGTCGTGGGCGGAGATCGACGAGCACGCCCGGGACTACGTCCTCTCACTGCTGGCGCTCGGCTTCGACCCCGAGGACGGGACGCTGTACCGCCAGTCCAGCAATCGCGAGGTGCAGGACCTCGCCTTCGAGCTGGGGAGCGAGGCGCGCTTCTCGGAGTTCCAGGGGATCTACGGCTTCGACGGCGAGACCGACGTCTCGCACATGCAGAGCGTCGTCACGCAGATGGCCGACATCCTCTACCCCCAACTGGACGAGCCGAAGCCGACCGTCATCCCGGTCGGCCCGGACCAGGACCCGCACGTCCGCCTCGCTCGCGACCTCGCCGCCCGGATGCGCTTCTTCAAGGTGACTGAGGCGTTCGCGAGCTTCGAGGCCGACGACGCCGAGCGCGTCCTCCTCCGGCGGGCGTACGACGCCCGCGAGGAGTACGCCGAGGACCCCGACCGGCCGCGCTGCGGCGAGGCCGCCGACTGGCTCTTAGAGGAGGTCGCGCCCTCCGACGCCCGCGACTCCGCGGTCGAGAAGCTGTCGGAGGCCGGCAAGGAGCCGCTCCGCCCCCGGACGCGCTTTTTCGCCCGGCAGGCAACCGACGAGGCGTTCGACGCGCTGATCGAGGCCGTCGACGGCGAGAAGCGCGTCTACGAGGGCCACGTCGACTCGTTCGAGCTCGACCGCGAGGCGGCGGAGGAACTGGCGCGCGAGGTCGAGATCGACAACGGCGGCTACGGCTTCGTGCCGCCCTCCTCGATCTACCACCGATTCATGACTGGCCTCACCGGCGGGAAGATGTCCTCCTCGATCCCCGCCAGCCACATCTCGCTGCTGGACGACCCCGAGGACGGCTACGACAAGGTGAAGGCGGCGACGACCGGCGGCCGCGAGACCGCCGAGGAGCAGCGCGAACTCGGCGGCAAGGCCGACGAGTGTCCCGTCTACGAGCTGTACGCCTACCTGCTCGCCGGCGAGGACGACGAGTTCGCGAAGGAGGTGTACGACGAGTGCGTCACCGGCGAGCGCCTCTGCGGCGGCTGCAAGGAACAGGCCGCGGAGCTGATGGAGGAGTTCCTCGAAGACCACCAGGAGAAACGCGAGGAGTGGGAAGAGAAACTGGATGAGGTCGACATCGACCTCGACTCCGCCCGAAAGCGGGCGTAAGGCGCTCTCGCGGCTACCGTTCTCCCGCCGGCGTCACCGCTCCAGCGACAGGTACGGGATCGTCGCCCGCTCGTCGGCGGTGTAGGCGAGCGCCTCGGACTGGTCGACGCCCTCCGGCGTCACGAGGTCGATGACGTTCGGGTTGGCGTCGTCGTCGCGGCCGCCGCCGAAGGCGTAGTCGGCGCGGTCGGCGTCGACTGTCCGGATGCGCCCCGGGCCCCACCCGTCCTGTCCGAGCAGGAGCGGCGAGAGCTCCGCGAGGCTCCCGACCGCGGCCTTCGGCACCTCGATCTTGACGGCGTCGACCGACTGGTACCCGGTGACCGACACGTCGTCGGAGACGGTGCTCCCGTCGGCGGCCTCGACGCGCGGCGGCTCGAACCCCTCGACGACGAGGCGGCGCTGGTACGGGGCCTCGAAGGACGCCCGCACGCCCTCCCGCGCGTCGGTCGTCCCGCCGTCGGCAGCCGGGTCGCGGAAGTACACCTGGAATGTCTGGAGCGATAACTCGTCGCCGCCCCACGGGTTCGTCAGGTCGCCTGCGAGGCGGTAGAGGAACTGGTAGGCGTCGTCGGTCTCGTAGACCTCGAACGACGCGACGTCGAACGCGCCGTCGACGAACTCGGCGGCCGTCGGGTAGGTGTACGACCCGGGACCGTGGTCGTCGCCCGCGGGGTCGTCCCACGCGGCGACTTCCTCGCCGAGGTCGACGTACGCGACCGTCGACCGCCGGACGGTCGTCCCGACATCGCTCACGTCGTCGCCGTCGGTGGCCGCGACGACCGTTATCGTCGCCTCGCCGTCGCCGACCGTCACGTCGAGCGAGAACTCGCCGTCCGTCGGTTCGGCGCGGACGGTGCCGGTCGCCGTCTTCGCGACGACCTCCGCGCCGTCGGTTGTGCCGGTCACCGTGACGGTCCGCTCCGAGACGACCTCGCCGGGGAACTCGACCGAGAGCGAAGGGCCCTCGGGGCGCTCACCCCCGGCGTAGCGCTCGCGGACGAGCGCCGGCGTCTCGACCGGCTCCCCGACGTCCAGCGCGTGCGCGAGGCGGACGTACTGCGCCATGCTCCAGACCAGCGGCGTCGCGGACCCGGTGCCCTCGCCGAACTCCCAGCCGTAGTCGGTGGGGTCCTCCCGGTCCCACACCTGCTCGGGGATCATCCGCCCGGAGTTCGCGAACCCGGCCATCGTTTCGAGGAGCGAACCGGGGTCGAGGTCGGTGCCGGCGTCGCCGGCCCGGAGCTCGTACTCTGCGCGTTCGCCGGTGAAGATGGGCCAGAGGCGACCCTTCCCCTCGTTGTCGAGCGACCAGGGCGCGCCCGCGGGGTGCTCGTCGCCCTCGCCCTGCTCGCCGTAGCCGTCGCCGTTGTAGCGGTACCAGGCTGGGCCGTGCGGCGTCTCGACGCGGATGGCGTCGTCGACGACGGACAGCGAGTTCCGCACCACCTCGTCGTCAGCGGACTTGACGCCGAGCCGGACGAGTTCGAGGAACCCGGCATCGACGATGTTCCGTTCGTCGAGGGTCGGTCCGCCGTTCGCCAGGCTCCGCTCGTCGTCGTCGTTCGGGTCGCCGTCGCCGGTGACGCGGACGTAGTACGGCGTCTCGCCGTGCTCGTCGGTGCCGGCCTCGGTCGCCGTCCAGTCCTCGACGCGCTCCGTCCAGTCGTCGGCCAGCGCGAGGTACGCGAGCGCGTCGGCGCGCTCGCCCTCGCCGTCGGCGAGCTTCGCGGCGGCGGCCAGCCCGGCGATCTCGGCAGCGATGGTGGAGGGCGAGTAGCCGGACTCCTCCTCCCAGCGCTCCTGACCGGAGTCCGGGCCGTTCGCGACGACGTAGTCTGCGGAGCGGCGGACGTTCTCGTAGCCGTAGCCCGCCTCCTCGAAGCCGTAGCCGTGGCGTTCCTTCAGCTGGTACGCCATCACCTGCGGGAACGAGACGTTGTCCATCTGCTCGCCGCCCCAGCGCGTCCGGCCGTCGAGGAACGTGTTCTGGGGGAGGAAGCCGTCGTCGTCCTGCTGGTAGCCGTACAGGTACTCGACGGCGTCGGCCGCGCTCTCCACGTCGCCCATCGCCTCCAGCGCGGTGAACGACTGGTAGAGGTCGCGCGACCAGACGTAGTTGTAGCCGTAGTCGCTCGGCTCGTTCGCCTCGACCGCCTCTCCCCACGGGACGGAGGGGCTGGCGATCCCCGCGCCGGCGAACGTCTTGTCCTCGACGGCCTTCACGACCATCGCGGCGAAGCGGTACTGCTCGCGCAGGTCGGGGTCGCCGCGCACGGCGTCGGGGACGTCGAGCGAATCGAGGTACTCGCGCCACGTTCGGGCGTACGCCGCCCGGATCCCGCCGAACCCCTTCCGGTGGGCGTCCCCGGCGGCGGCGAGCGCCGCCTCCGTGTCCCCCGCCTCGGCGAATCCGAGCGACACCGTGTCGTCGACCGCGCTCGCGCCCTCGCCGAGGCGGCCCAGCAGCGCGACGTTGCCCGACGCGTCCTCGTAGCTGTCGGCGGGAGCGCCGTCGGCCAGCAGCGCGCCGACCGCGTCGCCGCCGGCCACGTCGACGCTCGCCCAGTCGAACCCGCGCCGGGCGGTCATCGCCGCCGCGATGTCGTACGACTCCCCGTCCTCGTCGAGGACGACGGCGTCGTCGTTCTCGCCCTTGTCGTGGGCCACCAGCGCGTTCCCGCCGCCGTCGTCGACCACGCTCGCCGCGTCGCCCCGCCCGCTGTTCGATAGCGCGGTGTCGGCGACGGCGTACACGTCGTACGTCTCGGGACCGCGGCTCCGGAACCGCACGTCCGCGAGCAGGGCGTCGTTCTCCGGGTCGGCCGCGTACTCGACGGTGAGCTCCCAGCGCCGGTCTGCGTCGCTGACCGTCTGCTCGAAGACGAGCGCGTCCTCCCGCGCGGGTTCGGTGGTCCGCTCGATCGTCGACTCGGCGGTCCGGTCGGCCTCGAAGGTCCGGGCGACGTACCCCGAGTCCGGCTGGGCGACCACGAACTCCAGGGTCCGGAGGTTCATCAGGTCGACGCGGGGGAAGCGCGCGCCCGTCAGCGCGCCCTCGGAGAGCGTGAACCAGACCCGCGAGGGGTCGTCCGCGCCGTGGTCCCGGACGGTGCCCGCCCCGTACTGCTCGCCGGTGGTCCAGTACGCGTCCTCGCCCTCTGCGTCCGGCGGTCGGGCCGCGGCGGGGACGCCGACGAGCGACGCCCCGACGCCCGCGCCGAGCGCCTTCATCACGCTTCGTCTGCGTATCTGTGGTGTGATATTATCTCGCACTTTTCGAGCCACGTTTACTCACACCATAGTAACGATCCTTATAATCGGGAGTAGACGCCGGTTACGAACGAGGGACGAAGCGAGACGACCCCGCCGAGTCGGGCGGGAGCCGACCCGAGCCGGGTCGCCGAAACCGATTTGCCGGTCGGCAGCGACGCTCCCCGCGTGCACACCGTCATCGTCGGTGGCGGCGTCGTCGGCCTCGCCAGTGCGTACTACCTCGCGGACCGCGGCGCGTCCGTCACCGTCTGCGAGGCCGGGTCGATCGGCGGCGGCAGCACCGGCCGGTCCGCCGGCGGCGTCCGCGCGCAGTTCTCGACGCCCGTGAACGTCGACCTCTCGCGGGAGAGCGTCCGCGTCTGGGAGTCCTTCGAAGCGGAGTTCGGCGTCGACATCGGCTACCGGCAGTCCGGCTACCTCTTCCTCGCCCGCGACGGGGCGACCGCGGACGCCTTCCGCGAGCAGGTGACGATGCAGAACGACCGTGGCGTCCCGAGCGAGTTGCTCTCGCCCGCCGACCTCCGCGAGCGCTGGCCCGCGATCGACGCCGACCAGTTCGTCGCCGCCACCTACTGTTCGGAGGACGGCTTCGCCGACCCACATCTCGCGCTCCAGGGGTTCTCGACCGCCGCCAGCGAGGCCGGCGCGGAGATACGGACGAACGCGCCGGTGACGGGGATCGACGCGGACGGCGCGGCGGACGCCGGCGTCACCGTCCGGACGCCCGACGCCCGGATCGACGCCGACTACGTCGTTAACGCGGCGGGAGCGTGGGCCGGCCGCGTCGCCGAACTGGCCGGGCTGGATCTCCCGGTCTCCCCCCGCCGGCGGCAGCTCGCCGTCGTGGAGCCGGCCCGTGCCGTCCCCGGCACCGACCCGCTCACGATCGACCTCGACAGGGGGTCGTACTTCCGGCCGGAGCGCGACGGCCGGGCGCTCGTCGGCGGCCACTTCGACGACGCGGACCCCGACGTTGACCCCGACCGCTACGACGACTCGATGGACCTCGACTGGGCCGCCACGGCGGTCGAGTGCGCCGCGGACTACGCCGACTACTTCGGCCCGGAGACGGGCGTCGTCCGCGGGTGGGCGGGCCTCTACGCCGTCACGCCCGACCACCACCCCGTCATGGAGGAGAGCGCGCCCGGCGTCGTCACCGCCGCCGGCTTCTCGGGCCACGGCTTCCAGCACGCGCCCGCGACGGGGCAGATCGTCGCGGACCTCTGTCTCGACGGGGAGACCTCGCTCGTCGACGTCTCGGCGCTGTCGAGCGACCGGTTCGAGGACGGCGACCTCGTCGACGAGCGCAACGTGGCGTGAGGCGGCCGCGCGACGCGTCGTCGGCGCGCCCGCGGCGGGGTCGCGCGACCGCGCTCGCAACGTTTTTAACGCGGGTGTGACGATCTACCACCATGGCATCCGAACCCCACAGCCGGTGTCTCGCCCGCCAGCCGTGCGTCCGTCCGGGGTTCGGCTTCTTCTTCGCGGGATAGCTCGGGTGGCGGACTCCGCGACGCCGGTACACGGCCGCCGCGGACGAAACCACCGGTCCCGAACCGGAATCGGTAACTGACGACGCCGAAGTACACCAACCAACGAATGCAATTACCGGAATCTCAGGTCGCGGTGTTAGAGACCGCGAGCGCGAACGAGGCACAGACGATAGAGCGACTGGCCGACGAGACGGGGCTCGCCCCGGAGTCGGTGACGGGCGCGGCCTTCGAACTGGCGGACCGCGGCCTCGTCGCCGTCGAGGAGTCGACCGATGAGTCCGTCTCCCTCACAGACGAGGGCGCGAGCTACGTCGACGAGGGTCTTCCCGAGGTGCGCCTCTACGAGGCGGCGCTCGACGCGGGCGCGGACGCCGGGGCGGTCGAGATGGGCCGCGTCATCGGTCAGTCCGGCCTGGAGGGGGCCGCTGTCGACATCGCGCTGTCGAACTACGCCCGCAAGGGGTACGGCAGCATCGAGGGCGGCGAGATCACGGCCGACCCGGACGCGGACCCCGACGGCGACTCCGAGGCTGCGGCGCTGGCGGCGCTCGCCGACGGCGAATCGGTCGCCGACGGCGACGCGCTGGACCAGCTGGAGCGACGGGATCTGGTCGAGCGCAGCGAGTCGACCGTCCGCGCCGTGACGCTCACCGACGACGGCGTCACCGCGCTGATGGAGGGGGTCGAGACCGCCGAGACGGTCGGCCAGATCACGCCGGAACTGCTGACGAGCGGCGAGTGGGAGGACGTCGAGTTCGCCGAGTACAACGTCGAAGCCGACGCCGAGGAGATCTCGGGCGGCAAGGAGCACATCCTCCGCCAGACGGCGAACCGCGTGAAGGACGTGCTCGTCGGAATGGGCTTCGAGGAGATGGAGGGCCCCCACGCCGACGCCGAGTTCTGGATCAACGACTGCCTGTTCATGCCCCAGGACCATCCGGCGCGGACCCACTGGGACCAGTTCGCGCTGGAGAACCCGTCCGAGATCCGGGGGCTCCCCGACGACCTCGTCGAGCGCGTCCGCGACGCCCACCTGAACGGCGTCGGCGAGGACGGCGAGGGCTACCACTCGCCGTGGACCGAGGAGGTCGCGCGGGGGATCGACCTGCGCGGCCACACCACGTCGCTGTCGATGCGCTACCTCTCCGGGTACGCGCAGGGCGACCTCGAACCGCCCCAGCGGTTCTTCAGCGTCGAGAAGGTGTACCGCAACGACACCCTCGACCCGACGCACCTGCTGGAGTTCTTCCAGATCGAGGGGTGGGTGATGGCCGAGGACCTCTCGGTGCGGGACCTGATGGGGACGTTCACGGAGTTCTACGAGCAGTTCGGCATCACCGACCTGGAGTTCAAGCCCCACTACAACCCCTACACCGAGCCGTCGTTCGAGCTGTTCGGGACGCACCCCACGACGGGCGAACTCGTCGAGGTGGGCAACAGCGGGATGTTCCGCGAGGAGGTGCTCCGGCCGCTCGGCGTCGACTGCGACGTGATGGCCTGGGGCCTCTCGCTGGAGCGCCTGCTGATGCTGATGTACGGCTTCGAAGACATCCGCGACGTGCACGGTACGCTCGCCGACCTCGAACTGCTGCGGAACACGGAGGTGATCCACTGATGCCAGTCGTCGACGTCGACCCCGAGGAACTGCGCGACCTGACCGGCCACGACGAGAAGGGCGACGAGGAGCTGAAGGAGGACCTGTTCGGCCTCGGCCTGGAGTTCGAGGGCCGCACGGAGGACGGCGAGTTCCAGCTGGAGTTCGCCCCCGACCGCCTCGACCGCCTCTCGGTCGAGGGGATCGCCCGCTCGCTTCGCTACCACTACGGCGACGACCGCGGCGTCTACGTCCCCAACACCAACGACGCCGACTGGACCATCGAGGTCGAGGACGTCCCCGATGAACGCCCCTACGTCACCGGCGCGGTGGTCCGCGGGGTCGACCTCGACGAGGAGGCCCTCGAATCGCTGATCCAGCTGCAGGAGAAGCTCCACGCGACGATGGGCCGCAAGCGCGCGAAGGGCGCCATCGGCATCCACGACCTGACGATGCTGAAGGGCGCGCCGGCACAGGAGGGCCGGGGCAAGTCGATCCGTTACACCGGGATCGACCCGGACGGCGACCGGTTCGTCCCGCTCGACAGCAACAGCGAGATGACGCCCGCGGACGTGCTCACCGACCACCCGACCGGCGAGACGTACGCCGACCTGGTCGGCGAGTACGAGCGCTACCCCGCCATCTACGACGACATCGGCCTGTTCTCGTTCCCGCCGGTGATCAACGGGAAGCGGACCGAGGTGACGACGGACTCCCGCGAGCTGTTCGTCGAGATGACCGGCACCGACCAGTGGACCATCGATCGGATGCTCTCCATCGTCTGCTACGCGCTCGACGCCCGCGGCGCGACGGTCGAGGAGGTCGCCGTCGAGTACCCCGACAGGGAACTCGTCCGCCCCGACCTCTCCACCCGGGAGAAGTCCGTCGCCCACGAGCGCGTCGAGAGCATCATCGGCGTCGACTTCGACCCCGAGGAGGTCGTCGACCTGTTCGAGCGCTCCGGGCTGAACGCCGAGACCGACGACGACGACTCGCTCGTCTACGAGGTGGAGGTCCCCTCCTACCGCGTCGACGTGCTCCACCCGCTCGACCTGGTCGACGACGTGGGCCGGGCGTACGGCTTCAACGACCTCGAACCGCGCTACCCCGACGTGGGGACGGTGGGCGGCCGCCACGATCGCTCGCAGCTGGAGGACGCCGTCCGGAACCAGCTCGTCGGACTGGGCTTCGAGGACCTGCTGAACTTCCACATGATCAGCGAGGCGGAGAACTTCGACCGGATGAACGTCGCCCCCGACGACGACGCCGTCGGCGCGGCCGACCCGGCGACCATCCGCGAGCCCTACAGCGAGGACTACACGATGCTTCGCACCTGGGCGCTCCCCTCCCTGCTGATGGTGCTGGAGAACAACACCCACCGGTCGTACCCGCAGGACCTCGCGGAGATCGGTCTCGCCGCGCACGTGGACGACGCCGAGAACACCGGGGTCGCCGAACGCCGCACCGTCGCCGCCGTTCTCGCCCGCCACGACGCTTCCTACGAGGACGCCAAGGCGCGCCTGCAGGCGATCGCCCGGAACTTCGACGTCGACCTCGAAACCCCGCCGACCGAGCACCCGACGTTCGTCGACGGCCGCACCGCCGACGTGGTCATCGACGGCGAGACGGTCGGCGTCGTCGGCGAGGTTCACCCTGCCGTGCTCGTCGAGCACGACCTGGAGCTACCGGTGGTCGGGTTCGAGTTCCGGATGGACGCGCTGGAGTAATCGCCGCTCTCGTTTTCTACGCCGATCTCAGAGGTCCGCGCCGACCGCCTCCTCGACGGAGTCGAACCCGTCCTCCGCGAGCAGGTCGAGCAGGCCCTCGTTGATCTCCCGTGCGAGAGACGGGCCCTCGTACACGAGGCCGGTGTACAGTTGAACGAGCGAAGCCCCGGACCGGATCTTCCGGTAGGCGCCCTCGGCGCTGGAGACGCCGCCGACGCCGACGACGGGGACGCCGACGCGCTCGGCGACGAACCGGACCATCCGCGTCGCCTCGTTCTCGATGGGCTTGCCCGAGAGCCCGCCTTCCTCTGTGGCGTGGGGGCTCCGCAGCGACGCGGGCCGGTCGGTCGTCGTGTTCGTCGCCACGACGCCGTCCAGGTCGAGGTCGCCGACGATCTCCAGGGCGTCCTCCACCGCCGGCTCCGGCAGGTCCGGCGAGAGCTTCACCAGCAGGGGGGACGCGCCCGCGTCGACGAGTTCGCCGAGGATGGCCTCCATCGAGTCGCGGTTCTGCAGTTCGCGGAAGCCCTCGGAGTTGGGGCAGGAGACGTTCACCACGAAGAAGTCGCCGCCGTCGGCCACCCGCTCGTAGGTCTCTCGGTAGTCCGCCGGGGCGTCCTCTCCGTCGACGTGCTCCGTCTTTGCGATGTTGACGCCGACGGGGACGGGGACGTCGGTCCGAGCCAGGCGATCGCCGACGGCCGCGGCGCCCTCGTTGTTCAGCCCCATGCGGTTGACGAGCGCTTCGTCGTCGCGGAGGCGGAACATCCGCGGACGAGGGTTCCCGTCCTGCGGTTCGGCGGTGACGCCGCCGACCTCTACGTGGCCGAAGCCGAGGCCGGCGAGGGCTCCCGGCGCCTCCGCGTTCTTGTCGAAGCCGGCGGCCACGCCGACCGGGTTCGGAAACCGCTCGCCGAACGCCGTCACCGCGAGGCGGTCGTCGTCGACGGCGTACCGCTCGGCGAGACTCCTCGCCATCGGAGTGCCCTGAACGGCCGCCAGCCCGCCGTGGACGAGCCCGTGGGCCGTCTCGGGCGGGAGGCGAAACAGAACGGGTTTCGCTACGTCGTACAGGTCCATTACCAGTACCGTGGGGGAAGAACTCGTAAAAGCTTCGCGAAGCGGTCGCTTTCGGTGCGAGAAGTCGCCGCGACGGTACCGGACCGCGTTAGAACTCGTGTTCGACCTCGTCTTTGTCTGCTTTCTGAATGATGATCTTGTCCTCGCGGACGCGGACGAACACTTCGTCCCCGATCTCCATGCCAGCCACCGCCAGCTCGTCCTCGTGCAGGTTGATGTGGACGTTGTGGTACTCGCCGTTTTCGTCTTTCGCACCACTCGGGCTGAGCTTCTTTTTCCGTACCATCGCGGTATTCTATCTCGACAGTCGCCACACGATATACTTAAGTGTTTTCTACAGGCCCGGGACCTGCCGTTCCCGCACGTCGCTCCCCTCGTTCGATCGGCGCGCGCGAAGTCACAGGGGAGTGATATCGCCGGTTCACCCGCGGTTTTCTCCCCGTTTCCGGCGATCCTCTACCACCCCTTTATAAAGATGAGGGCTTCAACCCCCTTCCCTCGGGGATATATTTATAATGAGGCATGTGCTGATTTGACACGGAGGCAAAACCATGGTACGTGAAGACGGTAAGCGAAATTTCGCGCTCCGAGACAGTGACGAAGAATCGAGCGTATTCTCCGGGAATACGCCGCGGCAGGCGGCGCTGAAAGCCGCACGCCGGCTCGAACCCGCATCCAGCGAGGACGCCGCGGACGAAACGGAGCTCCGGCTCCGCGAGAAGGGCACCGACAAGGTCCACATCTACGACGGATGGGCCTGGGAGGAGGAAGCGCCCGACGACAAGCCGGACTGGATGCCCCAGGAGATCACGGAGGCGAACGTCTCGAAGAAGGGCATCGAACACCTCGACGAGTGACTTCGTCGTCGAACCGTTTTTTCACACGTGCGCGCACGTAAGAGACCAAACTGCTTTGAGTCTCGAAAGCCGACTCCGACGTGCGCGGTGACACCCGGTCCGACCGAGCGTACGATGCGTGGGATGACCGACCGGCCTCCTGCCGTGCGACACTTCCGCCTTTCAGCGACTGCCGTCGAGTTCGGTTCCGGAGTGCAAAACCGTGGCACGCCAACGGCTTCCGATGCGGAAACGGTTCGACGGCCTTTTATGTACCCCGGCCATCGGAATGGAACGTGAACGCGGGGCGACGAACCGCTCCGCCCTACGCCACTTCGGTGGCTCCCTCCGGCCTCGACGCACGGAGGCAGGAACGCCGAGCATCCGTTCCCCGGTCGTCGTTCGACGTTTGGACGAACTTAGAAACGACGGGCTTATGTGGGAAAGGTACATCGATGATGATACGTCGCTCCCCTCCACGGGGACCCATCACCGCCACTAGGATCGAATCGCGTCCCGTCGGACCGCTCCGGCGCCGGTACCGATTCGATGCCTTTATGTGGGAAAGGTGCTTGGTTGAAGACGCGAAAGACACAACGCGATTGGCGGGGCGTTCAAACCGTCCCGTCGTCTGGACTTCCGTCGAGCGCTCGTCGCTCGCCGTGAGGGTTCGAAGGGGTTAAGTACTCCTTCGACCATACACTGAAGTCCGAAGGAAATGAGGATTCCACCCCTGCGGTCCGCCGTACACGATGGAATCTGATGTTAGCCTTGGTAGTTCGGTGCCACCCGGCCGTTCAGACGGTCCGGTGGTCACCGAATTACGGACCACGCAATAGGTGTACACTTTCACGAGTGTACCCGCCAGACCCCCCAGCCCCTGTGGCTGGGAGCATTCCGGTTGATCCTGCCGGAGGCCATTGCTATCGGGGTCCGATTTAGCCATGCTAGTCGCACGAGCTTAGACTCGTGGCGAATAGCTCCGTAACACGTGGCCAAACTACCCTACGGAGGAGGATAACCTCGGGAAACTGAGGCTAATACTCCATACAGCTCTCTGCCTTGAATGGCTTGAGCTGGAAACGCTCCGGCGTCGTAGGATGTGGCTGCGGCCGATTAGGTAGACGGTGGGGTAACGGCCCACCGTGCCGATAATCGGTACGGGTTGTGAGAGCAAGAGCCCGGAGACGGTATCTGAGACAAGATACCGGGCCCTACGGGGCGCAGCAGGCGCGAAACCTTTACACTGCACGCCAGTGCGATAAGGGGACCCCGAGTGCGAGGGCATATAGCCCTCGCTTTTGCACACCGTAAGGTGGTGCGCGAATAAGGACTGGGCAAGACCGGTGCCAGCCGCCGCGGTAATACCGGCAGTCCGAGTGATGGCCGCTATTATTGGGCCTAAAGCGTCCGTAGCCGGCCAGGCAAGTTCGTCGGGAAATCCACCCGCTCAACGGGTGGGCGTCCGGCGAAAACTGCCTGGCTTGGGACCGGAAGACTCGAGGGGTACGTCCAGGGTAGGAGTGAAATCCTGTAATCCTGGACGGACCGCCGGTGGCGAAAGCGCCTCGAGAAGACGGATCCGACGGTGAGGGACGAAAGCTTGGGTCACGAACCGGATTAGATACCCGGGTAGTCCAAGCTGTAAACGATGCTCGCTAGGTGTGGCACAGGCTACGAGCCTGTGCTGTGCCGTAGGGAAGCCGAGAAGCGAGCCGCCTGGGAAGTACGTCTGCAAGGATGAAACTTAAAGGAATTGGCGGGGGAGCACTACAACCGGAGGAGCCTGCGGTTTAATTGGACTCAACGCCGGACATCTCACCAGCTCCGACAGTAGCAGTGACAGTCAGTGTGATGAGCTTACCAGAGCTACTGAGAGGAGGTGCATGGCCGCCGTCAGCTCGTACCGTGAGGCGTCCTGTTAAGTCAGGCAACGAGCGAGACCCGCATCCTTAATTGCCAGC